>NZ_JBLYYB010000046.1:0-68574 GCF_048549895.1 Hydrogenophaga sp.
GGCAACGGCGCCGGTCAGGAGCCCGGCGCCTGCATGGTGCACAACCCCGCCTACGACTTCAACGACCACAACATCGCCACCGGCTCCGCCTACTGGATCGCGTTGGTGAACGAACTGCTTTCCCCCACCCACCCCTGAAACCACTGGAGACGCCCATGAACAGCCCCTTCAAGACCCTGATGGCCTCCGCCGCCATCGCACTGGCCAGCCTGTCGGGCGCGGCACTTGCGCAGAGTTACCCCAGCCGACCGGTGACGTTGATGGTTCCTTATCCGGCCGGTGGCCTGTCGGACGTGATCGCGCGCTCGGTGAACAACACGCTGGGCAAGCAGCTGGGCCAGCCCGTCGTCATTGAAAACCTGGGCGGCGCCAGCGGGTCGATTGCCGCGCAAAAAGTGCTCAACGGTGCCAGCGACGGCTACACCGTGTTCCAGGGCTCGCCCAACGAGCTGATCCTGGCCCCGCTGGCCATTGCTTCCATCAAGTTCAAGAGCGAAGACTTTCGTCTCGTGCAGATGATCGCCACCGCGCAGATCGCGTTTCTCGCCCGCAAGGATTTCCCCGCCAGCAACGTGGACGAGTTCCTCGACCAGGCCCGCAAGGCGGCGCAGCAGGGCCGGCCCCTGACCTACGCCAGCGTCGGCCCGGGCTCGTTCTACCACCTGCTCGGCGAGCACCTGTCCAAGGTCACCGGCATTCCCATGGTGCATGTGCCGTACAAGGGCGCGGCACCGGCCGAGCAGGATCTGCTGGCCAGCCAGGTCGACTTTTTCCTCGCGCCCTATGGCAAGAAGTACGACGACATGCACAAGAGCGGCCGCGTCAAGGTGCTGGCCATGCTCAACGGCGAGCGGCTGGAGAGCGTGAAAAGCTACCCCGCCATCACCGAGAGCACGCAGCTCAAGGACTTCACCTTCAACATCTGGACCGGTTACTTCGTGAAGAAGGACACCCCGGAGCCCGTGGTCAACGCATTGCACAAAGCCATCACCGAGACGCTGGCCGATCCCGGCGTGCACCAGGCGCTGGAGGCCAACAGCCAGTTGCTGGCCAAACCCCTGTCATTGAAAGCGGTGGACAAGGCCTACGCCGACGGCATCCAGCAGTTCCGGGCCATCGCAAAATCGATCCAGCTGCAGGCACAATAAGCGCTTCAAACACGTCGACCGGGAGAGACCGGCTTGCAGGACAAGCCGGCGCCGAAGGAGCAACCGCCCCGGAAACTCTCAGGCAAAAGGACCGGTCGACACGCATCACACTCTGAAGAGTGGCCGGGATTCGTCCCCCGGCCCACCGCAGGAGCAAGCCAGCCCCAAGGGCCGGTGAATCTCTCAGGTCACAAACAGAGGGGGTCATGGTCCGCACACGGTGTGCGGATCGTGTCCTCCATTGTTTGACGACTTTGCAAGCGAGATTCCCATGGCACACCTCATCGTCATCGGCGGCGGCATCACCGGCGTCACCAGCGCCTACGCCCTGGCCCGTCAGGGCCACCAGGTCACCCTGATTGAAAAACACCGCTACGCGGGCATGGAAACCAGCCATGCCAACGGCGGTCAGCTCTCGGCCTCCAACGCCGAGGTCTGGACCCATCCCTCCACCTTGCTCAAGGGCCTGAAGTGGATGTTCAAGGCCGACGCGCCGCTCTTGGTCAACCCCAAGCCCAGCTGGCACAAGCTCAGCTGGTTCGCCGAGTTCGTCGCCTCCATCCCGAAATACCGCAGCAACACCGTGGCCACCACGCGCCTGGCCATCGCGGCGCGCGAGCACCTGTTCGGCTGGGCCCGGGCCGAGGGCATCGACTTCGATTTGAAGCAGCAGGGCATCCTGCACATCTACCGCGACCGCACCGGCTTCGAGCACGCGGGCGAGGTGTCCAAATTGCTGAGCGAAGGCGGCCTGCCGCGCCGCGCCGTCACACTCGACGAGATGCGCGCCATCGAGCCCACGCTGCAAGGCGACTACTTCGGTGGCTATTTCACCGAGAGCGACAGCACCGGCGACATCCACAAGTTCACCCACGGCCTGAGCCAGGCCTGCGCCCGCCTGGGCGTGAAGCTCATGACCGGCCAGACGGTGGCCCGCGTGCGCAGCACCGGCACCACCGCGCAGGTGACGCTGGCCGACGGGCAGGTGGTGAACGCCGACGCCGTGGTGATCAGCGCCGGCGTTCACAGCCGCGCGCTGGGTGCCCAGCTTGGCGACCGGCTCAACGTCTACCCGGTCAAGGGTTACTCCATCACCGTGATGCTGAACGACGAGCAAAGCCAGGCCGCTGCGCCGCAGGTGAGCCTGCTGGACGACGAAACCAAGCTGGTGACCAGCCGATTGGGCCTGGACCGTTTCCGCGTGGCTGGCACCGCCGAGTTCAACGGCATCAACCACGACATCCGCGCCGACCGCATCCGGCCATTGGTGGATTGGGTGAACCAATGTTTTCCCGGGGTGAGCACACGCCGGGTGGAGCCTTGGGCAGGTCTGCGACCCATGATGCCGAACATGATGCCGCGCGTGGGTGCAGGCCGACAGTCCAACGTGTTCTACAACACCGGGCATGGCCATCTGGGTTGGACGTTGTCGGCCATCACGGCTCACCAGCTGGGCGAGCATGTGGCCCAGTGGGAGCGCTCGCGTACGCCACACGGCGTGGCCGTGTCGGGATGGCCTGCCCGGAGGGACTCGAACCCCCGACCTGCTGCTTAGAAGGCAGCTGCTCTATCCGGTTGAGCTACGGGCAGACAGATAACCGGCAGCACACAGAAAAAAGGCCCACAGAGTGGGCCTTTTTCTTTTCTTGATGAATGGTCGGAGCGGCGGGATTCGAACTCGCGACCCTCTGCT
Organism: Hydrogenophaga sp.; assembly: GCF_048549895.1. Classification (GTDB taxonomy): domain Bacteria; phylum Pseudomonadota; class Gammaproteobacteria; order Burkholderiales; family Burkholderiaceae_C; genus Hydrogenophaga. The sequence goes on from NZ_JBLYYB010000046.1 coordinate 2,842, forward strand.
CCCAAAGCAGATGCGCTACCAGGCTGCGCTACGCTCCGACTAAGCTGCGAATTGTACCTGCTGAAATGCCGGGTTCTGAACTGGACCCCAACTTTCAGCGTTTTTCGTACTGCGTTTTGCCAAACAGGATGTCGCGGGACTTGTCGTCGGTGAGCGGTTTGCGGGCATCGGCGAGCACCGCCACACCGCGTTGCACAGCGGGGCGGGCCGCGATCTTGTCAAACCAGACCTTGAGGTGTGGGTAGTCCACCCAGTCGATGCCCTGGTTCTGCCAGCTGCGCAGCCAGGGAAAAATGGCGATGTCGGCGATGCTGTACTGGTTGCCAGCGATGAACTTCTGATGTTCCAGCTGTTTGTTCATCACACCGTAAAGGCGTTTGGCTTCGTTGGTGTACCGGTTGACGGCGTACTCGATCTTCTCGGGTGCGTAGATGCGGAAGTGGTGCGCCTGGCCCAGCATCGGCCCCACGCCGCCCATCTGGAACATCAGCCACTCCAGCACCTTGAACTTTGCGCGATCGGACTTCGGCAGAAATTTCCCCGTCTTGGCCGCCAGGTACAGCAGGATGGCGCCCGACTCGAACAGGCTGATGGGCTTGCCGTCCGGGCCATCGGAGTCGACCAGTGCCGGGATCCTGTTGTTCGGGCTGATCTTCAGAAATTCGGGCTTGAACTGGTCGCCCTGACCGATGTTGACGGCATGGACTTGCCAGTCTCGACCCAGTCGCAATCCACATTCTTCGAGCATGACGTGGACCTTGTGGCCGTTGGGAGTGGGCCAAGAGTGGACATTGATCATCAAATCGGCCTTTCTGTGAGGGCTTGCCATGCGCAAGTCGCCGCACTCTAAGGTAAAACGCAAAACCATGTTCGCTGACTTCCCCAATGTCTTGATCCCATCGCCGTGGAGGCGTGCTCGCTCGGCGCCGCTGGCCAAATGGGCGCACGACCATGCACTGAGTTTCAACCCCCGGGTGGGTGGTGCGTACGCGCTTGCTGGCCGATGGCAGGATCGCCCGGTGCGCATCCAGTGCCTGGAGACCTCTCGCCCTTTCATTCAAGGCATGGAGCTGATGGCGCGCGCCGACCTGGGCCTCAAACAAGAGGGCAATGTGGTGGTGATGAACCGCAGGCTCAAAGAGGTGCTTGAGGCGCAATCGCGCGCACTCTATTCACAGTACACAGACGATCTGCAAACCATGGCTGGCGTGGTGCCCGACGAAGTCCGGTGGCTGTCCATGTACCGGGATGCCGGCTGGGCAGGGCCTGATCGGGGGTTCTGGGCTCGTTACGCGGTGCTCACCGATGCGCCCGAGATGGCCAGACGCTGGATCGACAGCGAGACCGAACAGCGGCTGATGGATTGGCCCGAGCCAGTTTCTGACGAGACCCCGGTGATGCTCATGCTGCAGCGCGGCAAGACCTACATGCGCATGCAGATCGACCGCAAAGGTGACACAGGCACCGCTTTGCACGCCTTCGGCCTGTTCGACCGGGCCAGCCAGCGGGCACTGGAGATGGCTGCCCGCTGAACAGCCAGCGGGCAGGGCGCGCTCAGGAGCCGCGCGTGATGGGCATCTCCACCTCGGTTTTCACGAGCATGTGTTTGGCCAGTTCCAGTTTGGCGATCGACATGCGGTGCACCTCGTCCGGGCCGTCGGCCAGACGCAGCGTGCGCTGGTTGGCATAGCTGTAGGCCAGCGGGAAATCGTCGCTCACGCCACCACCGCCGTGCGCCTGGATGGCCATGTCGATGATGTCGCAGGCCATGTTGGGCGCCACCACCTTGATCATCGCGATCTCGGCCTTGGCCACCTTGTTGCCCACCGTGTCCATCATGTAGGCGGCCTTGAGCGTGAGCAGGCGCGCCATTTCAATGCGGCAGCGTGCATCGGCCAGACGCTCGTGCCAAACCGACTGGGCCGACACCGGTTTGCCGAAAGCGACGCGGCTGTTGAGCCGCTTGCACATGAGCTCCATGGCGCGCTCAGCCGCGCCGATGGAGCGCATGCAGTGGTGGATGCGCCCGGGGCCCAAGCGACCTTGCGCGATCTCGAAACCACGGCCTTCGCCCAGCAGCAGGTTGCCCACCGGCACGCGCACGTTCTTGAGCAGCACCTCCATGTGGCCGTGCGGTGCGTCGTCGTAGCCGAACACCGAGAGCGGACGCACGATGGTCACGCCTTGGCTGTTGGCCGGCACGATGATCATCGACTGCTGTGAATGGCGCGGCGCATCGGGGTTGCTCTTGCCCATGACGATGTAGACCGCGCAGCGTGGGTCGCCCGCACCCGACGACCACCACTTGCGCCCGTTGATCACGTACTCGTCGCCATCACGCTCGATGCGGCATTCGATGTTGGTCGCGTCGGACGAGGCCACGTCGGGCTCGGTCATCAGGAAGGCCGAGCGGATCTCGCCGCGCAGCAGCGGCTCCAGCCACTGGTCCTTGAGTTCTTCGCTGGCGTAGCGCTCGAAGGTTTCCATGTTGCCGGTGTCGGGGGCCGAGCAGTTGAACACCTCGGCGGCGAACGGCACGCGGCCCATGATCTCGCACATGGGTGCGTATTCGAGGTTGGACAAACCTTGTGGCGCGCGCGGGCTGCGCGGCAGGAACAGGTTCCACAGGCCGGCGGCCTGGGCCTTGGGCTTGAGCTCTTCAATGATGGTGGTCGGAATCCACGCATTGCCCTTGGCGCGGTTGGCCGCGATCTCGGCAAAGAAGCGCGCTTCGTTCGGATAAATGTGCTCGTCCATGAACGCCAGCAGGCGCTCGCGCATGGCCTTGACCTTGTCGGTGTAGTCGAAATTCATCGTGTCTCCTGTGGGTGATCGGGTGTTTGAAACGGTTCAGTTGCCGCTGGCGAATCGCCAGGCCATCTCGGCCATGGGGCGGGCGCCGGCGGCGGACTTGACCGCCTGGTCGCTCGATGCCGTGCCGGCCTCGACCCGCTTGGCAATGCCTTGCAGGATGGCCCCAAGGCGGAACATGTTGTAGGCGAGGTAGAAGTTCCAGTCGGCCTTGAGCTGCGCGGGTTGGGCGATGCCGGTGCGTTCGCAGTACAGCGCGATGTACTCGTCTTCCGTGGGAATGCCCAGCGCTTTCACGTCGAGCCCGCCGATGCCGCGAAACAGGCCGGGCGGGATGTGCCAGGACATGCAGTGGTAGCTGAAGTCGGCCAGCGGATGGCCCAGGGTGGAGAGTTCCCAGTCGAGCACCGCGAGCACGCGCGGCTCTTCGCTGTGGAACATCAGGTTGTCGAGCCGGAAGTCGCCGTGCACCACCGAGAGCATGGACTCGTCGCGCGCCATGGCCGGAATGTTGTTGGGCAGCCAGGCCATGAGCCGGTCCATCTCGGGGATGGGCTGGGTGATGGAGGCCACGTACTGCTTGCTCCAGCGACCGATCTGGCGCTCGAAGTAGTTGCCCGGTTTGCCGTAGCCGTCCAGGCCGATGGCCAGTGGCTTGACGGTGTGCAGCGCCGCGATGACGCGGTTCATCTCGTTGTAGATATCGCTGCGTTGTTCGTTCGTCATGCCGGGCAGCGACTGGTCCCACAGCACACGCCCGTTGACGCACTCCATGATGTAGAACGCGCGACCGATCACCGACTCGTCTTCGCACAACACGTGCATCTGCGCCACCGGCACGCCGGTGCCGTGCAGCGCACTCATCACGCGGAATTCGCGTTCGATGGCATGGGCCGAGGGCAGCAGCTTGGCCACCGGGCCGGGCTTGGCGCGCATCACGTAGGCGCGCTGCGGCGTGATGAGCTTGTAGGTGGGGTTGGACTGACCGCCCTTGAACATCTCCACCGTGAGCGGACCTTCAAAACCCGGCAGGCGGCTCTGCAGCCAGGTGGCCAGCGCGGCTTCGTCGAACGTGTGTTGGCCCGAAACGGCGCGGGTGCCGGTGAAATTCTGGGTGTCGCTCATGCGTGAAGGCCTTGGTGTGAAGTGGGAGAGGAGGCCCTCACGCAGAGCCTCAGGACTCGGCTTCCGCGATGCGCATCAGCATGTCCCGGTTGCGCACCACGAGCCCGCCCTGTTCGATGCGGATCGCATCGTCGCGCTCCATCGACTTGAGTTCCTGGTTGACCCGCTGGCGCGAAGCACCGAGCAGTTGAGCCAGTTCTTCCTGCGCCAGCTGCAAACCGATGCGCATCTCGCTGCCGTCGGACAGGCAAGGCACACCGTAGCTGCGCACCAGATGCAGCAGCTGTTTGGCCAGGCGCGCGCGCAGCGGCAAGGTGTTGAGGTCTTCCACCAGGCCGAAGAGCGTGCGGATGCGCCGCGCCTGCAGGCGCATCAGCGCTTCGTACAGCTCCACGTGGGAGCTCAGGATCTTCTGAAAATCGGTGCGCGCCACGCACAAGAGCGTGGTGGGTCCATGGGCATAGGCGTCGTGCGTGCGCTGGTCGCCGTCGAACATCGCCACGTCGCCAAACCACACGCCCGGCTCCACGTAGGTCAGCGTGATCTGCTTGCCCGAGAGCGAGGTGGAGCTCACGCGCACGGCACCCTTGGCCACCGCCGTCCATTCGGAGGGTGGATCGCCGCGGGCAACGATGAGATCGCTGTCCTTGAATCGCTTGACGTAAGCGCATCGGAGTATGTCGTGCCGCAGGGAAGGAGAGAGGGTGGAGAACCAGCGACCACTGTTGATCGCCTCGCGTTCTTCCATTGTCAGAATCGGTTCGTCCATGGGCTGTCTTTTGAGTGACTGGAAAGTCGATGATTGTCGCCACTGGGACGTGGCAACAGGCTCAGGGTATGCGCGCAGAGGCTCCGCGCGGGCCGCATTTCAGCGGCGGTTCAACGGTATTGCGCGGGCCGCTTGTTGATGAAGGCGTCGATGCCTTCGCCCGCGTTGGCGTGGTGCAGGTTGCGCACGAAGTGATCGCGCTCGGCGCCCAGCTGCGCGTGCAGCGGCGCGGTGGGCGCGTCGTTGGCCAGCTCCTTGATGCTGGCCAGCGCGTTCGGGGCGCGCGCGTTGAGGCGCTCGCACAGCGCCAGCGCATCGGTGAGCGCTTCGCCGGTGGCGCTCACGGTGTTGATCACGCCGAGCTGCTGCAGGCGTTCAGCGCCGATGCGGTCGCCGCACATCAGCAATTGCAGCGCCGTGGCGCGGGGCAGGGCACGCATGAGGCTCCAGCTGGCGCCGCCGTCGGGCGACAGACCCACGTTGCTGTAGGCCATGACGAACACGCTGCTGTGCGCGGCCACGACCATGTCGCAGGCCAGCGCGAGCGAGAAGCCAGCGCCGGCGCAGGAGCCTTCAACCGCCGCCACCACCGGTTTGGGAAACGCGCGGATGGTCTCGATCCAGTTGTGCAGGCCTTCGATGCTTTGCGCCTGCACTTCGTGCGGCTGCTGTCGGTTGGCCAGCAGGCGCTGCAGGTTGCCACCGGCGCAGAAGTGGTTGCCCTCGCCGGTGATCACCACGCTGCGCACCTCGGGGCTGCTCTCGGCCACGTTGAGCGCTTCCACACCCGCGGCGTACATGTCGGGGCCCAGCGCGTTGCGGTGCTCGGGGTTGCTGATGGTCAACACCATGGTCTGGCCATGGCTGTGGCTCTTGAGGCTCGCGGTCATGTCAGGCTTCCTCGTGCGTGAGGCTCAGGCCCAGTGCGCCACGGCGGCGCAACCAGGGGGAAGGGCGGTAACGCGGGTCGCCGTAGACCGTCTGCAGGTTGAACAGGATCTCCAGCATGTTGGTCGGGCCGATGCGGTCGCCCATGGCCAGCGGACCCATGGGGTAACCCAGACCCAGCGTGACGGCCACGTCCAGATCGGCGGGTGAGCAGACACCCTGCTGGCACATGTCGGCCGCGATGTTGACGATGGTGGCCACCACGCGCTGCGTGACGAAACCGCCGCTGTCGCGGATCACGCTGACCGCCTTGCCGTCGCGCGCAAACAGTGCGTGTGCCGCCTGCGCCATGTCGGGGCGCGTGGCGGGGTTGGTGGCCAGCACCCGGCGTTTCACGGAAGCATCGTCCAGCATCATGTCGATGCCCACGGTGCGCGTGGCGTCCAGCCGCTCCACCGCAGCCAGCGTGGTCACGTCCAGGCCCAGCGGCGCCACCAGGATCAGCGCGGCAGAAGAGGGCGCCGCCGCGGTTTCGATCTGCGCACCCAGGTCTTTGAGCAGTTGGTAGAGCTCGCCGCGCCGCGCCGCCTTGGGCGACACCCACACCGGCGGCATCTCGGCCACCACCGGCGCAGCGGGCTCTGCCGGCACCTGGGCCACGCCCTGGTCGTAGGCATAAAAACCTTCGCCCACCTTCTTGCCCACCACGCCGCCAGCCAAGCGCTGTGCGGTGATCACGCTGGGGCGGTAGCGGGGTTCTTCAAAGTACTGGTGGTAGATCGACTCCATCACCGGGTGTGACACGTCCAGCGCGGTCAGGTCCATCAGCTCGAACGGGCCGAGACGAAAGCCCATCTGGTCTTTCAGGATGCGGTCGATGGTGGCGAAGTCCGCCACGCGCTCGCCCACCACCCGCAGCGCCTCGGTGCCGTAGCCGCGCCCGGCGTGGTTCACGATGAAGCCCGGCGTGTCCTGCGCGGTCACGGGTGTGTGGCCGAACTGGCGGGTGAAGTCGGTCAGGCCCTGGCACACCGATGTGCTGGTCTTCAGGCCGGCGATGACTTCGACCACGCGCATCAGCGGCACCGGGTTGAAGAAGTGAAAGCCAGCCAGTTGCGCGGGGCGTTTGAGCGGCGCGGCAATGGCGGTGATCGACAGGGACGAGGTGTTGGTGGCCAGCACCGCCTCTGGCCCGACGATGCCTTCGAGTTCACCGAAGAGGCGCTGCTTGACGTCGAGCCGCTCGACGATGGCCTCAACGACCAGATCGCAGGGAGCGAGGTCGTTCAAGGCACTGGCCAGTTGCAGGCGGTCCACGCAGGCCTGCATCTGCTCGGCCTGCATCTTGTTTTTGTTGACCAGGGTCTGCCAGGTGTTGTGCAGTGCATCACGGGCTGCAAGTGCTGCGCCCGGCTGAACATCGAACAGCCAGACCTGACTGCCCGCCTGTGCCGCCATCTGGGCGATGCCGCGGCCCATGGCGCCGGTTCCAACAATGCCCGTGTTCTGAAAGATGGGTTGCATAAGTGTGTTGTATTTGGAATGAGAGCTTCTGGAGCTATGACAGAATCGCCCAACGAACGAAAGAAGGAAGTCTGGCGTGCGCAAGTACTGGACAGGTTGTATTTTGCTATCAACTGCCCTGAGCAGCTCCGCCGTGACCCTCGGGCGGCACAGTGGCGCCGCCATGATCGGACGCGCACTTGATGTTCGGGTGCAGGTGCTGTTGTCTCCCGGCGAGGATCTCGCCAACCTCTGCATCGAGACAGACGTGTTCTACGGCGACACCCAGGTTTCGGCAAACCTCGTGCGCACTTCGCCACAAAAGACCGCGCCAGATGCGGAAGCGTCGGTCCGGATTCAGTCCAGCCTGCCAGTCAACGAGCCCTTTGTCACGCTCTATGTGCGAGCCGGATGCGGCACGCAATTCACGCGCCGTTTCGTGTTGTTGGCCGATCTGGTCAACGAGCCGGTTGCAGCGGCGGTGGCGCCTTCGGCCGTGGCGGCAACTGCGGCCCGAGCGCCGGCAGTGGCCAATGTCCCCGGTGCGCCTTCAGCGTCCGCTTCATCATCTGCTCCCGCGCCTGCCGCAGGACAGACCCCGGGAGCGGCGCAACCCCGACCGGCAGCGCCAGCCCGCGCAGATGCACCCGCGCAGCGCCCCGCCTCGGTGGTGCGCCGTGCCCCTGCCAAGCCGCCTGTGGTGGCGGCGCCCCGGTTGCAGCTGGATCCGATCGACCTCACCACCGGCATTGAACGGGACCCCACGCTCAAACTCTCGCCTTTGCTGCTCAGCGAGCCCAGTGCGTCCGAAGAAACACGCGCAGCAGCCGCCTTGCTCTGGAAAAGTATCAACGCCTCGCCCGAAGACATCTTGCGCGATGCACAAAAGGTCTCTGCACTGGAGTCCGAGGTGGCGCGGCTGCGCCAGGAACAGGCACAGTCCCAGGCCGCGCTGGGCGATCTCAACTCACAGCTTGAGCAATCGCTGGCCCAGCGCTACCAGAACTGGCTGGTGTATCTGCTGGGAGCCTTGCTGCTGTTGGCCCTGCTGGCTGTGCTCCTGATGTCACGCCGCCGTCAGGTGGCCGTGGTTCAAGGCTCCGAAGCTTCTCGGGCTTGGTGGGCGCCCGAGGAAGAGGAGAAAACCGTGTTGGTGCCGCTGGAGTCTGAGGACGGCACGTCCAAGGCGCCATCGGGCTTCACGCCGCTGGGCGGCGGTGTTGACCTGGATCTTGACCTCGACCAGGATTCGTCGTTCGACGCCTTGACCCGCGCCAACGAAAACGCATTGAAGCTCAAGGCTCCGGGAGCCCAAGAGGATGCAGCAGCCCCGCTGTCGGCTCGCGATCGCCGGGAGTTCTCCACCAGCGCGATGAGCGTGTCCCGTTCGGTGGCCACCGAAGAGCTGTTCGACGTGCAGCAGCAAGCCGATTTCTTTGTGTCCCTGGGAGAGGACGAGCAGGCCATTCAGGTGCTCAAGGACCATCTGGCGGAAAGCCACGAACCCAGCGCACTGACGTATCTGGACCTGTTCCACATCTACCACCGGCTCGGACGGCGCGGCGACTATGAGAACTTGCGCGAAGAGTTCAACCACGTGTTCAACGCGGGAGCGCCACCGTTTGACAGCTACTCCCAGCGCGGCAGGGGGCTCGAGGCGTACGAAACCGCGTTCAGCCGCATCCAGGCGCTGTGGCCAGAGCCCAGGGTGCTCGATCTCATCGAGCAGTCGATCTTTCGTGACGCCACCGACAGTGCCTCCGAGGTGTTCGACCTGGAGGCGTATCGCGAGTTGCTGATGCTGCATGCCATCGCCAAAGACCTCATCAGGCCTGACGCAGCAGCCCCGCGCGCGGTGGGCGATTTTCAACACACGGCCATGCAGCCGCTCAAGGCGGCTGACAAGCAGATGCCCCGGGTGAGCGCATCCCTGCACGACGCCTCGGAGCGCCATACCCAGCCCATGGGCCTGGATCACATGCATCCAGCTTCTTCCCGCCTGGGCCTGGACATCAACCTGGACGACTTCTCGGAGATGGACGGCTTTGAGGCCTCGTTGGCGGAGGTGAGCGAGCCAGTGGAGCTTTCGGCCAAACCAACGCAGCCGGCAGATTTTGAGATCCGGGAAGCGGATGGCAATCTCATCGATTTCGAAGTGCTTGATTTCGACCTGCCGAGTGAGGCAGATCGCTCGAGCCAGTCGGGCAAGAAGAGCTGAGCGCTTCGCCGGGGTTTAAAAAGAAACGCCGCAGATGCGGCGTTTCTTTTCAGATGGGTTGCCGCTCAGCGGCGAACCTGCAGCGCGCCAGGATTCACGATGTTGGTGGGCGTGCCCTTGATGAAATTGACCACGTTGTCGAAGGCGGACGAGAAGTACTGTTCGTAGCTGTCCTGCTCCACATAGCCGATGTGGGGGGTGCAAATGCAGTTCTCCAGCCGCAGCAGCGCATGTCCTTGCAGGATCGGTTCGGATTCGAACACGTCGACCGCCGCCAGCCCCGGGCGCCCCCGGTTGAGTGCAGCCAGCAAGGCCTCGGGTTCGATGAGTTCCGCGCGCGAGGTGTTCACCAGCAATGACGTGGGTTTCATGCGACCCAGGTCCTCCAGCGTGACGCAGCCTGCGCTCGTGTCGCTCAGCCGCAAATGCAGGGAAAGCACGTCGGCAGAGGCAAAAAAGGATTCCCGGTTTTCTGCGGCTGCGAAGCCATCGGCCACAGCCCGTGCGCGCGATGCCTCGCTGCCCCAGACCATCACCTGCATGCCGAAAGCGCGTCCATACCCGGCCACCAACTGGCCGATACGGCCATAGCCCCAGACGCCGAGCGTCTTGCCTCCCAACACCATGCCGACACCAAAATTGGTCGGCATGGCTGCCGACTTGAGCCCCGCTTGCTGCCAGGCGCCGTGCTTCAGGTTGGACACATATTGGGGAATCCGGCGCATTGACGCCATGACCAGTGCCCAGGTGAGTTCGGCGGTGGACACGGGCGACCCCACGCCCTCGGCGACTGCGATACCTCGCTCAGTGCAAGCCGCCACGTCCAGGTGAGCGCCCACGCGCCCCGTCTGGGCGATGAGCTTGAGTCGGGGCAGTTTTTCGATGAGTTGGCGAGAAATCTGGGTGCGTTCGCGGATCAGCACCAGCACATCGGCGTCACGCAGCCGGATCGACAGTTGCCCGACCCCCTTGACGGTGTTGGTGAATACCTTGGCGGGGTACGGCTCCAGTTTTTCGGCGCATTTCAGCTTTCTGACCGCGTCCTGATAGTCGTCAAGAATCACTATGTTCATGGGCGTATTGTGCCCGCGCGCCTCGCGCGATTGCCCCTGCCGCCTCAGGCGACGCGTGCCATGGAGGCCTGCTCCAGTGCGGCGAGCCGGTCCAGTTCGGCACACACGTCGTTGATGGGGCCGGATATGACAAGACGCATGGCGGGGCGTTTCACAGTCCGACCGTCGGCCTGACGCAGGACACGGACGCGGCATGAAGCCGAGGCCATCGGTTCAGCCGTCGCGTGCTGGTGTGTCTGCAGCGCAGCGCTGTTGGCGGCTTCGCGGTTCAGCCAGCCGGCGCGTGCAAAGCGCTGCATCGCCTTGACCGCCACAGACGAGACGGCTGGACGAGATTGGGGTCGGGTCGGCAATGGCAGCCAGCAGTCGATCAACTGCAAAGGGGCGCGCCACGTGTTGGTGTTGAAGATTTTTCCCATGCGAAACTCCAGAGAGGGGTTGAACACAGGCAGGATTGCAAGGAAGTCGCCAACGCAGGGATGTGTCCACGAGACGAGCGGAATGCCCGTCGGACCAAACGCCCGCCACCTGCTGAGGCAACGTGACCCGGGGGTCAGACTTGAAAACTGTTGCGGATGAGGCCCACCGCGAGACCTTCGATCTCGAACGGCTCACCGGGCTCGACCACGATGGTCTTGTAGTCGGGGTTCTCGGCGTGCAGCTCGATGAGGTTTTGCCGGCGCATGAAGCGCTTGACCGTCACATCGTCACCCAGGCGGGCCACCACGATCTGGCCGTTCTTGGCTTCCTTGGCCGATTTCACCGCCAGCAGATCGCCGTCGATGATGCCGACGTCGCGCATGGACATGCCGCGCACCTTGAGCAGGTAGTCGGGCTCGCGCTGGAACAGGCTGCGCTCGACGTGGTAGGTCTGGTCCACATGCTCTTGCGCGAGGATGGGCGAGCCAGCGGCCACACGGCCGATCAGGGGCAGCATGAGCTGGGCCAGGCTGGGGAGCGGGAGTGTAAGCTGGCGCCCGCGCGAATCGTTGATGGAGCGGAGGTCTTCGCTTCGCAGGCGGATACCGCGCGAGGTGCCACTGACCAGCTCGATGACCCCTTTGCGTGCCAGGGCCTGCAAATGCTCCTCGGCCGCGTTGGCCGACTTGAAGCCCAGTTCGCTGGCGATTTCGGCCCGCGTGGGGGGTGCGCCGGTGCGGGCAATGGCGGTCTGGATGAGTTCCAGGATCTGCTGTTGCCGGGCGGTGAGCTTGGGCGGGGTGGCGGGCATGTCTAGCATGTGAACCTCATCGTGGTGGATGCCTCACCGGGCGGGGTATCCGATCGGTGTGTCACTGTTTTCTTATCCAGTATCTGTATTTTTAACCAGTTCAAAGGACTTGGCAAGTGGTGAATGCAAACCAGGTGCGCCGCCTCGTGGTTTTGGGCACGGGCGGCACGATTGCCGGACGGGCAGCCCAGGCAAACGACAACGTGGGTTATGTGGCCGGGCAGGTGGCGGTGAGCGATCTCGTGGCCATGGTTCCGGCGCTGTCAGCTTGTCCGGTCGATGTGGAGCAGGTGGCACAGATCAACAGCAAGGACATGGTGCTCGGCGTGTGGCAGGCGCTGGCCGCGCGGGTGGCTGCTCATCTGGATCGGCCCGAGGTGGCCGGCATCGTGATCACGCACGGCACCGACACGATTGAGGAAACCGCGTACTTGCTGCAGACGCTCTTGCGGCCTTCCAAACCGGTGGTGCTGACGTGCGCAATGCGGCCGTCCACGGCGCTGGTGCCCGACGGGCCGCAGAACCTGAGCGATGCGGTGGCCGTGGCCTTGCATCCTGGGGCTCAAGGCGTGGTGGTTGTGTGCGCCGGGCGGATCCATGGCGCGATGGACGTGGCCAAGGTGCATCCCTACGCCACAGACCCTTTCGATTCGGGTGATGCGGGCGTGCTGGGTTGTGTCGAAGAGGCGCAGCTGCGCATGTTCAGGTCGTGGCCCCAGTCGGCGCCCGAGGGCACCCATGACGCCGCAGCGCTGCAGCGGCTCCTGAGCGCTGCTGCGCTGCCGCGCGTGGAGCTGATCTTCAGCCATGCCAACGCCGACGGCGAAGTGGTGCGCGCATTGCTCGGACACCATGCGGCGGCTCGGCTGAGCGGCATCGTGGTGGCTGGCACCGGCAACGGCACTGTGCACGACGACTTGCTGCGAGCGCTGAAACAAGCGCAGGCCAGCGGCGTCGAGGTGGTGGTGGCCAGCCGCTGCGCCTTCGGTCGAGTGGTGCCTCACAGCGCTCAACCGTTGCCCGATTCTGCTGGCCTCTCGCCCGTGAAGGCGCGTCTGGCGCTTGCGTTGCGGCTGCTGGAGGCCTGAGGTGCTGGTCGCTCTGGGTGCCCACCCCTGGGCTTATCCGATGCTGGAGGTGGTGCACCTGATCGGCGTGGCCCTGATCCTGGGCAATCTCGTCCTGCTGGAGCTGCGCGTGTTCGGCTGGGCTTCGGCCTTGTCGATCGAGCCGCTGGCCCGGCTGAGCTTGGGATTGGTGGGGCTTGGATTTGGTCTGGCGGTGGTGACGGGTTTGTTGATGTTTGGCACCCAACCCGGGGAACTGTTGGCCAACCGCGTGTTCACAGCGAAGATGGCGCTGATCATGTTGGCTGGTTGCAATGCCGGCTGGTTTCATGCACGCCGTTCGCTGCAGCTCCAGGACATCACGGCCCGCGCGAGCATGGTTTTGTCTCTGTTGATCTGGATCCTCGTGATCACCTGCGGGCGCTGGATTGCTTACGTTTGAAGGAGAACCCCATGCAACGACGTGAATTTGTTCAGGTGGCCGCCGCGCTGGGATGGAGCGGTGTTGCCACCGGCGCGCTGGCCCACCACGGCTGGAGCAGCTTTGACCAGAGCCGACCGATCTACCTGGAAGGCAAGGCCACCAATGTGAGGTGGCGCAATCCGCACGTTGAACTGTCGCTGGAGCTGCCCGAAGCCTTGCGTGTGCCTGCCGATCTGGCTCAGCGCGCATTGCCTGCACAGACTGCCGGTGTGGATGGGCCCGCGCTGCTGGCCAAGGCGGTGGTGCCCACGCGACGTGATCGGCGCTGGGAAGTCGAGTTGGCGCCGCTGTTTCGCCTGGGTCAGTGGCAGATGCCCGAGATCAAGAATGGCGAGACGCTCTCTCTGGTGGGCTTCACCTTCAAGGATGAAGCGGGAGAGCCTGTCGTGCGGGCCGAGTATGTGTTCCTGGGTGGCAAGGTGTATGGGTTGCGTTCCAGTCCAGCCTGATGCGTAACGCCCAACAAAAAACCGGCTCAAGGCCGGTTTTTTGTTGGGCGCAACCCGCTTACTTCGACAACGCTTCGAAGGCCCGCGCCGTGATGTCTTCCACCGAGCCCATGCCGCTGATGGCGCGGTACCGGGGCGCAGCCGCTGCATCGGTGCGCGCCCAACTGCTGTAGTAGTCCACCAGCGGGCGGGTCTGTGCGCTGTAGACCTCCAGCCGCTTCTTCACGGTTTCTTCCTTGTCGTCTTCGCGCTGGATGAGCGGCTCGCCGGTCACGTCGTCCTTGCCCTCTACCTTGGGTGGGTTGAACTTCACGTGGTAGGTGCGGCCCGAAGCAGGGTGCGAGCGGCGACCGCTCATGCGCTCGATGATCGCGTCGAAGGGCACATCGATCTCCAGCACGTAGTCGAGCTTGACGCCAGCCGATTTCATGGCGTCAGCCTGGGGAATCGTGCGAGGGAAGCCGTCGAACAGGAAGCCGCCCGTGCAATCGGGTTGTGCGATGCGTTCCTTCACCAGATTGATGATCAGGTCGTCGCTGACCAGACCACCGGATTCCATCACCGCTTTGGCTTGCAATCCCAGCGGCGTACCGGCCTTGACGGCGGCTCGCAGCATGTCACCGGTGGAAATCTGGGGGATGCCGTACTTCTGGCAAATGAACGTCGCCTGCGTTCCTTTACCGGCTCCCGGCGCGCCCAACAAAATCAGTCTCATCGCTTTCCTTCTTTGATGTTTCAATGGCTTGGCCGCTTGTCTCGAGCGGCCGCCCCTGGGCGTGGGGCCGGGGCGACCGTTTGAGGATAGCATGCACATCCCCGCGTCCGGCTTACGGCGCATGGCCCCGAAAAAGTCTGCCCGGCAGGGTATCGCGTCAGTCTTGTGCGAGCAGTCGCCGGACCCGTTCGAGGTCTTCTGGTGTGTCCACGCCGCTGCCTGGCGCTGCTGCACTCATGTGCACCGCAATGCGCTCGCCGTGCCACAACACCCGCAGCTGTTCCAGCGACTCGGTGAGCTCCAGTGGCGCGGGCTCAAGGCCGGGGAAGCGGCGCAGGAAACCTGCGCGATAGCCGTACACGCCGACATGGCGAAGGGGTGGCGGTGAGGGCAGCGCGCCAGCCGAGCCGTGTGCCATGCCATCTCGCCACCAGGGAATGGGCGCGCGGCTGAAATACAGTGCGGTCCGGCGTTGGTCCATGACCACCTTGACCACGTTGGGGTTCAGGAAGTCGGCCAGCTCGTCGATGGTGTGGGCGGCTGTGCTCATGACGCAATCGGGTCTGGCGTGCAGCTCTTGCGCCACCGCATTGATGAGGTCCGGCTCGATCAGAGGCTCGTCACCTTGCACGTTGACCACCACCTCGTCGTCGGCCAGGTCGAGCAGGGAGCAGGCTTCCGCCAGTCGGTCACTGCCACTGGCATGGTTGACGCGGGTCAGGATCGCGCTCACGCCGTGGGCTTCACAGGCTTGCACGATGCGAGCATCGTCTGCCGCCACCACGCAGCGGTGGGCGGCGCTGCGTTGCGCCTGCCTCGCCACCCGCACCACCATGGGCAGACCGGCGATGTCGGCCAGGGGTTTGTCGGGAAGCCGCGTGGAAGCCAGGCGGGCCGGGATCAGAACGGTGAAGCCGCTGGGGACTTCGCGCGAACTCATGGCAGTGGCGTGGGTGCGTTGGGCCGCGCAGCCTCTTCTTCGGTCAATGGACGGGCCTCGTGCTCCAGCAGGATGGGAATGCCGTCGCGCACGGGGTAGGCCAGACGCGCACTGCGGGAGAGCAGTTCCTGGGTCTCGCGGTTGAAGATCAATGGCCCTTTGGTGACGGGGCAGACCAGCAGTTCGAGCAGTTTGGTGTCCATCTGCGGATGATAGTCGCGCGCCAACCCGGCTGCGCCAATTCAGGGTGCGCGCAAGCGTTCCTGCAGGCGCTGGGTGAGCGCGCGGAAGAAGGCGGGGTCTGGTGTCATTTCCAGAGGTACAGCCCACACCTTCGGACTTCGGTTTGCTGGCGTGTGTGCCAGCAAGGGGCGCAGTTTGACGGCATCTTTTTCGGTGCAGATCAGGGTTCGCTCAGGGTCCTGCAGCAGCGCGGCGTAGTCGGCCGCCTCGGCATGGTCGGGCAGGCCCACCTCGTTTTCTGGCTGCACGCCCGCTGCACGCAGCATGTCAAAAAAAACGGAGGGCCTTGCGATACCGGCCACCGCGGTCAGTCGGTGAGTGCGCAGCGTTTGCAATGGCATTCGCTCCCCGTCTGGTCCCACTGCGTGGGAGGCAAGCCGTCGCGTTGCATTGAACTGCTGTGCCCCTGGCGCGTTGATCAAGGTCGTTGCTGGTGTGTCCTCCCGGTGCTGCAGCAGCACCAGGTCCTTCGCCGGACTTTGGCGCGGCCATGCCTCACGCAGCAGCCCAGCGGGCAGCAACCAGCCATTTCCCGTGCCACGGTCGTCAAACACAACCACTTGCACATCGCGGTGCAGCGCCCAATGCTGCAAGCCGTCGTCGCACACGAGAACGTTGACCTCCGGGTGGGCGTCCAGCAAGGCATGTGCCGCAGCGACCCGGCTCGCAGCCACAAACACGGGGACACCGGTGCTCCCATGAACCAGGGCGGGTTCGTCACCGCTGTCGTCGGGGGGGGTGTCGGCGGTGACGTCGACCACTTCGCGGCTGCGACGCCCATGACCACGAGACACCACACCGGGTCGCCAGCCCTGATCGCGCAAGTGGTTGACGACGGCAATCACCGTGGGGGTTTTGCCCGCGCCGCCCACCACCACATTGCCGATCACGATCACGGCCACCCTGACACGGTGGATCTTGAAAACACCCAGTGCGTACAGTGTCCTGCGAAGCGTCATCAGACCGGCATACGCCAGCGATACCGGCCAGAGCAGGCAGGCCAGCCAACCGCGCTGCTGTGACTGCACCAACCACAGCGCCTGCCAGTTTGACCGACTCATCGGCGCTCGGTCGGGCGTTTGTCCGTCAGGGCCTGCCACGGGCCGAGGCGGTGCCCGTTTGCTGGGTGGCAAACGTGATCTGCACCAGGCCCGCGCGCCGGGCCGCGTCCATCACGTTGATGACCGACTGGTGGGTGGCCTGGGCATCGGCGCTGATGATGATCACCGTCTCGGCGTTGCCTTGCGAGGCCTGGCTCAGTGCGCTGGTGAGCAGCTCGACGCTGGCGCCTTCGAGCACCTGCTTGTTGATCGAGTAGCGCCCGTCGCTGCCGACCGCCACCACAACCTCTTGCGTGTTGGTCTTGGGCGCCTGCGCATCCGCTACCGGCAGATTGACCTTGAGTTCGGTGAATTTGCTGTAGGTGGTGGTCAGCACGAGGAAGATGAGCACCACCAGGAGGATGTCGATGAACGGGATCAGGTTGATCTCGGGCTCATCGCGGGTTCCGGGACGGAAATTCATGGCCTCAGTGCTTGCGCAGGTTCAGCAGGTGTCGGGCAAACCGCTCCGCAGCCAGTTCCAGACTGAGCAGGTAGTCGTCAACCCGGGCGCGGAAATAGCGCCAGAAGATGAGGGCGGGGATGGCCACGATCAGACCGAACGCGGTGTTGTAGAGGGCGATCGAGATGCCTTGCGCCAGTTGGGCCGGGTCGCCCATGCCCGGGACCCCGCCAACGCCAGCGGTTCCCTGCGACCCGAAGATCTCGATCATGCCGATGACGGTGCCCAGCAGGCCGAGCAAGGGCGCAGCCGACGCGATGGTGGCGAGTGCGCCGAGGTAGCGCTGCAGTTGCGCTGCTGCCTGGCGGCCCGCGCCTTCCAGGCTGGCGCGCAGGTCGTCTTCGCTGGCGCGCGGGTTGCTGTTGAAGGTGCGAAAGCCGCTGGCCAGCACGGCGCCGAGCACGGAGTTCTGTTCGAGCTGGGTCACGACGTCCGGTCCAGGCACGCCATTGCGTGACACCATGATGGCTTCGTCCAGCAGTTTGGGGGGGATGATCTTGGCTGTTTTGAGACTGACGAACCGCTCGATGACGAGGGCCAATCCGATGACGGAACAGAGGATCAGTGGCCAGATGGGCCATCCGGCGGCTTGTATGATGGAAAGCAAGTCTGGGCTCCAGTCGGGTGCCGCCGGGTCGTGCGGCGCAAAACAGTCCGGCGATTATGTCTCAGGGGTGGTGCCCTCTCGGCGATACAGCCCCCAACCCCGTACCCTATCGGTCTCGAACGGCGCGCTGCTTCGTGCACAGATTCTGTGGATAACTTTGTGAAGAACCCGGCGCGCTTGTGCCGCGCACCCGCGCAGTGCCTCACTTTCAACAAAACGATCAGCAAACAGGCAGTGCAAAAAGCTTCTGAATCAATGCGCTGTGCGCCCCAGCCCGTCCAGGCAAGTGCTCGCCACAGACAGGCCAGTGTTCATGCGGCCTGTGGACACTTTTGCCCGGGAGACCCACGTGTCTGAGCCGTTTCAGGGGTCGGACGCCCCATCGACGGGGCGTGTGTGGGCGGTTGGCCCGCTCATGCGAGCAGTGGCGGACACGCTGGCCGCACGGTTCAACCCGGTGGCGGTGCGCGGCGAGATTTCCGGCTTTTCGCGCGCGGCCAGCGGCCATTGTTATTTCTCCCTGAAAGACGAAACCGGGCAGGTGCGCTGTGCGCTGTTTCGCCGCTCGGCCGAGCAGCTCACGTTTGCGCCGCGGGATGGACAACTCGTGCAGGCGCGAGGCAAGCTCGATGTGTACGGTGCACGTGGCGAGCTGCAACTGATCGTGGACACCTTGCAGCCGGCCGGGCAGGGCGCGCTGTTCGAGCAGTTCCTTCGACTCAAGGCCCAACTGGAGGCCGAGGGCTTGTTTGAGGCCGCACGCAAGAAGCCGCTGCCCGCCCAGCCGCGCAGCATCGGCGTGGTCACCTCCATGGGAGCCGCCGCCTTGCGCGACGTGGTCACAGCCCTGCGGCGGCGGGTGCCCCATGTGCCTGTGGTGATTTACCCGGCGTCGGTGCAGGGTGCACAAGCCCCGGCTGAGCTGTGCACAGCCCTGCAGACCGCCTACCGTCGCCACGCCGAGACCGGTGAGAGCGAGGTCTTGTTGCTGGTGCGCGGTGGCGGATCGCTGGAAGACCTATGGTCGTTCAACGACCCCGAGCTCGTTCGCCTCATGGCGCGCTCACCGATGCCGGTGATTTGTGGTGTGGGGCACGAGACCGACTTCACCCTGGCCGACTTTGTGGCCGATCTGCGGGCACCCACGCCCACCGCTGCCGCCGAACTCTGTGCTCCTGCGCGTGAACAACGCCTGGGCGAACTCGACTATCTGCAGGAGCGGCTGGGTGCGGGTGTCCTCAGCATCGTTGACCAACGTGGCCAGCGGCTGGATCGGCTGGCGCAGCGCATGGGGCGACCGTCTGCCCGGCTGCACGACAGCCAACAGCAGCTCAACCGTTTGCAGCATCGCCTGCAGGGTGGCTGGATGCTGGGCTCGCAGCAGCGGCGCAGCCGGCTGCAGGTTCTGGAGAACCAGCTCCCGAGTGCGTTGCAGCGATCGTTCAAACGGCAGCAGGAGCGTCTGCACCGTTGCGAACTGTCGCTGGGCCTGCTAGATCCCCAGCTGGTGCTGGAGCGCGGCTACGCCTTTCTCACCGATGCTCAAGGACTGGCGGTGACGCGGGCGGCGCAGGCGCAGGCCGGGCAGGCACTCACCGCCACACTGGCCGATGGCACCCTGGACGTTCGGGTGGAGCCCGACATTCAGAAACCCTGACACCGTCGCTGCACACACGCGTGCCTACAATCGCCTGCTGATCGCAGGCGCGCCCAGCCCGGCGGCAAGCTTCTCAACAACAGCACTCACGAGGAACCCCATGGAACACACCCTGCCCGCATTGCCCTACGCCCTGGACGCCCTGGCCCCCCACTACAGCCGCGAAACGCTGGAGTTCCACCACGGCAAGCACCACAACGCGTATGTGGTCAACCTCAACAACCTGCAAAAAGGCACTGAGTTCGAAGCCATGGACCTCGAGTCCATCGTCAAAAAATCCAGCAGCGGCATTTACAACAACTCCGCGCAGATCTGGAACCACACCTTCTTCTGGAATTGCATGAAGCCCAACGGCGGCGGTGAGCCGTCCGGCGCGCTGGCCGCGGCCATCACCGCCAAGTGGGGCAGCTACGCCGCCTTCAAGGAAGCCTTTGTGAAGTCCGCTGTGGGCAACTTCGGCTCTGGCTGGACCTGGCTGGTGAAGAAGGCCGACGGCTCGGTCGACATCGTCAACATGGGCGCCGCTGGCACCCCGCTGACCACGGGCGACAAGGCCCTGCTGACGGTGGATGTGTGGGAGCACGCCTACTACATCGACTACCGCAACGCCCGCCCCAAGTTCGTGGAAACCTTCCTCGACAAGCTGGTGAACTGGTCGTTTGCCGAAGCCAACTTCGCCTGAGCAACGGCTTCACAGTGACAGGGCCCGGAGCGCGAGCTTCGGGCCCTTTTTGCTGGTGGCGATCCGGAAAAAGAAATCAGATATTTCGTCGCGATTTTTGCATGGTGAGATAGTGGTTCAAAAAATGGGGTTTGAATCAGGTTCAGGAAAGCAAAATCACATACGGTTCGACGCCACCCGCCGCAGACAGCGTGCCGGACGCTTCGAAGACCTCAGCCCAACAATTTGGAGATACGCGATGAGCAGCCAGCAACCCACCATCATTTACACCCTGACGGACGAAGCCCCTCTGCTGGCGACCAGCGCGTTCCTGCCCATCATCCGCACCTTCGCCGCGCCTGCCGGCATCAATGTCGCCACCAGCGACATCTCCGTGGCCGCCCGTGTGCTGGCCGCGTTTCCCGAATGCCTGACCGAAGCGCAGCGCGTGCCTGACCATCTCGCCGAGCTCGGCAAGCTCACGCTCAAGCCCGAAGCCAACATCATCAAGTTGCCCAACATCAGCGCCTCGGTGTCGCAACTGGTGGCCTGCATCAAGGAACTGCAAGCCAAGGGCTACAAGATTCCGGACTACCCCGAGAACCCAAAAACCGACGAAGAGAAAGAGCTTCGGGCGCGCTATTCAAAGTGCACCGGCAGCGCGGTCAACCCGGTGCTGCGCGAAGGCAACTCGGACCGCCGCGCACCCCGGGCGGTGAAGGAATACGCCCGCAAGAACCCGCACAGCATGGGCGAGTGGAGCCAGGCCTCGCGTTCGCATGTGTCGCACATGCACGCAGGCGACTTCTACCACGGTGAAAAGTCCATCACGCTGGACAAGGCGCGCGACGTGAAGATGGAGCTGATCACCAAAAGCGGCCAGACCATCGTGCTCAAGTCCAAGGTGTCTTTGCTCGATCGCGAAATCATCGACTCCATGTTCATGAGCAAGAAGGCCTTGCTGGAGTTCTACGAAAAAGAGATCGAGGACGCTCACAAGACCGGCGTGATGTTCTCGCTGCATGTGAAGGCCACCATGATGAAGGTCTCGCACCCCATCGTGTTCGGTCACTGCGTGAAGATCTTCTACAAGGACGCGTTCGAGAAACACGGCAAGCTGTTCGACGAGCTGGGTGTGAACGTCAACAACGGCATGGTCGACCTGTACAACAAGATCGCCACGCTGCCGCAAAGCAAGCAAGACGAGATCAAGCGCGACCTGCACGCCTGCCACGAAGGCCGCCCCGAGCTGGCCATGGTCGACTCGGCCAAGGGCATCACCAACTTCCATTCGCCCAACGACGTGATCGTGGACGCCTCCATGCCCGCCATGATCCGCAACAGCGGCAAGATGTGGGGGGCCGACGGCCGCCTGAAGGACGTGAAGGCCGTGATGCCCGAGTCGACCTTTGCCCGCATCTACCAGGAGATCATCAACTTCTGCAAATGGCACGGCGCCTTCGACCCCAAGACCATGGGCACCGTGCCCAACGTGGGCCTGATGCACAGCAGGCCGTGGAATACGGCTCGCACGACAAGACCTTCGTGATCACCGAAGTCGGTGTGGCCAACATCACCGATCTGGCCACCGGCGAAGTGCTGCTGAGCCAGAACGTGGAGCAGGGCGACATCTGGCGCATGTGCCAGGTGAAGGACGCTGCCATCCGCGACTGGGTCAAGCTGGCCGTGAGCCGTGCGCGCAACTCCGGCATGCCGGTGGTGTTCTGGCTCGACCAGTACCGCCCGCACGAGGCGCAGATGATCACCAAGGTCAAGATGTACCTGCACGAGCACAACACGGCGGGCCTGGACATCCAGATCATGAGCCAGGTGCGCGCCATGCGTTACACGCTGGAGCGCGTGATCCGTGGGCTGGACACCATCAGCGCCACCGGCAACATCTTGCGCGACTATTTGACCGACCTGTTCCCCATCATGGAACTGGGCACCAGCGCCAAGATGCTGTCCATCGTGCCGCTGATGGCCGGCGGTGGCATGTACGAAACCGGTGCCGGTGGCTCGGCGCCCAAGCACGTGCAGCAACTGGTGGAAGAAAACCACCTGCGCTGGGACTCACTCGGCGAGTTTCTGGCACTGGCTGTGTCCATGGAAGACCTGGGTCTGAAGACCGGCAACCTGCAGGCCAAGGTGCTGGCCAAGACGCTGGATGCCGCCACAGGCAAGCTGCTGGACAACAACAAGAATCCCTCACCCAAAACCGGCCAGCTCGACAACCGGGGCAGCCAGTTTTACCTGGCGTTGTACTGGGCGCAGGAACTCGCCGCGCAAACCGACGACCCGGCGCTGGCCGCCCGGTTTGCGCCGCTGGCCAAACAACTGACCGACAACGAGAAAACCATCGTGGCCGAGTTGGCCGCCGTGCAAGGCCAGCCGGTGGACATCGGCGGTTACTACAGGCCCGACTTCGACAAGCTCGAATCCATCATGCGGCCGAGCAAGACCTTCAACGCGGCGCTGGCCTCTGTTCAGGCCTGAAGGCTGCGTGTGAGTCGATGAAGCGGCCTACCGTGTGAACGGTGGGCCGCTCAGCTTTGAGCCGGCCTTCAGGCCGCGCTTGTCAAACCAGCCCTTGTTCATCTCCAGCACGAAGCGCACCGGCTTGGTGGAGCAATGCGAAGCCAGGCTCTGCGGTTGCATGTCGGCCAGGTTGACGATGGTGCCGTCGTCCGACACAAACGCCGCCGTCAGCGGGAGCAGGGTGTTCTTCATCCAGAAACATTGCTCGGAGGGCTGCTCGAAAGCAAACAGCATGCCTTCGTTGACCGGCATTTCCTTGCGAAACATGAGGCCGACTGCCCGCTGCTGTGGTGTGGCAGCCACCTGCGCGTTGATCAGGTGCATGCCGGCCGACAAGGTGACTCTGGGGAGTTGCAACTGAGGTGCTTCC
The DNA here is from genome assembly GCF_048549895.1 of Hydrogenophaga sp. Taxonomy (GTDB): domain Bacteria; phylum Pseudomonadota; class Gammaproteobacteria; order Burkholderiales; family Burkholderiaceae_C; genus Hydrogenophaga. The sequence continues at coordinate 25,754 of NZ_JBLYYB010000046.1, forward strand.
TGGGACCATGCCGTTGCGGTCACAAGGGCCAGCAGGCACAGCAGGCGGATGGACAGTTTTTTCATGCAGGTGGTGGGGTGGTTCGACTCGGGCATTCATTGTCCGCCATCAACCCGCGCAGGGTGCGGCGTGCGAAAATTTCGCCCATGTACCAACATATCAAAGTGCCCACGGAGGGCCAGAAAATCACCGTCAACGCCGACATGTCGCTCAACGTGCCGGACCAGCCCATCGTGCCGTACATCGAAGGCGACGGGACGGGCCTGGACATCACGCCCGTGATGCTCCAGGTGGTCGATGCTGCGGTGGAAAAGGCCTACGGCGGTCAGCGAAAGATCCACTGGATGGAGGTCTACGCAGGCGAAAAGTCCACCCGCATCTACGGCCCCGATGTCTGGCTGCCCGAAGAAACCCTGGCGGTGCTGCGCGAGTACGTGGTGTCCATCAAGGGCCCGCTGACCACACCGGTGGGCGGCGGCATCCGCTCGCTCAACGTGGCGCTGCGCCAGGAGCTCGATCTCTACGTCTGCCTGCGCCCGGTGCAGTATTTCAAGGGCGTGCCTTCCCCGCTGAAAGAGCCTGAAAAGACCAACATGGTGGTCTTCCGCGAGAACTCGGAAGACATCTACGCCGGCATTGAGTACGAGGCCGAATCCGAAAAGGCCAAAAAGCTCATCAAGTTCCTGGTGGACGAGATGGGCGTGACCAAGATCCGCTTTCCCAACACCTCGGGCATCGGCATCAAGCCGGTGTCGATCGAAGGCACCGAGCGCCTGGTGCGCAAGGCCATCCAGTACGCCATCGACAACGACAAGCCCAACGTGACCATCGTGCACAAGGGCAACATCATGAAGTACACCGAAGGTGGCTTCCGCGACTGGGCCTACGCCCTGGCCCGCAAGGAATTCGGCGCCGTGCTGATCGACGAGGGCCCGTGGTGCAAGTTCAAGAACCCCAAGACCGGGCGGGACATCATCGTCAAGGACAGCATCGCCGACGCCTTTCTGCAGCAGATACTGCTGCGCCCGGCGGAGTACTCGGTGATCGCGACGCTCAACCTGAATGGTGACTACATTTCCGACGCGCTGGCCGCGCAGGTGGGCGGCATCGGTATCGCTCCGGGTGCCAACCTGTCGGACTCTGTGGCCTGTTTCGAGGCCACCCACGGCACCGCGCCCAAGTACGCGGGCAAGGACTACGTGAATCCCGGCTCCGAGATTCTCTCGGCCGAGATGATGCTGCGCCACATGGGCTGGAAAGAGGCTGCGGACCTGATCATCAGCTCGCTCGAAAAATCCATTCTGAGCAAGAAGGTCACTTACGACTTCGCACGCCAGATGGAGGGGGCCACCCAGGTCAGTTGTTCGGGTTTTGGCGGGGTGATGATCGGCAACATGTGAGGCGTCGGCGCCGGTTGCATTCCAACCGGCTCCATCCGTCGCCCGATATTGCGAACTACACCCCCAAAAACCGCTTGCTCTGCGGTTTTGTTTTCACCTTTCCCCTCACAATGAGGCATGGAAAAAACCATGCCTCGCACGTCGGCTCCGCCTGCGGACCTGGGCTGGGTTGTGCGCTCCGCGCTTCACCTAATCCCGCATGGTGATGTGGGCGGATACGCGCCGCTAGAATGGTTTTCATGGCCACCCAGAACCCCAAAAAACCCGAAAACCCGACGGCGCCACCCAGCGTCAGCAACGACGAGTCGGTGGTGCTCGAACGGCGTGCCCAGCGCACCAAGCCTCCCCAGATGTTCCAGGTGGTCCTGCTCAACGACGACTTCACGCCCATGGAGTTTGTGGTGCACGTCATCCAGGAGTTCTTCAGCAAGGACCGCGAAACCGCCACCCAGATCATGCTCAAGATCCACCTGGAAGGAAAAGGCATCTGTGGTGTTTATTCACGCGACGTGGCCAGCACCAAGGTCGATCAGGTCCTCCAGGCGGCCCGCGCCGCCGGCCATCCTTTGCAATGCATGAGCGAGCCGGTTGAATAAAACGCAAACCGCCTCATCTGACCCCACGAACCCGTTCTGTTCTTTTTTCAGACATTTGCTTTCCCGATCATCCCAGCCCAAAGGACGTGCCCCATGATTGCCCAGGAACTTGAAGTCAGCTTGCATATGGCCTTTGTCGAGGCCCGGCAGCAGCGGCACGAATTCATCACGGTCGAGCACCTGTTGCTCGCGCTGCTGGACAACCCCAGCGCCGCTGAAGTGTTGCGCGCCTGCTCGGCCAACATCGACGACCTCCGCAAGTCCTTGACGAACTTCATCAAGGACAACACCCCTCAGGTGGCCGGCACCGACGAGGTGGACACACAGCCCACGCTGGGTTTCCAGCGCGTGATCCAGCGCGCCATCATGCATGTGCAATCCACCGGCAACGGCAAGAAGGAAGTCACCGGCGCCAACGTGCTGGTGGCCATCTTCGGCGAGAAAGACTCGCACGCCGTGTACTACCTGCACCAGCAGGGCGTGACCCGCCTGGACGTGGTGAACTTCATCGCCCACGGCATCCGCAAGAGCGATCCGCCCGAGGCTGCCAAGCCCGGCGAGAGCGCGGCCGAGAACGAAGAGGCCGGCGAAGCCAAGAGCAACGAAAAAGCCTCGCCACTGGAGCAGTTCACCCAGAACCTCAACCAGATGGCCAAGGACGGCAAGATCGATCCGCTGATCGGGCGCGAGTACGAAGTCGAGCGCGTGATCCAGATCCTGTGCCGCCGCCGCAAGAACAACCCGCTGCTGGTGGGCGAAGCCGGTGTGGGCAAGACTGCGATTGCCGAGGGCCTGGCCTGGCGCATCACCCAGGGTGAAGTGCCCGAGATCCTGGCCGATTCCAGCGTGTTTTCGCTCGACATGGGCGCCTTGCTGGCCGGCACCAAGTACCGCGGTGACTTCGAGCAGCGCCTGAAAGGTGTTCTCAAGTCGCTCAAGGACCGCCCCAACGCCATCCTGTTCATCGACGAGATCCACACCCTGATCGGCGCGGGCGCTGCCTCGGGCGGCACGCTGGACGCGTCCAACCTGCTCAAGCCGGCGCTCTCCAGCGGCCAGCTCAAGTGCATTGGCGCAACCACCTTCACCGAGTACCGCGGCATCTTCGAGAAAGACGCGGCACTCAGCCGCCGCTTCCAGAAGGTGGACGTGGTCGAGCCGACCGTGCAGGAAACGGTGGACATCCTCAAGGGCCTGAAGTCGCGCTTTGAGGAGCACCACGGCGTGAAGTACGCGGTGGCCGCCCTGCAAGCCGCGGCCGAACTGAGCGCCAAGTACATCAACGACCGCCACCTGCCCGACAAGGCCATCGACGTGATCGACGAGGCGGGTGCCGCCCAGCGCATCCTGCCGGTGTCCAAGCGCAAGAAGACCATCAGCAAGACCGAGGTCGAGGAAATCGTGGCGAAGATCGCGCGCATTCCCCCGGCCAACGTGTCCAACGACGACCGCAGCAAGCTGCAGACGCTGGAGCGCGATCTCAAGAGCGTGGTGTTTGGCCAGGACAAGGCACTCGAGATCCTCGCCTCGTCCGTCAAGATGGCGCGTTCCGGCCTGGGCAAGAGCGACAAGCCGATCGGCGCCTTCCTGTTCAGCGGCCCCACGGGTGTCGGCAAGACCGAGGCTGCCAAGCAACTGGCCTACATCATGGGCATCGACCTGATCCGCTTCGACATGTCGGAGTACATGGAGCGCCACGCGGTGAGCCGCCTGATCGGTGCGCCTCCGGGCTACGTGGGTTTTGACCAGGGTGGCCTGCTGACCGAGGCCGTGACCAAGAAGCCGCACTGCGTGTTGCTGCTCGACGAGATCGAGAAGGCGCACCCGGACATCTTCAACGTCTTGCTGCAGGTGATGGACCACGGCACGCTGACCGACAACAACGGGCGCAAGGCCGACTTCCGCAACGTCATCATCATCATGACGACGAATGCGGGCGCAGAGACCATGAACAAGGCGACCATCGGCTTCACCAACCCGCGCGAAGCGGGCGATGAGATGGCCGACATCAAGCGCCTGTTCACGCCCGAGTTCCGCAACCGCCTGGACGCCACCGTGAGCTTCAAGGCGCTGGATGAAAACGTCATCATGCGGGTGGTGGACAAGTTCCTGCTGCAGCTTGAGACGCAACTCGGCGAGAAGAAGGTCGAGGTCACGTTCACCGATGCGCTGCGCAAGCACCTTGCCAAGAAGGGTTTCGACCCGCTGATGGGTGCGCGCCCGATGCAGCGCCTGATCCAGGACACCATCCGTCGCGCCCTGGCCGACGAGTTGCTGTTCGGTCGTTTGACCGACGGTGGCCGCCTCACGGTGGACATCGTCACCAAGACCGACGAGGCCGGCAAGGAAGTGCAGGAGGTCGATCTGGACATCCAGCCGCTGCCCAAGAAGGAAGGCAAAGCCAAGCCAGAAGAAGCCACGGCGGGTTGAGTTGCTGCTTCTCATGCAAAAGGCCCGGTCATGCCGGGCCTTTTGCTTTGGGTTGACCGCCTTGCGGCTCAGGGCGCTGCAAGGTAAGCCGCGCGAATCTTCTCGATGCGCTGGCGGTTCACGCCGAAGTCTTCGCGCCCGAGGCGGCTGGCGCTGCGCACCTCGATGGCGTTGCTGGCGGGGTTGGCCCAGAACTCCACGTCGTCCACAAACTTGAGCCAGCGCGTTTGCGCCTGCGCGTACACGTAGTCCGGGCGCTGCTCGACGACGGTCACCCCCGGCATGGCGCTCAGCACCGCTTCTAGTGTCTTGAGCGAGGCAGAGGCGCCGCCCGCTTTCATAGGCAGGGGATCGATGCTGGCGTATGCGCGCTGTGGGTGGTCGGCCATCAGCGCGGCCTGGCTGCTCACGCTGTTGCGGGTGTTTGAGGGCGGCTTGAGGCGGCCGTCTTTCACGCCGAGGTCACCCGGACGTTGACCGCTCAACAAGCCAACCTGTGCAGCCACCAGGGCCAGCACGATCGCGGCCAACACGATGTAGAAGGCGAATTTCATGGTGCGTGCGCTCAGCGTTTGCCGCCGAGCAAGCTGCCCAGCACGCCACGCACGATCTGGCGGCCCAGGCCGCTGGCCACGCTGCGCGCTGCGGTTTTGGCCATGGTCTGCACCAGGCCGTCGTATTGGCCGCCGCGCGGGCCGGTGCGGCCGAACAAGGCTTCGTTGACCATGCCGCCGAAACCGCCACCACCGGCCTCGGCCTCCTGCTTGGCAGCGCCGGGAATGCGCGGGGTCTTCGGTGTGTCCTTCGCCGTTTCGGCTTCGGCTTCCACGCCCCGTTTGCCGGCGTGGTTGGCAAACATCTCGTACGCGCTTTCACGGTCGAGCAGCTTCTCGTAGACCCCGGCCACCAGCGAGTCCTGGCGCAGTTGCTGGCGCTGCGCATCGGTGATGGGCCCGAGCTGGCTGCCCGGTGGCACCACGAACACGCGCTCGGTCTCACTCGGCCGGCCCTTCGCGTCGAGCAGGCTCACCAGCGCCTCACCCACGGCGAGTTCGGTGATGGCGGCTTCGATGTCCAGCCCGGCCTTGGGCCGCATGGTCTGCGCGGTGGACTTCACCGCCTTCTGGTCGCGTGGCGTGAAAGCGCGCAGCGCGTGCTGCACGCGGTTGCCCAACTGGCCCAGCACGCTGTCGGGAATGTCCAGCGGGTTCTGGGTCACGAAATACACGCCCACGCCCTTGGAGCGCACCAGGCGCACCACGAGTTCGATGCGCTCGATCAGCACCTTGGGCGCTTCGTTGAACAGCAGGTGGGCCTCGTCGAAGAAGAACACCAGCTTGGGTTTCTCGGGGTCGCCGATCTCGGGCAGGGTCTCGAACAGTTCGGAGAGCATCCACAGCAAAAAGGTGGCGTACAGGCGTGGCGCGTTCATGAGCTTGTCGGCGGCCAGGATGTTGATCACACCCTTGCCGTCCACCGTTTGCATGAAGTCGCTGATGTCGAGCATGGGCTCGCCAAAGAACTGGTCGCCGCCTTGCTGCTCCACCTGCATCAACCCGCGCTGGATCGCGCCGATGCTGGCCGCGCTGATGTTGCCGTACTCGGTGGTGAACTGTTTGGCGTTGTCGCCGATGTGCTGCAGCATGGCCCGCAGGTCTTTCATGTCCAGCAGCAGCAGGCCGTTGTCGTCGGCGATCTTGAACACCAGGTTGAGCACGCCGGCCTGGGTGTCGTTGAGGTTGAGCATGCGCGCCAGCAGCAGCGGGCCCATGTCGCTCACGGTGGCGCGCACCGGGTGGCCGAGCTCTCCGAACACGTCCCACAGCGTGGTGGGGCAGGCCTGCGAGGCGGGCAGGGTGATGCCACGCTCTTGCAGCACCTTGCTGATCTTTTCGCCGAAACTGCCTTTCTGGCTGATGCCGGAGAGATCGCCTTTCACGTCGGCCATGAACACCGGCACGCCGATGTTGGAGAACTGCTCGGCCAGGGTTTGCAGCGTCACCGTCTTGCCGGTGCCGGTGGCGCCGGTGATCAATCCATGGCGGTTGGCCAGGCCCGGCAGCAGCTGGCAGGTGGTGTTGGCGTTCTGGGCGATCAGCATCGGTTCGGCCATGGCGGAGCTTCCTTGTGTGCGGGTTCGGGGCAGGGCGGGTGAAAACGTAAAATCGCAGGCTTATTAGATCAAAGCCCAAGCAGGCAAAAGGACAATTTCGTGGCCGGACACAGCAAATGGGCAAACATTCAGCACCGCAAGGGTCGCCAGGACGAAAAGCGCGGAAAGATCTGGACCCGCGTCATCCGTGAAATCACCGTGGCCGCGCGCCAGGGCGGCGGCGACCCGGCCATGAACCCGCGCCTGCGACTGGCCATCGACAAGGCCAAGGCCGCCAACATGCCGGCCGACCGCATCAAATACAACGTGGAAAAGGCCTCCGGCACGCTGGAGGGTGTGAGCCTGGAAGAGATTCGCTACGAGGGCTACGGCATCGCGGGTGCGGCCGTGATCATCGACACCATGACCGACAACAAGGTCCGCACCGTGGCCGAGGTGCGCCACGCCTTCAGCAAACACGGCGGCAACCTGGGCACCGACGGTTCGGTGTCGTTCCAGTTCAAGCACTGCGGCCAGCTGGTGTTTGCGCCGGGCACGTCGGAAGACAAGGTGATGGAGGTGGCGCTGGAAGCCGGCGCCGACGACGTGATCACAGACGCCGACGGCGCTATCGAGGTGCTGACCTCACCCACAGAATTCGAAGCCGTCAAGAACGCGCTGGAAGCGGCCGGCCTCACGCCTGAAATTGCGGAAGTGACCATGCGTGCCGAGAACACGGTGGAGCTCACCGGCGACGACGCGCTTCGCATGCAGAAACTGCTGGACGTGCTGGAAGACCTGGACGACGTGCAAGGCGTTTTCCACAACGCAGAGATTCACGCATGAAAGTTCTTGTCATTGGCGGCGGTGGCCGCGAACACGCCCTGGCCTGGAAACTCAAACACGACGAGGGCGTGGACCAGGTGTTTGTGGCACCCGGCAACGCCGGCACGGCGCGCGACCCGGATCTGATCAACCTCGACATCACCGACAAGGTGGCGCTTCGCGAATGGGCGCAGGCCCAAGGCGTGGCGCTCACTGTGGTGGGGCCTGAAGCGCCCCTGGCCGCCGGCGTGGTGGACGAATTCCGCGCGCACGGCCTGCCGATCTTTGGCCCCACGAAAGCCGCTGCCCAGCTGGAAAGCTCCAAGGCTTTCTCCAAGGCCTTCATGCAGCGTCATGGCATCCCCACCGCCAAATACCAGGCGTTCACCGATCCGGCGCTGGCCCACGCCTACGTGGACGCCGAAGGCGCGCCCATCGTCGTCAAGGCCGACGGCCTGGCTGCAGGCAAGGGCGTGGTGGTCGCCATGACCTTGGCCGAGGCGCACGAAGCCATCGACTTCATGCTGCTCGACAACACGCTGGGCGTGGCGCACAACGAAGGCGGCGCACGGGTGGTCATTGAAGAATTCCTCGAAGGCGAAGAAGCCAGTTTCATCGTGCTGTGCGACGGTGAACACGCGCTGGCGCTGGCCACCAGCCAGGACCACAAGCGCCTGCTGGACGCCGACCTGGGCCCCAACACCGGTGGCATGGGCGCGTATTCGCCCGCACCGGTGGTCACGCCTGCGGTGCACGAGCGCGCCATGAACGAGGTGATCCTGCCCACGCTGCGCGGCATGGCCGCCGACGGCATTCCGTACACCGGCTTCCTCTACGCGGGTCTGATGATCACGCCCGATGGCCGCGTCAAGACGTTGGAATTCAACTGCCGCATGGGCGACCCCGAGACGCAGCCGATCATGATGCGCCTCAAGAGCAACCTCACGCAGGTGCTGCTCTCGGCCACGCGCACCGAGCTGGACCGTGTGAACCTCGATTGGGACCCCCGCGTGGCGCTGGGCGTGGTGCTGGCCGCTGCCGGCTACCCGCTGAACCCGCGCAAGGGCGACGCCATCACCGGGCTGCCGTCCGATGCCGCCGACCGCATGGTGTTCCACGCGGGCACGGCCTCGGCCGGCAACGAGGTGCAGGTCTCGGGCGGCCGCGTGTTGTGTGTGACCGCCCTGGCCGACACGGTGGCGCTCGCGCAGCAGCGCGCCTACGCGGTGGTGGACGGCATCCGCTTCGACGGCATGCAGTGCCGCCGCGACATCGGTTACCGTGCACTCTGAACCCGGCCGGCACCCTCGGCCGAGCCGCCAGCGCAGCCGCCCCTTTTTCCGGCCTTTCCCCGACGATTCGGTCAGACCATGAAACAGACTTCCCTGTCTTCCGTGCGCGAGTTCCTCATCGACCTGCAGGACCGCATCACCTCGACCGTGGCCATGGTGGACGGTGGCAGCTTCGTGGTGGACCGCTGGACCAAACCGGCGGGCGAGGTCCTGCAAGGCAACGGCATCACGCAGATTCTGGAAGACGGGGCTGTGTTCGAGCGCGCAGGTTGCGGCTTCTCGCACGTGACCGGCCCGCGCCTGCCGCCCTCGGCCACCGCTCACCGGCCCGAGCTCAACGGCGCGCCGTTTGAGGCCATGGGTGTGTCGCTGGTGTTTCACCCGCGCAATCCCTATGTGCCCACCGTGCACATGAACGTGCGCATGCTTGCTGCCACACCGGCGGGTGGCGAGCCGGTGTGCTGGTTCGGCGGCGGCATGGACCTCACGCCTTACTACGGCTTTGAAGAAGACGCGGTGCACTTCCACCGCTCGACCAAGACTGCGCTCGACCCCTTCGGCGTGGACAAGTACCCCCGCTTCAAAACCTGGTGCGACGAGTATTTCTATTTGAAGCACCGCGACGAGCAGCGCGGCATCGGCGGTGTGTTCTTCGACGACTTTTCCGAACTCGGCTTTGACGGCAGCTTCGCCATGATGAGCTCGGTGGGCGATGCTTTCCTCGACGCCTACCTGCCCATCGTCGACCGCCGCAAGAACACGCCGTATGGCGAGCGCGAGCGCAGCTTTCAGTTGTACCGCCGTGGTCGCTACGTTGAATTCAACCTGGTGTGGGACCGCGGTACGCACTTCGGCCTGCAGTCGGGCGGGCGCAGCGAATCCATTCTGTTGTCCATGCCACCGCTGGTGAGCTGGGCCTACAACCGCAAGACCAAAAAAGGCACACCCGAAGAGCGGCTTTACAAGGACTTTCTGGTGCGCAAGGACTGGCTTTGAAGCAGGGCACTGCGAGCCCGCAGCGCGTGGGCATGTTCGGCGGGGCATTCGATCCACCGCACTGGGCGCACCGCGCGCTGGCCGAAACCGCGCTCAAGCAACTCGGGCTGGACGCGCTGCACATCCTGCCCACCGGCCACGCCTGGCACAAGACCCGGGTGCTCTCGCCCGCCGTTGACCGTGTGGCCATGTGCCATCTGGCGTTCGACGACCTGGCCCGGGTGAAGATCGACGAACGCGAAATCCACCGCGAAGGCCCCAGCTACACCGCTGACACGCTGCGCGAGCTCGCCCGGGAGTACCCGGGCGCACAACTGTTTCTCGTGCTCGGCGCCGACCAGTTGCTCGCATTTCGCACCTGGGTGCGCTGGCAGGAAGTGCTGGAGCTGGCCACGCTGGCGGTGGCCAACCGCGCCACCAACATTGGTGCCGACGCCCCACTCGACCAGGCGGTGGAGACCGATCTGTCGCAGGTGAATCTGCCTTTCGAGCGGCTGGACATGCCGCTCAAGAACATCAGCGCGACCGCCGTGCGGGCCCGGCTGGGACAGGCGGCGCAGAGCACCGCCGCCCTGGAGGTTCTGGTGCCCGAGGCCGTCGCAGGCTACATTTCAACCCATCACCTTTATCAGAAGCCTTCATGACCAGCGAAACCATTGCCAAAAAAGACATCCAGAGACTCCAGCGCGCCATTGTCGACGGGCTGGAGGACGTCAAGGGTCAGGACATCGTGGTTTTCAACACCGAACACCTCTCACCGCTCTTCGAGCGCGTGATCGTTGCCAGCGGCACCTCGAACCGCCAGACAAAAGCCCTGGCCGCCAGCGTGCGCGATGCCGTGCGCGAAGCCGGCTTCGACAAACCCCGCATCGAGGGCGAGGACAACGGCGAATGGATCATCGTGGACTGTGGCGCGGCTGTGGCCCATGTGATGCAACCCGTGATCCGCCAGTACTACCGGCTCGAAGAAATCTGGGGCGCCAAGCCGGTTCGCCTGAAGCATGGCGCCGAAAAGCCCGTGGTGGCCGAGGCCAAGCCCGCTGCCAAGAGCCGCAAGAAGCCGGTGGCGACCGCCGCCGCGCAGCCCGCCAAGAGCACGGCGCGCAAGGCTGCTCAGTCGGCGGCGCGCACCGCTACCGCCGCGCCGGCCAAAACGGCGAGCAAGAAGCCTGCGGTGAAGACGGCAGCCAAGTCGGCCCCGGTCAAAACCACGGCTGCCAAGTCCACCCGCAAACCCGCAGCCGCGCCAAAAACCGCGTTGCAGAAACTGGTGGTCAAACCGCGCGTGGCGCCGAGTGCGAAGCCGGCCGTGAAGTCGGCGCCCAAGGCCGCTGCCAAAACAGCGCCCAAAGCAGCACCGAAGGCAGCCGCCAAACCGGCAGCCAAGGCGCCCGCGCGCAAAACCACCAAGGCCGCTGCCCCCCGCAAGGCATGAAGCTGCTGATCGTCGCGGTCGGGCAGCGGGTGCCCGACTGGGCCCAGACCGCCTACGACGATTACGCCAAGCGCTTCCCACCCGAGCTTCGGGTGGAACTCAAAGCCGTCAAGACCGAGCCGCGCGGCTCCAAGACATTGGAGACGCTGCTTTCTGCCGAGCGCGAGCGCATCGAAGCCGCGATCCCGCGCGGCTCGCGCATCGTGGCACTGGACGAGCGCGGCACCACCCTCACCACCAAAGCGCTGGCGCAGCAGTTGAACGAGTGGCAGCTGGAGAGCGACGACGTGGCCCTGGTGATCGGTGGACCCGACGGCCTGGACCCAGGCTTTCGCGCCGCGGCGCACCAGCGCATCCGTTTGTCCGACCTCACCTTGCCGCACGCCATGGTGCGGGTGCTGCTGATCGAGCAGCTCTACCGCGCGTGGTCTGTCAACGCCAACCACCCGTACCACAGAGAATGAGCGAATTCATCTACCTCGCCTCGCAAAGTCCTCGTCGCAAACAACTGCTGGAGCAGTGGGGCGTTCGTTGTGAACTGCTGCTGCCCGATGCCGATGAAGACGCCGAGTCGCTTGAGGTGGTGTTGAAGGGCGAGGCACCAGCGGCGTACGTGCAGCGTGTGACGGGCCTGAAGCTGCAGGCCTCCCTCGACCGCTTGAAACGCCGTGGCCTGCCGCCCGCGCCCGTGCTCTGCGCCGACACCACGGTGGCGCTGGGCCGGCGCATCCTGGGCAAGCCGGCGGACGCCGCCGAGGCGAAACACATGCTCGCCAGCCTTGCGGGTCAGCGCCACCGGGTGCTCACTGCGGTGGCGGTGGGGGTGCCCGGTAAACGCAGCCCGCGCGTGCACGCAGCCCTGTCCACCTCGTGGGTCACCTTCGAGCCGTTGACGGCGATGCAGATCGCACGTTACGTGGCCAGCGGCGAGCCCATGGGCAAGGCCGGGGCTTATGCCATCCAGGGCCGCGCCAGCCTGTGGGTGAGCCACATCAGCGGCAGCTATTCGGGCATCATGGGCTTGCCCGCGCACGAGACAGCGCAGGTGTTGCACGCCGCCGGTGTGCCGCTGATCTGAACCCCAGCACGCCACGGAGAAGGGCCCCATGAGCCAGGACATCTTGATCAATTGGTCACCGCAGGAAACGCGGGTGGCGGTGGTGGAGCAGGGGGCCGTGCAGGAGGTGCACCTGGAGCGCACGCTGGAGCGGGGCCTGGTCGGCAACATTTACCTGGGCAAGGTGTCGCGCGTGTTGCCGGGCATGCAGTCGGCTTTCATCGACATCGGTCTGGATCGAGCAGCCTTTCTGCATGTGGCCGACCTCATGCCCAACATCGCTGCCAAGCACGCGGCCCCTCGCGCGAGCGCGCCGGTGGCGGCTGAGTCGGAGCCGGCTGCTGCCGGTGCCAACGGCAAGCTGCTCACCCCCAACCCCGTGCTGCCGATCGAGCGTCAGATATTCGAGGGTCAGGCGCTGATGGTTCAGGTGCTCAAGGACCCGATCGGCACCAAGGGCGCGCGCCTGACCGCACAGATCAGCATTGCGGGCCGCCTGCTGGTGTTCCTGCCGCAAGACAACCACATCGGTGTGTCGCAGAAGATTCCGCCAGCCCAGCGCGAAGCATTGCGACAGCGCCTGCTGCAGCTCACGGCCACCGCCGACGGCAGCGCCGCAGGCGGCTTCATCTTGCGCACCAACGCTGAAGACGCCACCAACGAAGAGCTGGTCGAGGACACGGCGTATCTGCGCAAGACCTGGCTGCGCATCAAGGAGGCGGCCACCCGCCAGCCCTCGGCCACGCTCTTGCACGAAGACCTGAACCTGATGCAGCGCGTGCTGCGCGATCTGGTGGGCGCCGACACCCATTCCATCCGCATCGATTCGCGCGAGCAGCACGGCCTGCTCACGGCCTTTGCAGCCGAGTTCATGCCCGACACCGTGGCCAAGCTGCAGCACTACAGCGGCGAGCGGCCGATTTTTGATTTGTTCAACGTGGACGAAGACATCGTGCGCGCGCTCAGCCGGCGGGTCGATCTGAAGTCGGGTGGCTATCTGGTGATAGACCAGACCGAAGCACTGACCACGGTGGACGTGAACACCGGCGGCTTTGTCGGCGCGCGCAATTTCGACGACACCGTGTTTCGCACCAACCTGGAAGCGGCGCAGGCCATTGCGCGGCAACTGCGCCTGCGCAACCTGGGCGGCATCGTGATCGTGGATTTCATCGACATGGTGCGCGAGGACCACCGGGATTCGGTGCTCAGCGAGTTCCGCAAACAGCTGGCACGCGACCGCGTGAAAACCATGACCGGCGGCTTCTCGCAGCTCGGCCTGGTGGAGATGACGCGCAAGCGCACGCGCGAGTCGTTGGCCCACATGCTCAGCGAGCCCTGCGAAGCCTGCAGCGGCAAAGGTGTGGTCAAGACCGCGCGCAGCGTGTGCTACGACATCCTGCGCGAGATCCTGCGCGAAGCCCGCGCCTTCAACCCACGCGAATTCCGCGTGGTGGCTTCGGCCAAGGTGGTGGAGCTGTTCCTTGACGAAGAGCGGGCCCACCTGGCGGGACTGTCGGATTTCATCGGCAAGCCGATTTCGCTGCAGAGCGAAGGCTCGATGACGCAGGAACAATACGACATCGTTCTGCTGTAAACGGCCTCCTCAGGCCTCGGCTTCAGGCCTGAAGCTCTGCGAGTGCAGCCGGGCATAAAGCCCATCGGCGGCCAGCAGCTCCCGGTGTGTGCCCATTTCGCTGATGCGGCCATCGGCCAGCACGACCACCCGGTCGGCGTGTTCGATGGTGGACAGGCGGTGCGCAATCACGAGCGTGGTGCGGCCTTTCATCAACCGGGCCAGCGCATCCTGCACCAGCCGCTCCGATTCGTTGTCCAGCGCCGAGGTGGCTTCGTCCAGGATCAGGATGGGTGCGTCCTTGTAGATGGCGCGCGCGATGGCCAGCCGCTGACGCTGGCCGCCCGAGAGCTCGGCCGCGTTGTGGCCCACCGTGCTGTGAATGCCCTGGGGCAGGCGCTCCACCAGCTCGCCCAGGTTGGCCGACACGAGTGCGGCAAGCACACGCTTTTCGTCAACCTCGTCGCCCAGCGCACCCAGCGCCACGTTGGCGGCCAGCGTGTCGTTGAGCATCACCACGTCCTGACTCACCATGGCGTACTGGCGACGCAGGCTGGTGAGGTTCCAGTCGGCCAGCGGCACGCCGTCGAGCCGGATATCGCCGCGTTCGATCTCCACAAAACGCGGCAGCAGGTTGACCAGGGTGGTCTTGCCCGAACCGGATGGACCCACGAAGGCCACGACCTCACCTGGGTGGATGTCCAGCGAGACACCGCGCAGGGCCACCAGGCTGTCGTCGTCGCTTTGCACGATCTGATCGTCCTTGGCTGGGTAACGCACCCACACACCACTCAGCGCGATGGAACCCATCACCCGGTCGGCAATGTGGGCTCCACTGGATTGTTCGGGTGTGTTTTCGATCAGTTCCAGCCCACGCTCCAGGGCGGCCAGGCCGCGCGTGATGGGCGCGGTGATTTCGGCCAGGTGCCTGATGGGCGTGATCAACATCAGCATGGCGGTGACGAAGGCCACGAAGTTGCCGACCGTGACGCCACTGCTGCTGCTCTGCCACAGTGCCACGGCAATCACGGCGGACAGTGCGGCGGAGGCGAGCAACTGTGTGAGCGGCGTCATGGCCGCCATGGCAATGGTGGACTTGAGCGCCAACCGGCGCAGCGCCAGGCTGAGCACATCAAAGCGTTCGGTCTGGCGGGCCTGCGCGCCGTGCAGCCGCACCATGCGGTGGGCCAGCGCGTTTTCTTCCACCACGTAGGCGAGTTCGTCGGTGGCTGTCTGGCTGTCGCGGGTCAGCTTGTAGAGGCGGCGCGAGAGCACCCGCATGATCAGGATCAGCCCGGGGAACACCAGCATCACGATCAGCGTGAGTTTCCAGTTCAGGTAGAACAGATAACCCAGCAGCGCCAGCACGGTGAGGCTGTCCTTGGTGAGCGTGAGGAAGGCCGACACCAGCATCTGCGAGCCGGTCTGCACCTCGTACACCAGCGTGTTGGACAACTTGCTCGCGCTCTGGCGGGCAAACAGCGTCATCTGCGCATCGTTGAGCTTGAGAAACATCGCCCGGCGCAGGTTGAACAGGCCCAGGCTGGCCGTGTAGGACAGCGTGTACTGCGCCACAAAGCCCGCGAGACCGCGGATGCCGAACAGGCCCATGAGCGCCACCGGCACCATCCAGAGTTCGATGTTGCCTTCGGCAAAGCCACGGTCCAGCAGGGTCTTGAGCAGGGCGGGGATGAGCGGCTCGGTCAGTGCGCCGATCAGGGTGCTCACGGCCGCCAGAGCGATGCCGGTCTTGGCCGAGCGGAAGTAGGGCCACAGGCGCAGCAGGCGCTGGGTCAGTGTGCCGGCCAGTGGCGGGCTGGAGTTGTTGGATGCGGTCAAAAGCGGATCGGTCCCAAAGAGTGCGGTCTTGCGGAACATTCCGCACGGCGCTGAATCAGCCTTGCACCACCGGCACAGGCCCTGCGTGCACACATCTTGTCACGGAAGGGCCAGGTGCCTCCGTTATTATCGGTCGGCTTCGCGAGGCGTTTTGCCCCGCCGCGACCTCAGGACAAGCGACACACACAGCATGCTGGATTTGAACCGACACAACGCGCTGCCCCTGATTCCGAGACGCCGCGCGCTCGGCCTGGTTTCCACCCTCCCCCTGCTCGGTTGGCCCACGCTCTCGCAAGCGCAGTTCCGGGTCGAGGTGGCGGGCGTCGGCCTCACCCAGTTTCCGTTTTCTGCCGTGGGTTTTCGCGGCAACGACGCGGCCAGTGAAAACATCGCTGCCATCGTGCGCGCCGATCTGGAGCGCAGCGGCCAGTTTCGCTTTGTCGATCCTATCGCCGGCGTGCTGGACGAAACCTCCCGCCCCGACCTCGGCCCCTGGCGTGAGCGCGGCTCCGACTCCCTGCTCACCGGCAGCGTCACCAAACTGGCCGACGGCCGTTTTGACGTGCGTTTCCGCTTGTGGGACGTGGTGCGTGGGCAAGACCTTGGTGGCCTGAGCTACCCCGTGGGCGCACAAGACCTGCGCCTGGCGGCCCACCGCGTCGCCGACTTCATCTACGAGAAGATCACCGGTGAAAAGGGCGTGTTTTCCACCCGCATCGCCTACGTGACCAAAACCGCGCAGCGCCACAACCTCTGGGTGGCCGATGCCGATGGCGAAAACGCGCGCGCGGCGCTCACCAGCCCCGAGCCCATCATTTCACCCAGTTGGGCACCGGGTGGCGCGCAACTGGCCTATGTGTCGTTCGAAGCGCGCAAGCCTGTGATTTACGCCCACGACGTGGCTTCAGGCAAACGGCGACTGCTGGCCAACTTCAAGGGCTCGAACAGCGCGCCCTCGTGGTCGCCCGACGGCCGCTCGGTGGTGGCCACGCTCTCGCTCTCGGGCAATGCACAGGTCTACACCATGGACGCCAACGGTGGCGAGCCGCGCCGCCTGAGCCAGTCGGCCAGCATCGACACAGAGCCGGTGTTCAGCCCGGACGGCAAGTCCATCTATTTCGTGAGCGACCGTGGTGGCTCGCCGCAGGTCTACCGGATGGGCGCGCAAGGCGGCAGCGCCCAGCGCCTGACCTTCACCGGCAACTACAACATCTCGCCCGCGCCCAGCCCCGACGGGCGCTGGCTGGCCTTCATCTCCCGCGTCAATGGAGCGTTCCGCCTTCACGTGATGGAGCTAGCCAGCGGTACCGTGACCGCGCTCACCGAGTCGAGCGCCGACGAGAGCCCCAGCTTCGCGCCCAACAGCCGCATGATCATTTACGCCACCCGCGAAAAAGGCCAGGAAGCCCTGATGACCACCACGGTGGACGGACGCATCAAGACCCGCCTGGCC
This sequence comes from Hydrogenophaga sp., assembly GCF_048549895.1. GTDB lineage: Bacteria > Pseudomonadota > Gammaproteobacteria > Burkholderiales > Burkholderiaceae_C > Hydrogenophaga. The sequence goes on from NZ_JBLYYB010000046.1 coordinate 42,742, forward strand.
GGCGCGCAAGGCGACATCCGCGAGCCCGAGTGGGGCCCGTTCCTGCGCTGATCCACACCGGGAGCCCATGGGCTCCCGCCCGCATTCTTTTTTTTCTTTTCCAAGGACCTTCCACATGAACCCCACACAGAACCCATCCTTCATTCAAAACAGCCGCCTCCAGCGCGGCCTGCGCCTGGTCGCCGGGCTTGGCCTTGCCGCTGTGCTGGCCGCTTGCAGCTCTGGCGTCAAGCTCGACGACGTGCCGGTTGAAAACCGCTCCGGTTCGGCGGTCAACTCCGGCGCTGCTGCCGGTGGACAGGGCGGTGCGGTTGATCCACGTGGCGTGTCCGGTGTCGCTGTCGGCGGTGCCGATTCGGCCCAGCCAGCAGCCGTGGCGCGCATCATTTATTTCGACTACGACAGCTTCGAGGTCAAGGCCGATTCGGCCACCACGCTGGAAGCCAACGCACGCTACCTCAACGCCAACCGCACCCGCCGTGTGAACCTGGAAGGCCACACCGACGAGCGCGGCGGTCGCGAATACAACCTGGCGCTGGGCCAGAAGCGTGCCGAAGCCGTGCGCCGCTCGCTGAGCCTGCTGGGTGTGTCCGACGCGCAGATGGAAGCCGTGAGCTTCGGCGAAGAGAAGCCCGCCCAGGTCGGACTGGACGAAGCATCGTTCGCCAAGAACCGCCGCGTTGAACTGACCTACCGCTGAACATGAAGCTCACAGCCGCCGCGCCCTGGGCGCTTTTCCTGGCCACGCTGTGGCCCTTGCAGGCCCACGCCTTGTTTGGCGACGACGAGGCGCGTAAGGCCATCATCGAGCTGCGGCAAAAGGTCGACGCCAACAAACAGGCTGCCGACACTGCGGCGGCCGAAGCGCGCGAAGGCGATGCGAGCACGCGCCGCAGCCTGCTGGAGTTGTCGAACCAGATCGAGCAGTTGCGGGCCGAACTCGCTCGCCTCAGAGGCCAGAACGAACAATTGGCGCGCGAAGTCTCTGAACTGCAGCGCCAGCAGAAAGATGTGCAGGCTGGCGTTGACGAGCGCCTGAGACAGGTGGAGCCGCTGCGCATCGAGTTTGATGGCCAGACCTTCACGGCAGCACCGGTCGAGAAGAACGACTTTGAAGCTGCCATGGCGCAGTTGCGCAAGTCGGAGTTCCAGCCTGCGTCGGCTTCCTACGCAGCGTTCCTGCAACGTTACCCCGCCAGCGGCTACACGCCCTCGGTGTTGTACTGGCTGGGTAATGCGCAGTACGCCAACCGAGCCTACAAGGAAGCGGTGGCCACCCATGGTCGGCTGGTGCGTGAGTTCCCTGGACACATGCGCACGCCCGAGGCCATGCTCGCCATGGCCAACAGCCATGTGGAGCTGAAAGACGCGCGCACCGCCAAAAGCACACTCGAAAATCTGGTGAAGACGTACCCGAATTCCGAGGCTGCTGCCGCAGCGCGCGAGCGCCTGGCCCGCCTGCGTTGATGTGAGCCGCGTGCCCTGACACGCGTCCTTCAGGGCGGGGTGCGGCCTCCTACAATGGCGGCCATGGAAATTGCCGACCTCGCCAAACTCAACACCCTCGTTCTCTGGGCCGCCTTCGCTGTGGCCCTTGTTTTTGGGTTCATCGCACAACGCACCCATTTCTGCACCATGGGCGCCATCAGCGACATCGTGAACATGGGCGACTGGACCCGCATGCGCATGTGGGGCATGGCGGTGGGCATCGCGATGATCGGCTTCTACGGCATGGCCTGGCTGGGCTGGATCGATCCCTCGCAAAGCATCTACACCGGTTCCCGCGTCATCTGGCTGTCTGCCATTCTGGGCGGAGCCTTGTTCGGCTTCGGCATGGTGCTGGCTTCGGGCTGTGGCAGCAAGACGCTGGTGCGCATCGGCGCTGGCAGTCTCAAGTCGCTGGTGGTCTTTTTCGTCATGGCCATAGCGGCGTTTGCCACCTTGCGCGGTGTGACCGCCGTGCTGCGCGTGAACACGGTGGACACCGTGTCCTTCAACATGGCGTCGGGCTCGGCGCTGCCCGCCTGGCTGGCCAGTGTGATGGGTTCCGCGCCAGCGCTCACGGGTTTGTTGTTCGCGCTGGTGGTGGGTGGAGCGCTGGTGGTCTGGGCATTGCTGGGACGCGATTTCCGCACCGGCAACAACCTGCTGGCCGGCATCGGCCTGGGGCTGGTGGTGACCGCCATGTGGTGGGTGAGCGGCCGTCTGGGCTTTGTGGCCGAACATCCCGAAACGCTGGACGCTGTTTTCCTGGGCAGCAACACCGGCCGCATGGACGCGCTGACCTTCACCGCACCCATGGCCTACACGCTCGACTGGCTCATCTTCTTCAGCGACACCTCCAAGGTGCTCACCTTTGGCACTGTGACGGTGGTTGGCATGGTGGTCGGTGCGTTTGCCTGCGCCGTGCTGGAAGGCAGCTTCCGCTGGGAAGGATTCCGCACAACGCAAGACACGGCCTTGCACATGGTCGGTGCCGTGTGCATGGGTGTGGGCGGCGTCACGGCATTGGGCTGCACGGTGGGGCAGGGCATGTCGGGCCTGTCCACCCTGAGCCTCACCAGCATCATCGCGGTCACTGGCATCGTGCTCGGTGCCGTCGGTGGTTTCCGATTCCAGATCTGGTTGCTGGACCGCGAGTGACGCAAGACACGAACGAAGGCTTCGAGCGCCGCTTTGGCGGCCTGCGTCGACTCTACGGCGTTGATGGGGCGCAGCGCATCTTCAACGCACACGTGGTGGTGGTGGGCATCGGTGGGGTCGGTTCGTGGGCGGTGGAGGCCCTGGCGCGCAGTGGCGTGCGGCGCCTCACCCTGATCGACCTCGATCATGTGTCCGAGTCCAACATCAACCGGCAGATTCACGCGCTGGAACCCACGCTGGGCCAGGCCAAGGCCGAGGCCATGCGCGATCGCATCGCGCTCTTTCATCCCGACTGCGTGGTGGACGTGGTCGATGATTTTGTGACGCCGGAGAACTGGCCCGCCTTGCTGCACGGTGTGTCGGGTCTTGACGGGTTGCCTTCGGCGGTCATTGATGCCTGCGACCAGGTGCGTGCCAAGACCACCCTGGCCGCTTGGGCCGCAACCCACGCCATCCCCTTCGTCACCGTGGGCGCTGCGGGCGGCAAGCGGCTCGCGCACGCGGTCGATGTGGCGGACCTGAGCGAGGTCACGCACGACCCATTGCTGGCTCAGCTGCGCTACCGCTTGCGCAAACACCATGGTGGCGCACGCACAGGCCGCATGGGCGTGGGCTGCGTGTTCAGCCGCGAGACGGTGGCGCCACCCGATGCGTCGTGCAACATCGAAGACGTGGATGGTTCGCTCAATTGCCACGGCTACGGCTCGGTGGTGAGCGTCACGGCGGCGTTTGGTTTTTGTGCGGCCGGGTGGGTGATGAACACCCTGGCGAAAGATGCACAAGCAATCTTCGCGAGGTCTTCAAAAGGCCCCGAAAAAGAAGCTATAATTTGAGGCTTCGCGGGATACACAGTGTGCAAACAGTGTGCAGAACGCGAAACCCTGATGGGACGTTAGCTCAGTTGGTAGAGCAGCGGACTTTTAATCCGTTTGTCGTGGGTTCGACCCCCGCACGTCCCACCAAAACATGTGAAGCCCTGATCGAAAGATCAGGGCTTTTTTGTTGCCCGCCGCATGCGCTGTTGCGGGTCGTTGGCTTGTGGAGGTTCAGTTTTTCTTCACGAAGCTGTAGATCATCAGCAGGACGATCGCGCCAACCACCGACGCGAGAAAGCCCACGGGATCGCCTTGGCGGTACAGGCCGAGTGCGGTACCCAGGAAACCGGCAAGGAAAGAGCCGGCCACACCGAGCAGCGCGGTCATGATCCAGCCCATGCTGTCATTGCCGGGCTTGAGGGCGCGGGCAATGAAACCGGCGATGAGACCGATGAAGAGGGTGCCGAGAATGGACATCATTCGAAAACTCCTGAGCGTTGTGGTTGATACAAAAGTAATAGAGTCTGCACTCTAGCCGCTTTTTGTGTCGGTCTCAGGCCGTGTCCCGGGCGGGTCGTCACAAGCTCAGGCGTCAACGGCCTCGATGGCTTCGGTGAGCTCCAGCCAGCGCGCTTCCAGCGTCTCGTTCTCGTCGTTCACAGCCTTGAGCTGTTTGCCGTTTTTGGCCATGTCGGCGGGGCTGAGCGATTGGCTCATGGCGGCCTCCAGGCGGGCTTTGTCCTGCGCCAGTTGCGCCATGCGCTTCTCGGTCTGCTCCAGCTCTTTTTTCAGTGGTTTGGTTTTTTCGGCCAGTTGCTGGCGGCGCTGGGCATCAACGCGCTTTTGCTCGGGCGCCGCCACCGCAGCCACGGCGGGGGCGCGCTGCGCATCGCGCTGTTCCTGGCGTTGCGCCTCGCGCGACTGTTTGGCCATGTCGAGCAGGTAGCGCTGGTAGTCGTCGAGGTCGCCATCAAAAGGTTCGATGCCACCGCGCGAAACCAGCCAGAACTCGTCGCACACGGCGCGCAGCAGGGCCCGGTCGTGGCTGACCAGCATGACGGTGCCTTCGAACTCGTTGAGTGCCACCGACAAGGCTTCACGCGTGGCGAGGTCCAGGTGGTTGGTGGGCTCGTCGAGCAGCAGCAGGTTGGGGCGCTGCCAGACGATCATGCACAGCACCAGACGGGCCTTTTCGCCGCCGCTCATGCTGCCCACGCTTTGTTTGACCTGGTCGCCGGTGAAGTTGAAGTTGCCGAGGAAGCTGCGCAGGTCCTGCTCGCGCGTGGGCTGGCCGCTCAGGCGGCCCTCGGCCGTGCATTCGCGCACCAGACGGATCATGTGCTCCAGCGGCGTGTCGGCCGGGCGCAGCACGTCGAGCTCTTGCTGCGCGAAGTAGCCGATGTTCAGGCCCTTGCCTTCGGTGATCTGGCCGGCGATGGGTTGCAGGTCGCGCGCGATGGTCTTGACCACGGTGGACTTGCCCTGGCCGTTGGCGCCCAGGATGCCGATGCGCTGGCCCGCCAGCACCGAGCGGCTGATGTTGCGCACGATCACGGTGGGCTCGCTGCCTTCGTCCGGCGGCGGGTAACCAAAGCTGGCGTCGCTCATGGCCAGCATCGGGTTGGGCAGGTTTTGCGGCTCGGTGAATTCGAAGGTGAAGTCGGCGTCGGCCAGCACCGGGCCGATTTTTTCCATGCGCTCCAGCGCCTTCACGCGGCTCTGTGCCTGCTTGGCCTTGCTGGCCTTGGCCTTGAAGCGGTCGATGAATTTCTGCAGGTGCGCCATCTTGTCCTGCTGGCGCGCATAGGCCGACTGTTGCAGCGCCATCTGCTCGGCGCGCATGTCTTCAAAGCGGCTGTAGTTGCCGCCGTAGCGCGTGAGCTGCGCGGTGTGGATGTGGATGGTGACGTTGGTCACCGCGTCCAGAAATTCGCGGTCGTGGCTGATGACGAGCATCGTGCCTTCGTAGCGCTTGAGCCAGGCCTCCAGCCAGACGAGTGCGTCCAGGTCCAGGTGGTTGGTGGGCTCATCCAGCAGCAACAACTCGCTCGGGCACATCAGTGCGCGGGCCAGCTGCAGGCGCATGCGCCAGCCGCCCGAAAAACTGTTGACCGGACGTTCCAGCTCGTCGGTGCGAAAGCCCAGGCCGAGGATCAGCGCCTGCGCGCGGGCGGGTGCGTCGTGTGCGCCGGCGTCGTGCAACGCCATGTAGGCGTGCGCCATGCGCTCGCCGTCGCCGCTGTCTTCCGATGCGGTCACTTCCTGCTGGGCGGCGAGCAGGGTCACGTCGCCCTCGATCACGAATTGCGTGGCGGTCTGATCGGTCTCGGGCATGTCCTGCGCCACCTGCGCCATGCGCCACTGGGGAGGCACGTAGAAGTCGCCCTTGTCTTCGTGCAGCGTGTGGTTCAGCAGACCGAACAGGCTGGATTTGCCAGCGCCGTTGCGCCCCACGAGGCCGACTTTTTCACCCGGGTTGATGGTGCACGAGGCGTTGTCGAGCAGGACCTTCACGCCGCGGCGAAGGACAAGGTTTTTCAAGGTGATCATGGAGCGGGCGTCGTTGAGGTGGGCGTCGCCGTGAGGGATTCAAGGGTGAGCAGAAGAACCTGGTCGTCGCCAGCGCTGGTGGCCAGCCAGACGACTTCGAGGTGGGGAAACGCGGCTTCAAAGTGCTCGCGTTCGTTGCCGATTTCCAGCACCAGCACGCCTTGGGGTTTCAGGCGGCGGGGCAGGTCGCGGATCAGGGCGCGCACGAAGTCCATGCCATCGACGTTGCCAGCGGTGTTGCCGTCCAGTGCCAGGGCCGGCTCGGCGCGGTATTCGGGTGGGAGCACGGCCATGCTCTGTGCGTTCACATAGGGCGGATTGCACAGGATCAGGTCCCAGGGACCGGGGCAGTTCGTCAGACCGTCGGAGGTCACGAGCTGGATGCGGCTCTGCAGTTCGTGACGCGCCACGTTGATGCGCGCGACCTCCAACGCCTCCGGGGAGATGTCCGCAGCGGTCACGTGCACTTCAGGGTAGGCCATGGCCGCGAGCACGGCCAGGCTGCCGTTGCCGGTGCACAGGTCCAGCACATCGCGGGTTCGTTCGTCCAGCCAGGGGTCGATGGAGCCTTCGGCCAGCAGCTCGGCGATGAAGCTGCGCGGCACGATGGCACGGCGGTCCACATGAAAGGACACACCTTGCAGCCAGGCTTCGCCGGTGAGGTAGGCAGCCGGTTCGCGGGTGTCGATGCGCCGCTGGATCAGCGCCTCCACCTCGGCTTGCTGCTGCGCCGTGATGGGTTGGCGGGCGAGGGCGTCGAGGTCGCTGTCCAGCGGCAGGCCGAGCTGCCACAGCACGAGCCAGATGGCTTCGTCGCGCGCGTTGGTGGTGCCGTGACCATAGGCCAGTCGGGCCGCGTCCAGGCGGCGGGTGGCCGCAGCCAGCAGTTCTTTCAGTTTCACGGGGCGCTCAGTCGGGGGATGCGGCGAGGCGGGACAGGTGGTCCAGCGTGCGGCGGTAAATGTTCTTGAGCGGTTCGATGTCGGCCACGGCCACATGCTCGTCGATCTTGTGGATGGTGGCGTTGGGTGGGCCGAGTTCGATCACCTGCGGGCAGACCTGGGCGATGAATCGCCCGTCGCTGGTGCCGCCGGTGGTGGAGAGCTCGGTCGTGATGCCGGTTTCCTCAAAAATGGCCGCACGCACGGCCTCCACCAGGGTGCCCGGTGGCGTGAGGAAGGGGCGTCCGCCGAGTGTCCATGCGAGGTCGTAGCCACTGCCGGCCTGCAGGCCGTGGCGCGCGAGGACCTCTGCCACGCGTTGCTGCAAGCCCTCGGGCGTGGACTCGGTGGAGAAGCGGAAGTTGAAGTCGATCACCACGGTACCGGGGATCACGTTGCTCGCGCCCGTGCCGCCGTGGATGTTGCTCACCTGCCAGCTGGTGGGCGGGAAAAACGCGTTGCCGGCGTCCCAGGTGGTGGCGGCCAGTTCGGCCAATGCGGGCGCGGCCAGGTGGATCGGGTTCTTTGCGAGATGCGGGTATGCAATGTGGCCCTGGATGCCCTCGACGGTCAGTTTGCCGCTCATGGTGCCGCGGCGGCCGTTCTTGATCATGTCGCCGGTGCGCTCGACCGAGGTGGGTTCACCCACGATGCACCAGTCCAGGCGCTCACCGCGTTGTTGGAGCCGTTCGCACACCACCACCGTGCCGTCCAGCGCCGGGCCTTCCTCGTCGCTGGTGAGCAAAAAGGCGATGTCGATGCCCGGTTGGGGTTGCGCCGCCACAAACTCTTCGCAAGCCACCACCATGGCCGCCAGCGAGGCTTTCATGTCGCTCGCACCACGGCCATAGAGCTTGCCGTCGCGGTGCGTGGGCGCAAAGGGGTCGCTGCTCCACGCCGCGGCGGGGCCCGTGGGCACCACATCGGTGTGGCCGGCGAAGATCAGCGTGGGTTGCTGGCCCGTGCCCAGGCGCGCCCAGAGGTTGGTCACGCGGAAATCGTCGGGGCCGCTTTCGATGGTTTCGCAGCGGAACCCCAGGGCTTCCAGGCGCTGCGCAATGACCGCCTGGCAGCCTTCATCGCGCGGCGTGACGGAGGCACGGGCGATGAGCTGTTCGGTCAGGCGCAGGGTGTCGGTCATGGGATCAATACTTCACGTCGAGCGTGAATTCGGTGAACGTGGCGTTCTCGGCGGTGTCTTCATCGTTCGCGCTGGCCGCGTCGTTGGACTTGCTCGCGTGGAAGTCGTTTTGAAGACGCCAGAGCAGGTTGTTGGGCGAGTCCGCTTGCGCCAGGCCTTCGTTGCGCGTGACCAGGCCGTCGTTGATGAGGCGTGCCAGATCCTGCTCGAAGCTTTGCGAGCCATCGGCGAGTGACTTTTCCATGGCTTCGCGCACACCGGAGAAATCGGCCTTCTGGATCAGGTCGGCGATCAGCGAGGTGTTGAGCAGCACTTCCATGGCTGGCACGCGGCTGCCGGTGTGGGTACGCAGCAGGCGCTGCGAGACGATGGCACGCAGCGCGGCGGCCAGGTCTCCCAGCATGGTGGGGCGCACCTCCACCGGGTAGAAGCTCAGGATGCGGTTGAGCGCCTGGTAGCTGTTGTTGGCGTGCAGTGTGGCCAGACACAGGTGACCCGACTGCGCGTAGGCGATGGCGGCCGACATGGTTTCGCGGTCGCGGATCTCGCCGATCAGGATCACGTCGGGCGCCTGGCGCAGCGCGTTCTTCAGCGCGATCTGCAGCGACGCGGTGTCGGGCCCGATCTCGCGCTGGTTCACCACCGACTTCTTGTTCTTGTAGACGTACTCGATCGGGTCTTCAATGGTCAGCACATGGCCGCTGGCGCATTCGTTGCGGTGGTCGATCATGGCCGCCAGCGTGGTGCTCTTGCCGGCGCCGGTGGCACCCACCATGAGCACCAGGCCGCGCTTTTCCATCACCAGATCGGCCAGCACGGGCGCCACGTTGAGCGAATCGAGCGCCGGGATATCACCCGGAATGAAACGGATCACCACCGCCACGTTGCCCCGCTGGCGGAACGCGCTCACGCGGAAATTGCCCAGCGCCTCCAGCGGCACGGCCATGTTGAGCTCGCCGGTTTCCTGCAGCTCTTCCATGCGCGTGGAGGGAATGATCTCCGAGAGCAGGTTGCGCGGCGCTTCGGGCGGCAGCACCTGGCTGTTGATCGGGATGGTCTGGCCGTTGATCTTGATCATGGCTGGCGCATGCGCCGTCAGGTACACGTCCGAGGCCTTCTTGTCGGCCATCAGGCGCAGGATGCGCTCCATTGTTCCGCTGCTCATGCTGATCCCTTCAAGTGAATAAGTACAGTGAGGCAGGCCGCCGCGCCGGGCCGCCCCAAGCAAGGCCAGCCCCCTTGGGGGGCAGCGACCCGCGAAGCGGTGGAGCGTGGGGGCATCATGTTCAGTCTCGCAACAGGTCGTTCAGGCTGGTCTTGGAGCGCGTCTGCGCGTCAACCGTCTTGACGATGATGGCCGCGTAGGTGCTGTAGTCCTTGCCGCCAGCCGTTTTCTTGGGCAGGCTGCCGCTGATCACCACGCTGCCGCTGGGCACGCGGCCAAACACCACTTCGCCGGTGTCGCGGTTGAAGATGGGCGTGCTCTGGCCGAGGTACACGCCCATGCCCAGCACGGAGTTCTCTTCGACGACCACGCCTTCAACCACCTCGGAACGCGCACCGATGAAGCAGTTGTCTTCGATGATGGTGGGGCCGGCCTGCAGCGGCTCCAGCACACCGCCGATGCCCACGCCGCCCGAGAGGTGCACGTTCTTGCCGATCTGGGCACACGAGCCCACCGTGGCCCAGGTGTCGACCATGGTGTTCTCATCCACGTAGGCGCCGATGTTCACGTAGCTGGGCATCAGGATCGCGCCCTTGGCCACAAAGCTGCCGCGGCGCGCCACAGCGGGCGGCACCACGCGCACGCCGGTGGCCTTCATTTCGGATTCGCTCAGGTGCGAGAACTTGGTCTTGACCTTGTCGAAGAAGCCCAGGTCGCCCGCGCGCATCAGTTCGTTGTCCTTGAGGCGGAAGGAGAGCAGCACCGCCTTCTTGATCCACTGGTGCACCGTCCACTGGCCCACGGCCTGGCGCGTGGCCACGCGCAGGCGGCCCTTGTTGAGCTCGGCGATCACGTGTTCCACCGCGTCCAGCACTTCCTTGGGCGCAGAGGCGGGGGAGAGTTCGGCGCGGTTGTCCCAGGCGTTGTCGATCAGGGTTTGCAATTGTTGTGTCATGAGGCAGGTCGGAGGAAGAAAAAGAAAAAAGGGGGAGTCAGGTGCACCCGGCCATGAAGGCTCTGATGCGGTGGGCGGCTTCCAGGCATTCGGCGGATTCGGCCACCAGGGCCATGCGCACGCGACCCTTGCCGGGATTCGATCCATTGAAATCGCGTGCGAGGTAGCTGCCGGGCAGTACCGTCACATTGTATTGAGCCAGCAGGGCACGGGCGAAGGCTTCGTCGGCGCTCAAGCCTGCAGCGGCATCGGCAAAAGACGCCGGCACGCCGGCCCACAGATAGAACGACGCGTCGGGCAGGGCCACATCAAGCACCTCGGCCAGCAGCGGTGTGACCTGGGCGAACTTCTCGCGGTACTGGCGCCGGTTGTCCACCACATGGGCCTCGTCGTTCCACGCCGCAGCGCTGGCGGCCTGCACGGCCGGGCTCATGGCGCCGCCGTGGTAGGTGCGGTAGAGCAAAAAGGGTTTGATGAGTGCGGCGTCGCCTGCCACAAAACCGCTGCGCAGGCCGGGCACGTTGCTGCGTTTGGACAGGCTGGTGAAGCTCACCAGGTTGCGGAAATCGTTTCTGCCCAGCGCCTTCGCCGCTTCCAACCCACCCAATGGCGGTTCGTCGCGGAAATAGATCTCGCTGTAGCACTCGTCGGAGGCGATCACGAAGCCGTGGCGGTCGCTCAGTTCGAACAACTTGCGCCACTCGTCCAGCGGCATCACGGCGCCGGCCGGATTGCCTGGCGAGCACACAAACAGCAGTTGGGTGCGGGCCCAGACTTCGGCCGGCACGCTGTCCCAGTCGGCCGCGAAGTTACGCGCCGGGTCACTGGCCACATAAAACGGCTCGGCGCCGCCCAGCAGGGCCGCACCCTCGTAGATTTGGTAGAACGGATTTGGAAACACCACCGTGGCGCCCGGTCGGTTGGGGTCGATCACAGTCTGAGCGAAGGCAAAGAGCGCCTCCCGCGAACCGTTGACGGGCAGCACCTGGGTGGCGGGGTTCACCGCCACGCCGTAGCGCCGCTGCACCCAGGCCGCACACGCCTCGCGCAAGGCGGGATCGCCGGCGGTGGCCGGGTAGCTGGACAGGCCCGTGTCCAGCGCAGCGGTCAGGGCCTGCTTGAGAAAGGTGGGGGCCGCGTGTTTGGGCTCCCCTATGCCCAGGCTGATGGGCCGCAGGTCGGGGTTGGGGGTGATGTCGGCAAAGAGGCGGCGCAGCCGCTCGAAGGGGTAGGGCTGCAGGCGGGACAAAAGCGGGTTCATCCTGCGATTATCCGTTTGCCTCACGATACCCCCGCCCCCAAGGGGCGTTCGGTACCTTTGTACGCCGCTCAGGCGTTCAGGCGCGCCGGTTTGCTGCGCAGGTACTGGAACAACTGGTCCACCGACAGCACGGCCGTCATCATCAAAGTGATGGCGATCACCAGCGTGGGCAGGCGGAACGAACTGATGTAGCCCGTGCCTTGGGGAATGGCGTTGCGGCTCTCGGTGGTGCACACGAACTCGGCCGCGTACATGCCGGTGTAGTGCATGGCGCAAACCGCCACGCCCATGGCCAAGGCCGCGGCCACACGGCGGTTGAGCGTGGGGCTGTTGAAGGCCAGCCAGAGCGCGGCGGTGGCCGCCACGACCGCGATCACCATGGAGAGCACCACCACACCGTAGTCCCAGCGGATGTAGCCGTTGATCTTCAGACCGAACATGCCCAGGTAGTGCATGACGACCACGCTTATGCCCAGCAGCACGCCGGCCGTGACCAGGCGGGGCAGCTTGTCTGGCGACCGGGCAGCAAAGCTCACTGTCCACGAAGTCGCCACGATCACGATCAAAAGTGATGCAAAGGTATCCACCATCGAATAGCTGCTGCCCACGTCCATGTCGAGCGCGAGCATGCCGATGAAGTGCATGGACCACACGCCGATGCCGCCCAGCGCGACGCCCACGGTGACGATGTTGGACAGGCTCTGAGTCCCGCCGCGCTGGTTCACGCGACCGGCAGCGGTGAGGGCAACAAAGGAGCCGATGACGGCGAAAGCGAACGACAGGGCGACCAGCCAGGGGTCAAAGGAGGTTGTGACTGTGGAATTCATGGTGGGGTTGAGACAGCCGCGAGATGGCGGGGTTCATACGACTCGGGCGCAGCATAGGGTTTTTGAGGCTGAAAGTAAGCATGCAAACCTCGGTACTGCGTGCAAAACGCCGCACTCGCTGCGTTTTCCGGCTGTCTCGCGCCAAGCCCGTTGGTCCGACGACCTGCGAGGGCTGCGGGGTATCATTTCGCTCGCGTCGTCGGCCAAGGGCGGGCGTTCCTCCTTCAGTCATCGGGCAGCGCCGTGCGTCTCAACTCCATCAAGCTCTCCGGCTTCAAGTCCTTCGCCGAACCGACCAATTTCATGCTCCCGGGCCAGCTGGTGGGCGTGGTCGGGCCGAATGGTTGCGGCAAGTCCAACATCATGGACGCGGTGCGCTGGGTGCTGGGTGAGTCCAAGGCCTCCGAGCTGCGCGGCGAGTCCATGCAGGACGTGATCTTCAACGGCACCAACACGCGCAAGCCAGCCAGCCGCTCCAGCGTGGAGCTGGTGTTCGACAACAGCGACCACCGCGCGGGAGGTCAATGGGGCCAGTTCGGCGAGATCGCTGTCAAGCGCGTGCTCACGCGCGACGGCACCAGCAGCTACTACATCAACAACCAGCCGGTGCGTCGCCGCGACGTGCAGGACGTGTTTCTGGGCACCGGTCTGGGCCCGCGCGCCTACGCCATCATTGGCCAGGGCACCATCAGCCGCATCATCGAGAGCAAGCCCGAGGAGCTGCGCCTGTTCCTGGAGGAAGCCGCCGGCGTTTCCAAATACAAGGAGCGCCGCCGCGAGACCGCGCACCGCCTGGCCGACACGCGCGAGAACCTCACCCGGGTTGAAGACATCCTGCGCGAGCTCAACGCCAACCTCGACAAGCTGGAAAAACAGGCCGAGGTGGCCGCGAAGTACAACCACCTGCAGGCCAGCGCCACGCTCAAACAGCAGCAGCTCTGGTTCATGAAGCGCAGCGAGGCCGAGGCCGATCAGGTCAAGGTCAAGACCGATGCAGCCCAGGCGATCAACGACCTGGAGTCGCGCACCGCCGACTTGCGCCGCATTGAAAGTGAGTTGGAAACCATCCGCCAGGCGCACTACGCCGCGGGCGATCAGGTGAACCAGGCGCAGGGCAAGCTGTACGAAGCGAGCGCCGAGGTGGGCAAGCTCGAAGCCGAAATCCGTTTTGTGGTCGAAGGCCGCACCCGCGTGGAACAGCGCCTGGTGCAGCTGAAGGAGCAGATCGCCTCTTGGACCACGCGCAGCGAAGACGCGGCGGTGGAGCTGGAACAGCTCGCCGAATCCATGGTGCAGGCCGAAGATCAGTCGGTGGTGCTGGCGGCGCAGGGCGAAGAGCAATCGGGCGCCTTGCCCGCGCTCGAAGACAGCCTGCGCCAGGCCCAGGCCCGCGCCAACGAGCAGCGCGCCAGCGTCACGCAGGTGCAGCAGCAGATCCAGGTGCTGGCGGCCGAGCAGCGCAGCATCGAAGAACAAAGCCGCTCGCTGAACCAGCGCCGCGAGCGCCTCACCGCCGACCGCAACGCGCTGGCCGCGCCCGACGAGGCGCGGCTCTCGGGTGCACAGACCCAGCTGGCCAGCGCGCAGGAAGCGGCCGACATCAACGACGCTGTGCTGCACGAGCTGCAGGACAGCGTGCCCCAGCTCGACGACGCACGCCGCGGCGCGCAGCAGGCGGTGAACCAGGAATCGGCCAAGCAAGCCGATCTGTCGGCCCGCATGGAAGCACTCAAGGCGCTGCAGGAAAAGGTCAAGACCGACGGCAAGCTCAAACCCTGGCTGGCCAAACACGGCCTGGATGGTTTGCAAGGCCTGTGGAGCCGCATCCACATCGAAACCGGTTGGGAAAACGCGCTGGAGGCCGCGCTGCGCGAGCGCCTGGGCGCGCTCGAAGTCTCGCGCCTGGACATGGTGCGCGCCTTCGGCAACGACGCGCCGCCGGCCAAGCTGTCCTTCTACAACCCGCCGCCTGCCGGTGCCAGCGTGGCCAGCACCACCGGCCTCAAGCCGCTCGCTGCCTGGCTGCGCCTGAACGACGCGGCGCAGCAAGCCCTGCTGGCCGAGTGGCTGCACGGCTGCCTGACCGCGCCCAGCCTGGAAGACGCCATGGTTCAGCGCGCCCAGCTGCAGCCCGGCGAGGTGATCTTTGTGGCCAGCGGCCACGCCGTCACCGCGCACAGCGTGAGCTTCTATGCGCCTGACAGCGAGCAGGCCGGCCTGCTGGCGCGCGCGCAGGACATTGAAAACATCGACAAACAGCTCAGGGCGCAGGTGCTGATCAACGAGCAGGCGCGCTCCAGCCTGATCCGCGCCGAGGCGGCTTACACCGACGCTTCGCAGCGCTTGGTGAGCGCCCGGCGCGAAGCGGCCGAGTCGCGCAGCCGTGCGCACGAACTGCAGGTGGAAGCCCTGCGCCTGACGCAGCTGGCCGAACAAACCCGCGCTCGCAGCGAACAGATCGCGTCCGACCTGGCCGAGGTGGACGCGCAACTGGATGAACTGCAAGAGCGCCGCGTGACGGCCGAGGCGCGGTTCGAAGAGCTCGACATGCAACTGGCCGACAGCCAGGAGCGCCACGCCCAGCTGGACGACACGGTGATCGCGGCCGAGCGCGCGCTGAACCAGGCGCGGGAACAGCAGCGTTCGCTGGAGCGCACCGCACAGGAAGCCACCTTTGCCCTGCGCAGCCTGCAGGCCCGCCAGGCCGAGCTGCAGCGCTCGCTGGAGACGGCGGCCACGCAGGAGAAGTCGCTGGCGGACGAGCAGCAACGTGCCGCCGACGAACTGGGTCGGTTGAACGACGCGGCCGCGCAAGCCGGCCTGCAAAACGCGCTGGCCATGAAGCTGGAGCGCGAACAGGCGCTGGGCGCGCTGCGCAGCCAGTACGACGACCTCACCGCCAAGCTACGCGCCAGTGATGAAAGGCGACTCTCGCTGGAGCGTGAACTCGACCCGCTGCGCAACCGCATCACCGACTTCCAGCTCAAAGAACAGGCCGCTCGCCTGGGTGTGGAGCAGTACAGCCAGATGCTGGAAGAGGCCCAGGCGGATCTGGCCGCGGTGGCGCAGAGCATCACGGAAAACAACGTGCGCCTGCCCGGCATGCAGGGCGAGATCGACCGCCTGCACCGCGAGATCCAGGCGCTGGGCGCGGTCAACCTGGCCGCGCTGGACGAACTCACCGCCGCGCGCGAACGCAAGACCTTCCTCGATGCGCAGACGGCCGATCTGGTCGAGGCCATGAACACGCTGGAAGACGCGATCAAGAAGATCGACAACGAAACGCGCGACCTGCTGGGCAGCACCTTCGAGACCGTCAACACGCACTTCGGCAAGATGTTCCCCGAGCTCTTCGGTGGTGGCAACGCGCGCCTGGTGATGACCGGCGAAGAAATTCTGGACGCCGGCGTGCAGGTGATGGCGCAGCCACCCGGCAAGAAGAACCAGACCATCCACCTGCTCTCGGGCGGCGAAAAGGCGCTAACCGCCATCGCGCTGGTGTTCGCCATCTTCCAGCTCAACCCCGCGCCGTTCTGTCTGCTCGACGAGGTGGACGCGCCGCTGGACGATGCCAACACCGAGCGCTACGCCAAGCTGGTCACGGCCATGGCCAAGGAGACGCAGTTCCTGTTCATCAGCCACAACAAGATCGCCATGGAAATGGCGGAGCAGCTGATCGGCGTGACCATGCAGGAGCAGGGCGTTTCCCGCATCGTGGCGGTGGACATGGAATCGGCCGCCGGCATGCTCGAACCCACCTGAACCACAACACCATGAGCACACTGCAAATCAGCCTGGCCATCATCGGAGGGCTCGTGCTCGCGGGCGTGGTGGCCTACAACGCCTGGGTCACGCGCAAGAGCGTGCCGCGCCTGGCGCGCGAGCGTTCGGCCCACGGCCCCGACGACACCACCGGCGATGAGACCGTGCCGTATTCGCCCGAAGACCTCACCGGCCACGAGATCCAGCGCATCGACCCGGTGCTGGGCGACATGCCCGGCGCAGCCATGGCACCCGATCCCGCGGCAATCGCCGTGGCGGCCGCCGCGGTGAGCGTGAACCCCTTGCTGCACCAGCCCGAGCGCAAGCCCAGCCTGGACGCGCTGATCGACGTGATCACGCCGCTGGTGCTGGACCACCAGGTCTCGGGCGACGCGCTGCTGGCCGCACTGCCCGGCACCCGCCGCGTGGGCAGCAAACCGTTTGCGGTGGAAGGCCTGTGCGACGCCACTGGCGAGTGGGAAACGCCGCGCCTGGGCCAGCGCTACCGCGCGCTGCAAGCGGGTGTGCAGCTGGCCAACCGCGCCGGCGCGCTCAACGACATCGAGTTCTCCGAATTCGTGGTGAAGGCCCAGGCCTTTGCCGACGCCGTGGGCGCCGCGCCCGAGTTTCCCGACATGCGCGCCGAGGTGGCCCGCGCCCGCGAGCTCGACGCGTTTGCCAGCGGGCACGACGCACAACTCGGCTTCACCCTGCGCGCGCGCCGCGCCGCCTGGAGCCCGGGCTACGTGGCGCAGCACGCTGCCAAGCTCGGCTTTGTGGCGGGTGCCTTGCCCGGTCGCATGGTGCTCTCGGGCAGCGAGAGCGGGCAGGCGCCCATCTTGAGCCTGGTGTTCGACCCGCAAGCCGCCATGGCCGAAGACCCCGAACAAAGCGCCTTGCGCGAGGTGGCGCTGTCGCTGGAGGTCACGCACGTGCCGCGCAGCGAGCAGCCCTTTGTGCGCATGCGCCAGGCCGCCAGGGCGCTCGCCGAGGCCATGGACGGCGTGGTCACCGACGACGCGGGCCAGCCCCTGTCCACCGACACCATGGACGGCATCGGCGCCGACCTGGAAAGCCTGTACGACGCGCTGGACAGCCGCGATCTGGCGGCCGGTTCGCCGCAGGCCAGACGACTCTTCTCCTGATCTCACTGCCATGACGCCCGACCTATTCGCTGCGGGGCCAACCCCTGCTGAGCGAGCCGCCGAGTTGCGCGCTCAACTCCACCACCACGCCCACCGTTACCACACCCTCGACGACCCGGAAATCCCCGACGCCGAGTACGACCGGCTGTTTCGCGAGTTGCAGGCCATCGAGGCCGCGCACCCCGAGCTGTTGACCAGCGACTCCCCGACCCAGCGCGTGGGTGGCCGGGTGCTCGATGCGTTCACGCCGGTGCGCCACCGCGTGCCCATGCTGTCGATCAACACCGAGACCGACACCGAGCCCAGCGGCGCGCGCAACTTCGACACGCGCGTGCGCCGCGCGCTCGGTCTGGCGGAGGCCGATGCGCCCGTGGACTACGTGGCCGAACTCAAGTTCGACGGTCTGGCCATGAGCGTGCGTTACGAAAACGGCGTACTGGTGCAGGCCGCCACGCGCGGCGACGGCGAGGTGGGCGAAGAAGTCACCACCAACGTGCGCACCATCCAGCAGGTGCCTTTGCGCTTGCCGGCCGACGCCCCGGCGGTGCTCGAAGTGCGAGGCGAGGTCTACATGCGGCGCGACGACTTCGATGCGCTCAACGACAAGCAGCGCGCCAAGATCGCCACCGGCGCGAAAGGCGAAAAAACCTTCGTGAATCCGCGCAACGCCGCTGCCGGCGCGGTGCGCCAGCTCGACTCGGGCATTGCCGCCCAGCGGCCCTTGAGCTTCTTCGCCTACGGCCTGGGCGAGATCACACCGCCGGATCAGGGCGGGCCCGCGTTCGAGACCCACTTCGATCTGCTCATGCAATTGAAGGCCTGGGGCTTCCCGGTGGCCGAGCAGACCGCGCTGTGCAGCGGTGCAGACGCCTTGGTCGCCTTCCACCAAGGCATCGGCGCCAACCGCGACCAGCTGCCCTACGACATCGATGGCGTGGTCTACAAGGTCAACTCGCTGGCGCTGCAGCGCCAGTTGGGCTTTGTCACCCGCGAACCGCGCTGGGCCGTGGCGCACAAATACCCGGCGCAGGAACAGCTCACCACCGTGCTCGCCATCGACGTGCAGGTGGGCCGCACCGGCAAGCTCACGCCGGTGGCCAAACTGGCGCCGGTGTTCGTGGGTGGTGTCACGGTGACCAACGCGACGCTGCACAACGAAGACGAAGCACGCCGCAAGGATGTGCGTGTGGGGGACACGGTGATCGTGCGGCGGGCCGGCGACGTGATCCCCGAGGTGGTGTCGGTGCTGCTCGACAAGCGCGTGGGCAACCCCGAGCCTTTCAGCCTGCCACGGCAGTGCCCCGTGTGCGGCAGCGACGCCGTGCGCGAAGAGGGCGAGGTCGACTACCGCTGCTCCGGCGGGCTGTTCTGCGGCGCCCAGCGCAAGCAGGCCCTGCTGCATTTCGCCCAGCGCCGCGCGGTGGAAATCGAAGGCCTGGGCGACAAGCTGGTGGAGCAGCTGGTGGACGCCGGCGTGGTCAAGACCCTGCCGGATCTGTACCGCCTGGGTCTCACCTCCTTGCTGGCGCTGGACCGCATGGCCGAGAAGTCGGCACAAAACGTGTTGGCCGCGCTGGAAAAATCCAAACGCACCACGCTGCCGCGTTTTCTGTTTGGTCTGGGCATCCGCCACGTCGGCGAAGCCACTGCCAAGGAGCTCGCGCGCCACTTCGGCCAGCTCGACCGCGTCATGGACGCCAGCCTGGAAGCCCTCTCGGAAGTGAACGACGTGGGCCCCGTGGTGGCGCAAAGCATCCGCACCTTCTTCGACCAGCCACACAACCGTGAGGTGGTGGAGCAACTGCGCGCCTGCGGCCTGACCTGGGAAGAGGGCGAACCCGCCGAGCGCGCACCCCAGCCGCTAGCGGGCAAAACCTTTGTGCTCACCGGCACCTTTCCCACGCTCAAGCGCGAAGACGCCAAAGCCATGCTGGAAGCCGCAGGCGCCAAGGTGGCCGGCTCGGTAAGCAAAAAGACCGACTACGTGGTGGCCGGCACTGATGCCGGCAGCAAGCTGGACAAGGCGAACGAGCTGGGTGTGGCGGTGCTGGACGAGGCCGGCATGCTGGCCTTGCTGGGCTCCCTCACTTGAACTTGTAGAAATCCCGGTTGAGCACCGCCGCGATGGCGGTGACTTCTTCGGGGAAGAGTTGCAGGTTCAGCTGGGTGCTGCAGTTCTCCACCATGCCGCGCAGCAGGCCGGCGTTGTGGATGCGGCCTTGCGGGCGGTAGATGGCGCTGCCGTCGCCGCCGACCTGGCGGGTGTGGCATTGGACGCATTGGTTGTCTGCGATGAGCTTGGCGCCCAGGGCGAGGTCGGCGCCCTTGAAGATGTCGGCGCCCTGTGCGTGGGCCAGCATCGGCAGCAGCAGAGCGAAGGCGAGCAGGGCGGTTTTCATGGGTTCTCCTCTTGTGGGGTCGTGCGCAGGGCGACGATCAGCGAAACTAAACCCATCCTGGCTGCTTGTCCAACCCATGACCATCCACACCATCCTGAAAATGGGCGATCCGCGCCTGCTGCGCCACGCCCAGCCTGTGACCCAATTCGACACGCCCGAGCTGCACCAACTGGTGGCCGACTTGCAGGACACCATGGTCGCCGCGAACGGTGCCGGCCTCGCTGCGCCGCAGATCGGTGTGGACCTGCAGGTGGTGATCTTCGGCAGCGGCGCGCCCAACCCGCGCTACCCGGACGCGCCCGTGGTGCCGCGCACCGTGTTGGTGAACCCGGTGATCACGCCGCTGGGCGACGAGGAAGAAGAGGGCTGGGAAGGTTGCCTGTCGGTGCCGGGCCTGCGCGGCGTGGTCCCGCGCTGGCGGCGCATCCGCTACCAGGGGTTGGATGAGCGTGGCCAGGCCATCGACCGCGAGGCCGAGGGATTCCACGCTCGGGTGGTGCAGCACGAGTGCGACCACCTCTGGGGCAAGCTCTATCCCATGCGGGTGCGCGACTTCACGCGTTTTGGTTTCACCGAGGTCTTGTTTCCCGGGCTGGATGCCAGCGAAGACGATTGAAACAATCCGTCGCGCGGTTGAAATGAATTGACATGTTCGGGCTGGCGCATCGTCTAGAGTCGTGCCCGGCAAATCAACGAACAGGGACTCCCATTTCATGAAGCACATGCTTGCTGTGGCCTCCTGCGCCGCCCTGCTCAGCGCCTGCAGCGTGACCAAGCCACCTGCCGACGTGGCGGTTGAGCTGCCCGGCAGCTGGTACGCACCGCCCCTGGCCCACCAGGGCAGCACACAGGAACTCACCACCTGGTGGAGCCGCTTCGACGACCCGGTGCTCACCGACTGGATCCACCGCGCGCAGGCGCAAAGCCCGACCATTGCCACGGCGCGCGCGCAGGTGTTTGCCGCCCGCGCGACGCGGTTCGGTGTGGAGGCGCAAAACGGGCCGCAGGTGAACGCGGTGGCCAACGCGACCCGCGGCATCACCGACCCGACCATTCCGCTGGGCACCACGCTGAGCGCGGGTCTGCAGGCTTCGTGGGCCATCGGCCTGTGGGGCGAAAGCGCGGCCCGCCTCGGCAGCGCGCAGGCGCAGCAAGAGGCGGCTGACGCCGGCTGGCACGAGGCCCGGGTGCTGGTGGCTTCGGAACTGGCACAGCTCTACTTTTCTCAGCGCCTGTGCCGAGAGCAGCTCGCAGTCGCCCTGCGTGATCGCGATTCGCGCGCGGTCACGGCGCAGAACAACAGCACCTCCGAGCGCGCCGGTCTCACCGCGCCGGCGGTGGCTGCGCTGGCCCGCGCCAGCGGGGCCGAGAGCGCAGCGCGCTACCGCCAACAGGACGAAGTTTGCGAGCGGCAGGTGAAGTCGCTCACCGCGCTCACCGGTGTGCCCGAGCCCGAGGTGCGCCAGCGGCTGGCGGGTGCGCCGGCCCTGTTGTCGTCGGACCGCCTTGAAACCCTGTTGACGGTGAACGCGGTGCCGGCCGAGGTGATCCGCCAGCGGCCCGATGTCTACCGGGCGCAGCGCGAGCTGGTGGCCGCCAGCGAAGACGTGGGCGTGGCCAAGGCCGCGTTATTGCCCGGCCTGTCGCTCTCCGGCAGCCTGTTGCGCAACCGGTTCTCCGGCGGAGGTACTACTGCCACGTTCAACACCTGGGCCATCGGCCCCATCAGCCTGAGCCTGCCGCTGTTGGGCCGCGACGCGCTGCGCGCCAGCACCGACAGCGCACAAGCCCGTTACGAAGCGGCGGCGGTGGCCTACGCCAGCACGCTGCGCCAGGCCGTGGCCGAGGTGGAGCAGGCGCTGGTCACTCTGGCCAGCCTGCGCGAACGCGGCACGGCCACCGAGGCCGCACAAGCCGGCTATGAGCAGTCGCTCAAGGGCACAGAGGCGCGCTACCGCGTGGGTCTGGCCAACCTGAACGAGCTGGAAGAGGCGCGCCGCCTCAAGCTCAACGCCGACAGCAGCGCGGTGAACCTGCAGCAAGAACGCATCAACGCCTGGATCCAGCTCTACGTCGCCCTGGGCGGCGGCTTCGATCCCGTGAACAACCCCAACGCACTCAAAGATCCCGCATGAACGCCACCCCCACGCAATCGCGCAAACGCTGGCTCTGGCTGGCCATCGCACTGGTCCTGGTGCTGTTGGTGGTTTTCTGGTTCTTCATCAAGAAACCGCCAGCGCCCGAGGCCGAAGCCGCCGCCGGCCCCAAGCCCTCGCTCACCGTGACGGTGGCCCAGCCCGAACGCAGCAGCCTGCCCATTCGCCTGCAGGCCAACGGCAACATCACCGCCTGGCAAGAGGCCAGCGTGGGCGCCGAGCTCAACGGCCTGCGGCTGGCGTCGGTGAATGTGAACGTGGGCGATGTGGTGCGCAAGGGCCAGGTGCTGGCCGAGTTCGCGCGCGAAACCACGCAGGCCGACAGCCTGCAAAGCCGCGCCAGCCTGATGCAGGCCGAGGCCAGCTATGAGAACGCCAAGGCCGACGCCGACCGTGCGCGGTCCATCCAGGACAGCGGCGCGCTCTCGGCTTCCCAGGTGGCGCAGTACCTCACGCAGGAGAAGGTGGCGCGTGCGCAGCTGGAGGCCGCCAGGGCGGTGCTGAGCGCCACCGAAGTGCGCCTGGGCAACACCAAGGTGCTGGCGCCCGACGACGGCGTGATCTCGGCGCGCGGTGCCACCGTGGGTGCGGTGGTGAGCGCCGGGCAGGAGCTGTTCCGCCTGGTGCGGCAGAGCCGCATGGAATGGCGCGGCGAGGTCACGCCCAGCGAGGTGGGCCGCGTGCGCACCGGCCAGAAGGTGCAGGTCACGGCGGCCAGCGGTCTGGAGATCACAGGCCAGGTGCGCGCGATCGCGCCCAGCGCCGACCCGCAGACCCGCAACATCCTGGTGTTTGTGGACCTGCCGAAAAATGCCGAGCTGAAGGCGGGCACCTTTGCCAAGGGCTTCTTCGAGCTGGGCCAGAGCGACGCGCTCACCGTGCCCAGCGAATCCATCGTGGTGCGTGATGGCAGCAACTACGTGTTCGTGATCGACCCGCAGAACAAGGCCAGCCAGCGCAAGGTGCAGACCGGGCGACGTGTGGGCGAGCGGGTCGAAGTGCTCGAAGGCGTGAAGGCCGACGAGCCGGTGGCGGTGCAAGGCGCGGGCTTCCTGAACGAAGCCGATCTGGTCAAGGTTGTGAAGTGAGGACCGGGCCATGAACGTTTCAGCCTGGTCCATCAAAAACCCGATTCCGGCGGCGATGCTGTTCTTCATGCTCACGCTGGCGGGCTTGTTCTCGTTCAGCCAGATGAAGGTGCAGAACTTCCCCGACCTGGATGTGCCCAACATCACGGTGAGCGCCAGCCTGCCGGGCGCTGCGCCCAACCAGCTCGAAAACGACGTGGCGCGTGTCATCGAGAACAGCCTGGCCTCGCTGCAAGGCATCAAGCACATCACCACCAAGGTGCAGGACGGTGCGGTCACGATCACCACCGAATTCCGCATCGAGAAGAACACGCAGGAAGCGCTGGACGATGTGCGCTCGGCCGTGGCCAAGGTGCGCGGCGATCTGCCGGCGGACTTGCGCGAGCCCATCATCAACAAGGTGGAGCTTGCCGGTGGCGCCGTGCTGGCCTACACCGTGTCGTCCGACAAGATGGACGCGGAAGCCATTTCGTGGTTCGTCGAGAACGACATTGCCAAGCTGCTGCTCTCGGTGCGCGGCGTGGGCGCCATCAACCGCGTGGGTGGCGTGGACCGCGAGGTGCAGGTGCTGCTGGACCCGCTCAAGCTTCAGGCCTTGGGCGCGAGCGCCGCCGATGTGTCGCGCCAGCTGGCCAAGGTGCAGATCGAGAGCGCCGGTGGACGCGTGGATCTTGGCGGCAGCCAACAGCCGCTGCGCACCTTGTCGTCTCTGCAGTCGGCTGAAGAGCTGGCGCGCCTCGAACTTGCGCTGTCCGATGGCCGCCGCGTTCGCCTGGACCAGATCGCCACCATCCAGGACACGGTGGCCGAACCCACCGCCGCGGCCTTCCTGAACGGCAAGCCGGTGGTGGGCTTCGAGGTGGCGCGCAGCCGCGGCGCCAGCGAGATCGAGGTGGGCAACGGCGTGCGCGAGAAGCTGAAAGAGCTGCAGGCGGCGCGGCCCGACCTGAGCATCACCGAGTCGTTCGACTTCGTCACACCGGTGCAGGAAGAGTTCGACGGCTCGATGATCCTGCTCTACGAAGGCGCCATCCTGGCGGTGCTGGTGGTGTGGCTCTTTTTGCGCGATTTCCGGGCCACGGTGGTCTCGGCCGTGGCGCTGCCGCTGTCGGCCATTCCGGCCTTCATCGGCATGCACTACATGGGCTTCACCATCAACGTGGTGACGCTGCTGGCCATGTCGCTGGTGATCGGCATCCTGGTGGACGACGCGATCGTGGAGGTGGAGAACATCGTGCGCCACATGCGCATGGGCAAGACGCCCTACCAGGCGTCCATGGAAGCGGCCGACGAGATCGGCCTCGCCGTGATCGCCACCACCTTTGCGCTGATCGCGGTGTTCCTGCCCACGGCCTTCATGTCGGGCATCCCGGGCAAGTTCTTCAAACAGTTCGGCTGGACGGCCTCATTTGCGGTGTTCGCCTCGCTGGTGGTGGCGCGCGCGCTCACGCCCATGATGGCGGCCTATCTCTTGAAGCCGGTGGTGATGGCCAAGGACATGCCGCGCTGGGCGCGCAGCAACCGCGTGACCGGTGCGTTCTGGCGCTGGATGACCAACCAGGACGAACCCGCCTGGCTCAACACCTACCAAGGCTGGGCAGCCTGGTGCATCCGCCACCGCTGGTTCACCATGATCGGCGCTGGCGTTTTTTTCGTCGGCTCGCTCATGCTGATCCCGCTGCTGCCGCAGGGCTTCATCCCGCCCGACGACAACTCGCAGACACAGATCTACATCGAACTGCCACCGGGTTCCACGCTGCAGCAGACCGTGGCCAGTGCCGAGCGCGCGCGCCTGCTGGTGATGGAGGTTCCGCACGTGAAGTCGGTCTACACCACCATCGGCTCGGGCTCGGCGGGCTCCGACCCGTTTGCGCCGCAGGGCACGGCCGAGTCGCGCAAGGCCGCGCTCACCATCCAGCTCGACGCGCGCGGCACGCGCCCGCGCAAGCAGGTCATCGAAAACCAGATGCGTGCGGTCATGTCCAATCTGCCGGGTGTGCGCAGCAAGGTGGGTCTGGGCGGCTCGGGTGAAAAGTACATCCTGACGCTCACCGGCAACGACGCCGCCGCGCTCACCAGCGCGGCCACCGGGATCGAACGCGACTTGCGCACCATCGGCGGCGTGGGCAGCGTGCAGTCCACCGCGTCGCTGGTGCGCACCGAAATCAGCGTCACACCCGACCTGGCTCGCGCGGCCGAGATGGGCGTCACCAGCAGCGCGATTGCCGAGACCTTGCGGATCGCCACCGTGGGCGACTACGACACGGCGCTGCCCAAGATGAACCTGCCGCAGCGGCAGATCCCCATCGTGGTCAAGCTCGATGCTGCGGCCCGTGGCGACCTGGATTTGCTGGCCCGTCTGGCGGTGCCGGGCAGCAAGGGCCCGGTGATGCTGGGGCAGGTGGCCACACTGAGCTTCGGCGGCGGCCCGGCGGTGATCGACCGTTACGACCGCGCGCGCAACATCAACTTCGAGGTGGAGCTGGCCGGCATTGCGCTGGGTGACATGAAGATGGCGGTGGAGAAGTTGCCGAGCCTGAGCAACCTGCCGCCCGGCGTGTCGGTGCTGGAGATTGGCGACGCGGAGGTGCAGGGCGAACTGTTCGCGAGCTTCGGCCTGGCCATGTTGACCGGCGTGCTGTGCATCTACATCGTGCTGGTGCTGCTGTTCAAGGCCTTCCTGCACCCGGTGACCATTTTGGCGGCGCTGCCCTTGTCCTTGGGTGGTGCGTTTGTGGCGCTGCTGCTGGCGGACAAGAGCTTTTCCATGCCCTCGCTGATCGGTTTGATCATGCTGATGGGGGTCGCGACAAAGAACTCGATCCTGCTGGTGGAGTACGCGATTGAAGCGCGACGCGAGCACGGCATGAACCGCCTGGAGGCCATCCTGGATGCTTGCCACAAGCGCGCGCGCCCGATCGTGATGACGACGATCGCCATGGGCGCGGGCATGTTGCCGATTGCAGTGGGCTGGGGTGCGGCGGA
>NZ_JBLYYB010000047.1:0-22748 GCF_048549895.1 Hydrogenophaga sp.
CAGGGCCAGCAGCACCATCTGGGAACCCAGGTCGTTGTGCAGCTTGACCACGCGGTCGTGTGAGACCACCAGGCGCGAGCCGGCACCGCCGAAGAGGTTGTGCACGCCTTCGAAGCTGTAGGAGCCGGGTACGAAGACCTGGTCGCCGGGCTGGAGGCGGCTCTGACCCTGGCCACAATCGCCTTGCGTGCGCACCACGCGGCCCACCGTCTCGTAGCCGGGCACCAGCGGGTAACCCATGCCGGGAAAGGGCGGCATGCTGCCGTCCCACAGGAGGCGTTCGGTGCCGGTGCTGATGCCGCTGTACTCGACCTCGACCTCCAGGTCGCCGTCGGTGAGGCCGCGCAATTCCAGGGACCGCACCGAGAGGTTGCACGGGCTCTGGAAAACGATGGCTTGGGCTTGCATGATGTGTATTAAAGAGTTGACATAAATAAGTGTCAAGACAAATTGACACTGTTCCGGATCGTTCCGGGTAAACCCCTACGGTTGTCCTGCGCCTTGCGGCCCACCAGCAGTTGCGCGTGCAGCGGCATCGCGTTGGGCACCCGCTCGATGTGGGTGAAGCCGGCCTCGGCCATGAGGGCCGTCAGCTCGGCCGGCGTGCGCAGACGGCCGGAGCCCATGGCCATCAGATAAAAGTGGAAGTACGGGTCGCTCGGCTCGGGCGCACCGCCGGCCTGCGCCATGGGTTCTGCCAGCAGCAGCGCACCACCCAGGGGCAGGGCATCGAAGATGGCGCGCAGCACGGTGCGCACATCGCCATCCGGGTGGTCGTGGGCCACGCGCACCAGCGTGACCAGGTCGGCACCGCGCGGCAGTGCGTCCCGGGTGAAGCTGCCGCCATGGGTGCTGATGCGATCGCTCAGGCCCTGGCGCTGCACGTTGTCTGCGGCGAGTGCTGCCACCGGGGGCAGATCGAACAGGTGCAGTTGCAGGTGGCTGTGGCGGTTGGCCAGGGCACTGACCCAGCCGCCCATGCCGCCGCCCACATCAAGCACCACGCGGTGTTCGGCAAACGGGTACGAGGCCAGCAACTCCTCGATCACGAAGCGCTGCGAGGTGGCCATGAGCGACGAGTAGCGGGCGAACTGGTCGCTGGGTGCCGGCGCCTGCGGGTTGCCCGCCGGGTCTTCGGTGTAGGGCCAGTAGGCGTGCATGCGCGCGGCGTTCGGGTCGCGCAGCAGGGCCAGCGGGTCGCGCATGTCGTCAAAGAGCACGGCGTTGTGTTCGATCATGTCGCGGATGCCGGCGTGCGCCACCACCGGCGCACCCAGGGTGCCCAGGCCGTAGCGGCCCGCGCCGCGTGGCTCCAGCAGGTGCAGGGCCACGGCCGAGTCGAGCAGGCGGGCGAGCTGCGCGGTGGGCAGTCGGCACAGCGTGGCCAGCTCGTCGGCGGTGCGCGGGGCTTGCAGCACCTGTTCGAACAGCTTGAGCCGCACACAGGCCAGCAGCACCTGCGAGTGCACGAAGCCGGCCATCAAATCAAACAACTGCGCGGAGCGGCGGCGCACCAGCCAGCGGGTGAACACGCTGCGGCTGGCCCAGCGGTTGAGTGCGGGGCTGGTCATCCACTGGTCGATGCGGCTGGCCAGGCGCTCGCGCCAGGACGGGGGGGGCCCGTCAGAGAGTGGCTTGAGTGCGTCCAAGGCAGCCATGGTGTTTGCTTTCAGGCGGCCAGGCGCACGGCAGGGTGGTCGGGCGTGCGCTGCAGCTCGATGCGGTCGCAGGTGCTCTGCGGGATCAGCCGGCGCGACTCGTGCAGCACCAGCTGGCGCATGGCGCCCCGGCTCTGGCAGGCGGGCACCGAGTCGATGGCGGCCTGCATGAGGCTGTGGAAATGGTCGATGGCGCCGACCAGGCCGAGGTCGGCAGCGGCGCTGGGGCGGCCGTGCTGAGCGTCCTGCCCGGCGGGTTTGCCCAGCTCGTCGGCCTGCATCAACACGTCGCGGATGTCGTCGGCCACTTGGTAGGCCTCGCCCAGGCATTCGCCGAGCGCACGCCAGCCTTCGGGGTCGGCGCCGGCGGCCTGCGCGCCGGCGCAGGTGGAGGCCACGAACAGGGCGCCGGTCTTGGCGCGCTGGTACTGGCCGAGGTCCACCCGGTTCTCGCACTCCCAGGCCTGCCCGGCCACGATGCCGTCGGGCGCGCCGGTGCCGATGCATACGGTGTCGATCAAGCCAGCGAGGCGGCTGGGGTGCAGGGCGCCCGCGCGGGCCAGCACTTGGTAGGCCATGACGATCAGCGCATCGCCCGTGAGCAGGGCCAGCGGTTCGCCGTACACCTTGTGCACCGTGGGCTGGCCGCGGCGCGTGTCGGCGTCGTCAAAGCAGGGCATGTCGTCGTGCACCAGCGAGGCGCAGTGCAGCAGCTCGATGGCCATGGCAGCGGCGTTGGTCAGCGCAGGGGCGTCTTCACCGCAGGCACCGGCCACGGCCAGACACAGCTGCGGGCGGATGCGGGCGCCGCCGGGGAACACGGCGTGGCGCATGGCGGCCATGAGACGGGGTGGGGCGCTGGGGCTGCTGGCCTGGGTCAGTTCGTGATCCAGCGCGGCTTGTATGCGAGTCATCATGTCCATGAGAGCCCCTTGACCGTGATCGGGATGTCATCAATATGTGACATCCATAAATGTCAATCTAACATGACACTTGAGATTGTCAAAGGGGCTTTGCTTGTGCAGCGCACACAAACCAGGCGGTGCCCACCGCGCCTCAGCGGTGACGAAAAAGCGGTGGAGGCCCTTGTTCGGCATGGGTTTTTCCGGTTGGTTGATCAAAACGTCCGGTGCTATAAGTGTCACAACAAGTTGACATACGAGTTTTGAGACACACCGGTGAAGCACCCGACATTCCGCAAGAGAGTTCGCCCATGAGCGATGCGCTGGCCCTGAACGAGGTGGCTTGCGTGCGCGGCGGGCGCACCCTGTTCAGCGGCCTGAGCCTGCAGTTGCCCGGCGGCCAGTTGTTGCGGGTGGCGGGTGCCAACGGCGCCGGCAAGACCAGCCTGCTGCGCCTGGTGTGCGGCTTGCTCAGCCCCACCGAAGGCCAGGTGCTCTGGCGGGGCCAGCCGCTGGCAGCGCAGCGCGAACAGTGGGGCCGCGACCTGGTGTACCTGGGCCACGCCGCCGCGCTCAAAGACGACCTCTCGCCGCTGGACAACCTGCTCACCGCGTGCACCCTGGGCGGCCAGCCTGCGGACCGGGTGGGCGCGCTGCAGGCATTGGGAGACGCCGGCCTGCGCGGCTTCGAGCGCACACCCGCGCGCCGCCTCTCGCAAGGCCAGCGCCGCCGCTGCGGGCTGGCGCGGCTGGTGCTGGCGCGCTCGTCACCGCTGTGGGTGCTGGACGAACCGTTCAACGCGCTCGACACCGCCGCCACCGCCTGGCTCGAAGGCCTGATCCGCGCCCAGCTGCTGCGCGGTGGCTCGGTGGTGCTCACCAGCCACCAGGGCGTGGCGCTCGACGACACGCCGCACCAGGTGCTCAGCCTGTGATCACCAGCGTGGCCACCCATGCACCCGACGCCGCCGCGCCGCAGGGCTGGCTGGAGGGCTTTGCCTGCATCTTCCAGCGCGACCTGCGCATCGCCCTGCGCCGGCGCACCGATTCGCTCGCCGCCGTGGTGTTCTTCGTGATGGTGGTGAGCCTGTTTCCGCTGGGTGTGGGGCCCGAGCCCGCGCTGCTGCGCACCATGGCGCCGGGGGTGGTGTGGGTGGCCGCGCTCCTGGCCTGCACGCTGCCGCTGGCGCGTCTGTTTGCCGACGATCTGCAGGACGGCACGCTCGAACAACTGCTGCTCTCCACCCACCCGCTGCCCCTGTTGGTGCTGGGCAAGATCGCCGCGCACTGGTGCGGCTCGGTGTTGTTGCTGGTGCTCATCTCGCCCCTGCTGGCGCTGCAGTTCGACCTCTCGGCATCGAGCACCGGTGTGCTGCTGCTCACATTGCTCATCGGTTCGCCGGTGCTCAGCCTGGTGGGCGCGATTGGCGCGGCGCTCACGCTGGGCCTGCGCGGTGGCGGGGTGTTGATGTCGCTGCTCACGCTGCCGCTGGTGATTCCGGTGCTGATCTTTGGCGCTGGTGCGGTCGAGGCGCACACCGCCGGGCTGGGTGTGGGCGGGCATTTTTCGTTGCTCGGCGCGCTGCTGCTGCTGAGCCTGTTTGCCTCGCCGCTGGTCACCAGCGCCGCCTTGCGCATCTCGATGGAGTGACCGCATGCGTTCAATCAACTGGTTCCACTACGCGGCACCGCAACGCTTCTACCCGTTGGCCGGCAAGCTGGTGCCGTGGTTCGGCGCGCTGGCCGTGGTGCTCACCGCCATCGGCCTCTACATCGGCCTGTGGGTGGCGCCCACCGACGCGCAGCAGGGCGAGGCCTACCGCATCATCTTTGTGCACGTGCCCACGGCCTGGATGTCGATGGTGGTCTACCTGGCCATGGCCACCTGGGCGGCCATCGGCCTGGTGTTCAACTCGCGCCTCTCGTCCATGATGGCCACGGCGCTGGCGCCCACCGGCGCGCTCATGACCTTTCTCGCGCTGTGGACCGGCGCGCTCTGGGGCAAGCCCACCTGGGGCACCTGGTGGGTGTGGGACGCGCGGCTCACCTCCGAGCTGGTGCTGCTCTTTCTCTACATCGGCTTCATGGCGCTGCACAGCGCCATCGACGACACGCGCCGCGCCGACCGCGCCGCCGGCCTGCTGGCCATCGTGGGCGTGGTGAACCTGCCCATCATCTATTTCTCGGTGCAGTGGTGGAACACGCTGCACCAAGGCGCCTCGGTCAGCATCACCAAGGCCCCGAGCATGGCCACGCCCATGCTGATGGGCATGCTGGTGATGGCGCTGGCCTGCTGGATGTACTGCATCGCCGTGGCGCTGGCCCGGGTGCGTTTGATCATGCTGGAGCGCGAACGCCACGCGCCCTGGGCGCGGCAGGCACTGGAGGGCATGGCATGAACAGCCTGGGTGAACTGCTGGCCATGGGCGGCTACGGTCTGTATGTGTGGGGGTCGCTGGGCATGTGCGCGGCGGTGGTGGTGGCCGAACTCATGGTGATTCGCTTGCGCCGCCGCCTGCTCGCGCAAGAGGTGGGTGACGAGCGCGCCACCGAGGAGACCACGGCATGAAGCCGCGCAACCGACGGTTCGTGGCGCTGGCCGTGGGCCTGGTCACGCTGGGCGCGGCCACCGCGCTGGTGCTCAACGCCTTCAACAGCAACCTGGTGTTTTTCTTCAGTCCCACGCAGGTGATGGCCAACGAAGCGCCGCGCGAGCGCGCGTTTCGCGTGGGTGGCCTGGTGGAGCAGGGCAGTGTGGTGCGTGAACCGCAGGGACTGACCATCCGCTTCATGGTCACCGACACGGCCAAAAGCATTCCGGTCACTTACACCGGCCTGCTGCCGGATTTGTTCCAGGAAGGCAAGGGCGTGGTGGCGCAAGGCAAGCTGGGCGCCGACGGTGTGTTCCGCGCCGAGCAGGTGCTGGCCAAACACGATGAGAACTACATGGCGCCCGAAGCGGCCGATGCACTGGCCAAGGCCCGCGCCGGGCAGAGCTCGCTGGTGATGCCCGAAGGAGCGAAACCATGATTCCTGAACTCGGTCATTTCGCCGCCGTGCTGGCGCTGGTCATGGCGCTGGTGCAGAGCGTGTTTCCGCTGGTGGGCGCGCACCAGGGCCGACGGCACTGGATGGCGCTGGCCCGACCCGCTGCGTTTGCGCAGTTCGTGCTTCTGCTGGTGTCGTTCGGTTGCCTCATGCACGCCTTCGTCACCAGCGATTTTTCGGTGCTGCTGGCCGCGCAGAACTCGCACACCAGCTCGCCGCTGATCTACCGCATCACCGCCGTCTGGGGCAACCACGAGGGCTCCATCCTGCTGTGGAGCCTGATCCTCGCGGGCTGGACGCTGGCCGTGGCCGTGTTCTCCGACCAGCTCGACGAGCCCATGCGCGCCCGCGTGCTGGGCGTGATGGGCCTGATCAGCGTCGGCTTCCTGCTCTTCACCCTGCTCACCTCCAACCCGTTCGAGCGCCTGTACCCGGTGCCGCTGGATGGCAAGGACCTCAACCCCTTGCTGCAAGACCTGGGCATGGCGATCCACCCGCCCATGCTCTACATGGGCTACGTGGGCTTTGTGGTGGCCTTCGCGTTCGCCGTGTCGGCCCTGCTGGCGGGCAGGGTGGACGCGGCCTGGGCGCACTGGTCGCGCCCGTGGACCACCATGGCCTGGTGCTTCCTCACCGTGGGCATCGCGCTGGGCAGCTTCTGGGCTTATTACGAACTCGGCTGGGGCGGCTGGTGGTTCTGGGACCCGGTGGAAAACGCGTCCTTCATGCCCTGGCTGGTGGGCACGGCGCTCATCCATTCGCTCTCGGTCACCGAGAAGCGCGGCGGCTTCAAGCTCTGGACGGCGTTGCTGGCGATCCTCGCGTTTTCGCTCTCGCTGCTGGGCACCTTCATCGTGCGCTCGGGCGTGCTGAGTTCGGTGCACGCGTTTGCCACCGATCCCGAGCGCGGCCTGTTCATCCTGATGTTTTTCACCATCGTGGTGGGCGGCTCGCTCACGCTGTTTGCCTGGCGCGGCCCCAAGGTGGGTGGTGGTGGCCAGTTTGAAATGCTCTCGCGTGAGAGCCTGCTGCTGGCCAACAACGTGCTGCTGGTGGTGGCCGCCGCCGCCGTGCTCTTGGGCACGCTGTACCCGCTGCTCATCGACGCGCTCGGCATGGGCAAGCTCTCGGTGGGCCCGCCGTATTTCAACGCGGTGTTTGTGCCACTCATTGCACCGGCCCTGTTCCTCATGGGCGTGGGGCCGCTGGCGCGCTGGCGGCAGGCCTCGCTGGGTGATCTGGCACACCAGCTGCGCTGGGCCGCCGGTGTGAGCGTGGCCAGCGCGGTGATCGCGCCGCTGGTGCTGCAGCGCTGGACACCACTGACCGGCCTGGGCCTGCTGCTCGCGGTGTGGGTGGCGAGCACGGCGGTGCTCAACCTGGTGCAGCGGCTTCGCGCGCACCCGGCATCGGCCTGGGTCGCGTTTCGTGCCCAGCCGGGCAGTTATTTCGGCATGCTGCTGGCGCACTTCGGCATGGCGGTGTTCATCGCCGGGGTCACGGTGGTGAGCAGTTTCCAGACCGAGAACGACGTGCGCATGGAGGTGGGCCAGACCGCCGAGGTGGGCGGCCACAGCATCCGGCTCGACAACATGGACCTGGTGCAGGGACCCAACTACACCTCGGCCCGCGCCACGCTCACCGTGAGCCAGGGCGGTGAACTGGTGGCGGTGCTGAACCCCGAACGGCGCATCTACACCGTGAGCCGCACGGCAATGACCGAAGTGGCCATCGACCGCGGTGTGATGCGCGATGTGTATGTGGCCCTTGGTGAGCCGGTGAGCGAAACCGCGTGGAGCGTGCGCCTGCACCACAAGCCCATGGTCAACTGGATCTGGGGCGGCTGTTTGCTGATGGCGTTCGGTGGCCTGATGGCCGTGATGGACCGGCGTTACCGCGTGCGCAAGGCGGCGGCTGTGGCACCGGCCGCGCCGCCCGCCGGCAACGCAGGCGCGGTGCGCCCGGTGATGACGACCAAGAGCGCGCGCCCATGAAGCGTTATTTGTGGCCGCTGGCCATCTTTGTGGTGGTGCTGGGTTTTCTCGGCATGGGCCTGCAGCTCAACCCGCGCGACGTGCCGTCGCCGCTGATCAACAAACCGGTGCCGGCTTTCCGCCTGCCCACACTCGCCGCGCCCGACACACTGGTGGCGCCCGACGACCTGCGAGGCCAGGTGTGGCTGCTCAACGTGTGGGCCTCGTGGTGCGTGGCCTGCCAGCAGGAACACCCGGTGCTCATGGACCTGGCGAAAACCAGCGCCGTGCCCCTGATCGGCCTGAACTACAAGGACCAGCGACACCTCGCGCAGAGCTGGCTCGGCAAACACGGCAACCCGTACAAGACCACGCTGTTCGACATGGACGGCCGCGTCGGCCTGGACTTCGGTGTCTACGGTGTGCCCGAGACCTATGTGATCGACAAACAAGGCGTGATCCGCCTCAAATTCACCGGGCCGGTCACGCCCGAGGCGGTGCGCGACAAGCTGCTGCCGTTGATGAACCAACTCGGTGCCTGAGCCCATGCGCGTTGTGTTGACGACCTTGTTGTTGGCCTGTGCCCTGGGGCAGGGCGGGGTGGCTGCGCAGGCGCCGGCTGAATCGAAAGCTTCGCCGCTGTCGGCCGACCCGGCGCTGGAAGCGCGCGTGCTCAAGATCGCCGAAGAGCTGCGCTGCCTCGTGTGCCAGAACGAAACCATCGCCGCTTCGCAGGCCGACCTGGCCAAGGACCTGCGCCAGCAGATCCGCGAGCAGCTCACGCAGGGCCGCACGCAGCCGCAGATTCTGGAATTCATGGCGCAGCGCTACGGCGACTTCGTGCTCTACCGTCCGCCGCTGCAACTCAGCACCGTGCTGCTGTGGGTCGGTCCATTCGTGTTGTTGCTGGTGGCGGCGGTGGTGCTGTTGATGCACATCCGACGGCGCGATCCGCAGGCCGAGGCCGCACCGCTGAGCCCGGCGGAACTGCAGCGCGCCCAGCGCCTGCTCGACGATGCCGGAGGCACGCCATGAGCTTGTTTGTTGTCCTCGCGCTGGGGCTGGTGGCGTTGGCCCTGTGGCCCTTGTTGTCGGTGCTGTGGCGTTCGCGTGCGGGCGCTGTGCCCACCATGCCGCAGCAGGCCAACCTGGCACTGCTGCGCGAGCAGCGCGCCCAGCTCGATGCGGAGTTTGCCGAGGGCAAGCTCACCCACGCGGAGTTCGAGCAGGCGCGCGAAGAACTGGCGCGGCGCGTGATCGAGGAGTCGGCCCCGCTGGACCAGCGCGTGCGCGCCACCCACCGCCATGCCACCGCCACCACCTTGCTGCTGGCCGTGCCTGCGCTGGCCATCGGGCTGTACGCGTGGCTCGGCGACTGGGACGCTGTGCGCTTCGAGGCCGAACTCGCCCAGCAGGGAGGCGACGTGTCCGACGAAGACATTGACACCATGGTCCGCCAGATGACCCAGCAATTGGAAAGCCGCCCGCCCGGCCAGACAGCGGACGCTTCGGCCTGGGAAATGCTGGCCCGCGCCCACGCCAGCCGCCAGCGTTTTGCCGACGCCGACAAGGCCTACCAGCGTGCCCTGGCGCTCACCCCCGACAACGCCAACCTGCTCGCCGACAGGGCCGATCTGCTGTCGCTGCTGCAAGGGCAGAGCGCCGACGGCGAACCCATGCGGCTGGTCAATCGGGCCCTGGCGATCGACCCCGGTCACCCCAAGGCGCTCGCGCTGGCGGGCAGCTCGGCCTACGGTCGCCAGGACTTTGTGGCGGCGCAAGCGTTCTGGCAACGCGCCCGCGAACGCGCCGCGCCGGGCAGCCCGTTTGCTCAAGGATTGGAGAGCAGCCTGGAGGCGGCGCGCGCGGGCATCGCCTCTCAACCCGGGGGCGCGGCGCGTGTGGCCGCAAAAGACGTCAAGGTCACCCCGGCCGACCCTCCGCCGGGCACCACCAGCCACCCCGGCGTGCGTGGGCAGATCACCATCTCCCCCGAGCTGCAAGCCAAGCTCGCGCCGGGCGACACCTTGTTCGTGTTCGCGCGGCCGGTGCAAGGCCCGCGCATGCCGCTGGCCGTGATGCGGGTGGCGGCCACCGCCGGACCCGTGCCGTTCGCCCTCGACGACAGCCAGGCCATGGCGCCGGAGCTTCGGCTGTCGATGCACGAGCAGGTGATGGTGGAAGCGCGCATCAGCCGTACCGGGCAGGCGATGCCCCAAAGCGGCGACCTGCAAGGCAGCAGCGGCCCGGTGCCGAGCAACAGTGCGCAGCTGCAGATCAAGATCGACAGCGTGGTGCCCTGAACTCGTTTCTGGCTTGGTTTGATGGACGCAACTGAGGGATTCACATGAAATTCAACATGCTTTCGAGGCCGCTTGTTTCTCTGTCGGCATTGGCTTTTTGCTGTGGCGTGTCTGCGCAAGATTTCACGCTCAAAGCGGGTGAGAGCACAGACCTCAACCCGGTGTACTGGGTTCGAAATTGCCAATCACTTTTGAAAAGTTTTATAGGGGTTGACGTGCTTGAGGGTCCACCGAACACCGAGTTGACGATTCGAGAGGAAAGCGTGTTGCCCACGCGCCAGGGTTGTCCCAATCGAGTGCCTGGCGGAATGGTCGTGCTCAAACTCAAGCCTGATGCGGCTAAGTTTGAAGGCCCCATCAAATACCGGGTTCGCTACAACACCGAGGAGGGCGAAAAACAGTCTTCGCACTCCAGGACGATCAACATCGTGCCGAACTGATCGGTGGGCGAGCCTCAGCGCGAATCGAAACGCTCAGCGATCAGCCGCGCCACGGTGTCGGGCTGCTCTTCGTGCGCCAGATGCCCCAGGCCATCCAGCTGAAGGTACTGCGCGTTCAGCGCGGTTGAGAGCCGGGCCATGGCGCGCGTGGCCTGTTCGGGTGGCACGGTGCGGTCGCGTTCGCCCACCACCAGATCGAGCGGCACGGCCAGGCGGGGCAGGTCGCGCCAGAGCGAAGCCAGATCCCAGTTGGCCATCATGCCCAGCGCGCCGGCCGCGTGTTCGGGGCTGCTGACGAGCTGGCGGTAGAGCGCCGTGCCGGTGGCGTCCAGCGTGGAGCCGGTGCTCAGCAGCAGGCGCTGCAGCACGGCGGGTTCGTTGGCGTGCCAGGCGAACAGGCGCGGCACGAGCGGCGCCGAGGCCATGAGCTTGGCCACCGGCGAAAACAGGCGACCCGCCAACCCCCCCAGCGGCATCAGCGCGGCGTTGAGCCCCAGCACCGAGCGTGGCGTGGCCAGACCGTCGAGGCACATGCGCACCGCCACGGCCGCGCCGGCCGAATGCCCCACCAGCATCGCGGGGCTGATGGCGAGTGTCTGCAGCAAACCATGCACCGCGCGCGCCATGCCGGGCAGCGAGAGCTGCGGTGAGCCCACACCGCCCGGCGGCATGCCGGTGAAGGCGTGGCCGGGCAGGTCCATGGTCACCACCTCGAAGCGTTGCGCGAGCAGCGGCGCGAGGTCGCGCCACGAGTGGGTGGAGGCGCCGGTGCCGTGCAGCAGCACCAGACACGGCGCGCCTTCGGGGCCAGCAAAGCGTTGCACATGCCACTGCAGGCCGGACGCCCACACGAAGCTGCTGAGCT
Source organism: Hydrogenophaga sp. (assembly GCF_048549895.1). Taxonomy (GTDB): domain Bacteria; phylum Pseudomonadota; class Gammaproteobacteria; order Burkholderiales; family Burkholderiaceae_C; genus Hydrogenophaga. The sequence goes on from NZ_JBLYYB010000047.1 coordinate 11,190, forward strand.
TGTGGTGCGGCCAGTGGGGGCCGTCGCGTTGCCAGTCGAGGCCTTGCGTCATGGGGAGGTGGTCAGCGTGCGCCGGGCACACTCGCCAGCCGCACGGCCTGCGACAGGCCGGCCGCGCCCGCGTGTGGCAGCGGCACGCAGGTGGCGCCCATGCGCTCGGCCATGGTGCGCGAAGCATCGCCCGGTTGGGACGAGGTGTCGATGAGCAGGGCGGCGAAGCCGGCGAGGCGAAACGCATCGGCGGCGGCCAGCGCGTCTTCGGTGGCTTTGGCGCGACCGTGGCGACCATCGCGCGCCACGTTGGCGCGGCCGTCGGTGAGCATCACCACCACCGGTGTTTCGCCCTGGCGCCCGATCTGCTGGGCGAGTTCGTGCGCGGCTTCAATGCCGGCGGCCAGCGGCGTGCCGCCACCGCCGGGCAGAGCGGCCAGGCTGCGCTTGGCGCGCGCCAGCGAGCGCGTGGGCGGCAGCAGCAGTTCGCAGCCCTCGCCCCGAAACGCCAGCACCGCGACCTTGTCGCGCCGCACATAACACTCGGCCAGCAGCAACTCCACCGCGCCTTTGGCTTCCGCCAGGCGGTGCAGCGCGGCCGAGCCCGAGGCATCCACCACGAACAGCGTGGTGGTGGGCCGGCGCTGGCGAAAGCGCACCACGTGAAAATCTTCGCGCCGCACCTGGATGCGCTTGGGGCCATCCGCTTTTTGTTGACGCAATCGCTGCCACGGTGCGGCCGCGCGCAGCGTTTCCAGGATGTGCAGCCGTGCGCCCGAGCGGGGTTCGGCGCGCCGCGTGCCCACCGGGCGTCCGCGGTTCTGGTTCTTCATGAGCTGGCCCGAGCGGCCTGCCGCTGCGGCGCGCGCCTGCCGCGCCTGACCCATTTGCAAGGCGGCGAGCAGGCCTGGCGGAATGGCGGCGCGCACGGCTTCGATCAGGCGGTCGTCCAGCGCGCCGGGAGCTTCTTCTTCGTCTGGCGTGTTGTCTTTTCCGTCTGACTGCGCTTCGGGCGGTGGCGCATCCGTTGTGTCCTGCTCAGGCGTTTGTGCCTCCGCTGGCTGCGGCGTGTCTTCGGTTTCTTCGGCAGGTGGCGCCGGCACACGCGTGGCGCGCGGCGCGAGCACCAACCGCGCCGCCAGCGAGGCGTGCACTTCTTCGGCCTCGTCCATGCCCGACAAGGCCGCCGCCGCGCGCGCCACCCGCACCGCGAGCAGGGGGGCGCGCATGGAGTTCACGCCCCACACCAGCGAGGCCGCGCACAGCGCCTGCACCACGCTCTCGGGCACGACCACCTGCGCCAGCCGCGCGCGTGCGTCCGCAACTTCCTCGCGTGTCCAGTCCACCGGCGCATCGTCGTCCGATGCGGCGGCCTGCAGCGGGAGGTGGAAGGCCACGCGGTCCAGCAGCGTGGCGGGCATCTGCTCTTCGTCACCATCGCCTTCGTCCAGCGCCACCAGCGCCACGCGGGCGGGTCGGCGCTGGGTGAGGCCGTCGCGCTCCAGCGCCACCACCTGCGTGTCGAGCACAGCCGAGAGTTGAGACGCCACACCGGCGCCCACGCGCTCGGCCATGGCCAGCAGCAACACACCGCCGTCGCAGCGCGCGAGCAAGCCAAGTTGGGCCACCGGGCGCCCGGCGTGCAGGGTGGCGGCCAGATCGAGCCCGCCGAGCAAGGCGGCGTCGGTGGCGTGCAGGGGCACGCGGTGCACGGGGGTGCTAGCGGGCAGGTTTTCGCGCAGCAGGGTGAGCCAGGTGTCTCGCAAGGGGCCAGCGGGTGCACGCAATGCCACACCGCCCAGGCCAGCCGGGTCCACCGCCAGCAAGGCCGCGACCAAGGCCGCGTCGGCGTTGGGAACCGGGGATGTGAGGGTGTCGAGCATCGAAGGTGAGCCCGAGACCCGCGCTCAGGCGCCCATCAGCTCGGCCACGGCGCGGTCGACCCGGGCGGTGGAGCCTGCGTTGTCCAGCGGGTTGCGGCGCAAGCGGTGGCGCAGGGCGGGGCCAGCCACGCGTTTGAAGTGCGCGTCGGTCACGGCCTTGTCACCCTGGAGCGCGGCCATGGCGCGCGCGGCGCGGATCAGTGTGAGGTCGCCGCGCAGGCCGTCGGTGCCCAGGGCCATGCACAGCGCGGCAGCGCGTTGGCGCGCGGCGTCGGTGATCTCCACATCAGCCAGGCGCTTGCGCGCGGCCACGAGTTTGCGACGGATGCGCTCGTCTTCCTTCTGCCAGTGCGCGATGAAGGCCTCGCGGTCCTGTTCAAACGCATCGCGGCGGCGCACCACCTCCACGCGCTCCTGCAGCAGCTCGGGTGTCTTCACCTCCACCGACAAACCAAAACGGTCGAGCAGCTGCGGGCGCAGTTCACCTTCTTCGGGGTTGCCACTGCCCACCAGCACAAAGCGCGCGGGATGCCGCACCGAGAGGCCTTCGCGCTCCACCACGTTCTCACCCGAAGCCGCCACGTCGATCAGCAGGTCGACCAGGTGGTCTTCGAGCAGGTTGACTTCGTCGATGTAGAGGAAACCGCGGTTGGCTTGCGCCAGCAGGCCGGGCTCGAAAGCTTTCACGCCTTGCGACAGCGCGCGCTCCAGGTCGAGTGCGCCGACCACGCGGTCTTCGGTGGCACCCAGCGGCAGGTCGACCACGGGCACGGGAAGGAGGTGGGTTTTGGGCGGCGGCTGGTCGGGGCCGCGCAAGCTGGCGCAGTCGGCGCAGCGGCTGGCCGGGTCGGCCGGATCGCAGCTGTAGCGGCAGCCGTTCACCGCCCGCATTTTCGGCAGCAAGGCGGCCAGCGCCCGCACCGCGGTGGACTTGCCGGTGCCCCGGTCCCCGAGGACCAGAACACCACCGATGGTGGGATCGATGGCGGCGATCAGGATCGCCGTTTTCATCTCGTCTTGACCAACTATCGCGGAGAAAGGGAATGCCTGTGCCATGGAAAATCAGTATGGCACAGGGCCTGCGCCCACGACCCCAGAGCTTGTACGGGGGGCGCGGCCTTCAGTGGCTTTTCAGCGACTCGCGCGGCCACCGTGTCACCTGAGCGAAGTGATGCCGGCGCGACTTCACATCCAGAGTGCGCGCAAGGCCAGTCGGGGCAGGTCGGCACGCTGCAGCGTCACGCGTGTCTGCCAGCTGCGGTGGCCGTCTTCTGCAATGGCGTCCAGGATGCGCAAGCCGCCTTGCACCACCAGCCGCAGCTCCCACCCGGCCCGCCCCGGCACCCGCCGCGCCAGCGGAGCACCGAGCTGCATGAGGCCGCGCGCATACGCGCAGAGCTCAGCCACTGCGGCCTGGCGATCCGGCGTGGCCTCCAGTTGGGCGTGCTCGAAATCGGCGACCTGCAGGCCGTGGCGCTGCAAGGTGTCGGCCGGCAAATAGCAGCGCCCGTTGGGCAGGTCGCGGCTGATGTCCTGCCAGAAGTTGATGAGTTGCAAGGCGCTGCAGATCTGGTCGCTTTGTTGCAGCGATCGTGCGTCGTGCACGCCGTACAGGTGCAGCAGCAGGCGCCCCACCGGGTTGGCCGAGAGGCGGCAGTAGCCCAGCAGCTCCGGGGTGTTCTGGTAGCGGTGTTGTTGTTCTGTGTAGCGCACGTCTTGCTCAAAGGCGCTCAGCAGGTCGTGCAGCAGATCGCCGGGAAGTGCGTAGCGGGCAATGGCCAGGCCGAGCGGGCCGAAAACAGCGGGCCAGCGTTCTGGCGTGGGCACAGCCGACTCACCGGATGCCCTGGCGATGCATCGAGCCAGTTCGTCGCGGAAGGCGGCCAGATCGGCCAGGCGCTCTGCGGCACTGGCCGAGCCTTCATCGGCGATGTCGTCGGCGGTGCGGGCAAAGCGGTAGATGGCCACGACGGTCGGCCTGAGCCTGGGCGGACACAACCACGAGGCCACAGGGAAATTTTCGTAATGGTCAACGCCACCCCCGAGAGTGCCGAGCACGTTGGCCCGCGGGCGGGGCTTGGTGGGGGTGGGTGGCGTCATGAACCGAGGTGTATTTGAACGAAAATTTTGATTACTAACCGGTCAGTCAGTAATATACGGGCATTCGCAGGGCCAGCAAACGCCGTGCATCTCTCCCATTTTCACCCGCCCGGACCGCCATGAAAACGCCTCATGTTGCCCTCATCCTGACCGCCTCGCTCGTGCTGGCGGCCTGTTCGCCCGCGCCTGCGCCGGTGGAGCCGATCCGCTCGGTCAAGCTGATGACCGTGGGCACCAGTGCCCTGGGTGCCCAGACCGAGTACGCCGGCGAGGTGCGGGCGCGCACCGAGTCGCGCCTGGGTTTCCGGGTGGGCGGCAAGCTGGTGCAGCGCCCGGCGGAGGTGGGGCAGCGGGTGCAGGCGGGCCAGTTGCTGGCTCAGCTGGATGCGCAGGACCTTGCGCTCTCCAGCCAGGCGGCGCAGGCCCAGGTGAGCGCGGCGCAAACCCAGCGCGATCTGGCGGCGGCCGACCTCAAGCGGTTTCAGGAACTGCTGGCGCAAGGCTTCGTGAGCGGCGCCGAGATCGAACGGCGGCGGGCGACGCTGCAATCGGCCGAAGCGACGCTGCGCCAGGCGCGTGCCCAGGGCGCCGTGCAAGGCAACCAGGCAGGCTATGCCCGCTTGCTGGCCGACGGCGCGGGTGTGGTGCTGGCGGTCGACGCGGAAGTGGGGCAGGTGGTCGCCGCTGGTGCGCCGGTGGTGCGCGTGGCGCGCGACGGCGCGCGCGACGTGGTGTTTGCGGTGCCCGAAGACCGGCTCGCGCTGGCGCGTGTGGGCCAGGCAGCCCAGGTGCGGCTGTGGGCCGGAGCGCCCGGAACACCGGCGGGCGCCGCCGCGCCGCTGGACGCCGTGGTGCGCGAAGTGGCCGCCAGTGCCGACCCGGTCACCCGCACCTACCAGGTGAAGCTGGCCTTGCCCGAAGGTGCTGCCGTGCCACTGGGTGCCACCGCCTACGTGACGCTGATGCGATCGGCCGATGCGCCCACCGCCGCCATCAAGCTGCCGACCTCGGCGCTCATGCGCTCGGAAGCCGGCGACCGCAGCGGCAGCGCGGTCTGGGTGTTCGACGCGGCCAGCAGCACCGTGCAACCGCGCGAGGTGGTGGTGGGCGGTGCCGACGGCAACGAGATGCTGATTGCCTCGGGCCTGAAGCCGGGCGATGAGGTGGTGGCCGCCGGCGTGCACGTGTTGTCGCCCGGGCAGAAGGTGACGCGGTTCGTTGGCGCAGCCACGAAGTGAGGACCGCATGAGCTCGTCCGACTATTCCTCCGCCGACCAGGCGGCCACCTGGGTCTCGCGCTTCAACCTCTCGCAGTGGGCGCTGGACCACCAGGCCTTCACGCGCTACCTCATGATCGTGCTGATGTTGCTGGGCGTGGCGGCCTACTTCCAGCTCGGCCAGGACGAGGACCCGCCGTTCACCTTTCGGGCCATGGTCGTGCGGGCCTACTGGCCTGGCGCCACCGCCGAGCAGGTGGCCGAGCAGGTGGCCGACCGCATCGAGAAAACGCTGCAGGAAGTGCCCTACGCAGACGTCATCCGCAGCTATTCAAAACCCGGCGAAACGCTGGTGATCTTCCAGCTGAAAGACTCCTCCCCGCCCAGGGAAGTGCCGCAGATCTGGTACACGGCGCGCAAGAAGATCGGTGACATGCAGGCCACGCTGCCCCAGGGCGTGGTGGGACCCTTCTTCAACGACGAATTTGGTGACGTGTTCGGCGTCATCTATGCGCTGCAGGGCGACGGCTTCTCGTATGCCGACAAAAAAGAGGTGGCCGACCGCGTGCGCCAGCAACTGCTGCGCGTGCCCGACGTGAGCAAGGTGGAGCTCTTCGGCGCGCAGGACGAGAAGCTGTTCATCGAGATCTCGCAGAAACGGCTGGCGGTGCTGGGGCTGAACCTGCAGCAGGTGTTTGACGCGCTGGGCCAGCAGAACGCAGTGGCCTCGGCCGGCTCGGTGCAGTCGCCGCAAGACGTGGTGCAGGTGCGCGTGGCCGGTGCGTTCAATTCGGTGGAGCAACTCGGCGCCATGCCGATCCGCGCGGCCAACGGCACGCAGATCCGCCTGGGCGACATCGCCGACATCCGCCTGGGCTACCTGGACCCGCCGCAGGTGCTGGTGCGCCACAACGGCGAAGACAGCATCGGCCTGGGCATTTCCATGGCCAAGGGCGGCGACATCATCGCGCTGGGCAAGGCGCTCAAGACCACGGTGGCCGGCATCGAGGCCACGCTGCCCGCCGGCATGGTGCTGGCGCAGGTGCAGGACCAGCCCAGCGCCGTGACGAACTCGGTCAACGAGTTCGTGAAGGTGCTGATCGAGGCGGTGCTGATCGTGCTGGTGGTGAGCTTCCTGGCGCTGGGCCTGCACAAGCGAGCCGGCAGCAGGGGCTTGCGCGGTTACACGCTGGACATGCGACCCGGCCTGGTGGTGTTCATCACCATCCCGCTGGTGCTGGCCATGACCTTCCTGGCCATGAACTACTTCAAGATCGGCCTGCACAAGATCTCGCTGGGCTCGCTCATCATCGCGCTGGGCCTGCTGGTGGACGACGCGATCATTGCGGTGGAGATGATGGTGCGAAAGCTCGAAGAGGGCTACAGCATGGTGCGCGCGGCCACCTTCACCTGGGAGGCCACGGCCATGCCCATGCTCACCGGCACGCTGATCACGGCCGCCGGTTTCCTGCCCATCGGCCTGGCCAATTCCACCACCGGCGAGTACACCTTTGCGATCTTTGCGGTGACGGTGATTGCGCTGCTGCTGTCGTGGATCGTGGCGGTGTTTTTTGTGCCTTATCTCGGCGTGCGCCTGCTCAAGGTGAAGCCCCATGTGGGCGAGGTTCACGAGGTGTTCGACGGCCCGTTCTACGTGCGTTTTCGCGCCGTGGTGGACTGGTGCGTGCAGCACCGCTGGATCACCATCGGCGCCACCGTGCTCACCTTTGTGCTGGGCATCGCCGGCATGGGCCAGGTGCAGCAGCAGTTCTTCCCGGATTCAAGCCGACCCGAGATTCTGGTGGACGTGTGGCTGCCCGAGGGCAGCAGCATCCAGGCCATGGACGAGGTGACCAAGCGCCTGGAAGCCCGCATGACGGCGGAAGAGGGCGTGAAAAGCGTGAGCACATGGGTCGGCTCGGGTGTGCCGCGTTTTTATTTGCCGCTGGACCAGATCTTTCCGCAAACCAACGTGTCGCAACTCATCGTGTTGCCGCAAGACCTGAAGACCCGCGAGCGCCTGCGCAAGGCGCTGCCGGCCCTGCTGGCCACCGAGTTCCCCGAGTTGCGGGGTCGCGTGAAGCTGCTGCCCAACGGCCCCCCGGTGCCGTATCCGGTGCAGTTCCGCGTGGTCGGTACCGACCCCACGCAGCTGCGCACACTGGCCGACGAGGTGAAGGTGGCCATGCGCCAGAACACCAACATGCGCGGTGTGAACGACAACTGGAACGAGTCGGTGAAGCGCCTGCGGCTGGAGGTGGACCAGGCCAAGGCGCGCGCGCTGGGCGTGTCCAGCCAGTCGATCGCGCAGGCCGCGCGCACCCTGCTCAGCGGCAGCACGGTGGGGCAGTACCGCGACGGTGACAAGCTGATCGACATCGTGCTGCGCCAGCCGCTGGACGAGCGAGACGCCCTCACCGATCTGGCCAACGCCAACCTGCCCACCAGCAGCGGCCAGAGCATTCCGCTGCTGCAGATTGCCAAGCCTGTCTTCGGTTGGGAGGCTGGCGTGCTTTGGCGCGAGAACCGCGACTACGCCATCACCGTGCAGGGCGATGTGGTGGAAGGTTTGCAAGGTGCGACCGTCACGGCCGAACTGCAGCCGGTGCTCAAGACCATCAGCGAGGGCTGGGCGGCGCGGGGTCTCTCGGACTACCGCATCGAAGTGGCGGGCGCCGTGGCCGAAAGCAGCAAAGGCTCGTCTTCCATCGCGGTAGGCATCCCAGTCATGCTGTTCATCGTGTTCACCCTGCTCATGCTGCAGTTGCAGAGCTTCAGCCGTTCCATGCTGGTGTTTCTCACCGGCCCGCTGGGACTGGCGGGCGTGGCCGCCGCCTTGTTGCTGCTCAACCGCCCGTTCGGTTTCGTGGCGCTGCTCGGCGTGATCGCGCTCATGGGCATGATCCAGCGCAATTCGGTGATCCTGATCGACCAGATCGAACAGGACCGCGCGCGCGGCGTGCCAGCGTGGGACGCGGTGGTCGAGTCTGCTGTGCGGCGCATGCGCCCCATCGTGCTGACCGCTGCTGCGGCCGTGCTGGCGATGATTCCTTTGTCGCGCAGCGTGTTCTGGGGGCCGATGGCGGTGGCGATCATGGGCGGCCTTGTCGTGGCAACCGTGCTGACCTTGCTGGCCTTGCCTGCGATGTATGCGGCCTGGTTTCGGGTGAAGAGGGAGCCGCAAGTCCTTTGACCCGAATCGCCAGAAACGAGCCGCGCTGGTCAACAATGCCCCACACCCGAACACTTCAAAGTTTCAACATGCGAATCGCCCTCATCCACGCGCTGGCGCACTCCGTTGCGCCCATCAACGAAGAACTGGAACGCCGCTGGCCCGAAGCGGTTCGCATGAATCTGCTCGACGACAGCCTCTCGGCCGACCTGGCGCGCAACGGCGCCGGGCTGGACGCCACGATGCATCAGCGGTTCGAGGACCTGACGGCCTACGCCGAGCGCACGGGGGCCAGGGCCATCCTCTTCACCTGCTCGGCCTTCGGACCCTGCATCGAAGCAGCGGCAGCTCGCCGGCCGCACATGCCCGTGCTCAAGCCCAACGAAGCCATGGTGGCCGACGCCGTGGCGCATGGCGGGCACGTGGGGTTGATCGCTTCCTTTGGTCCCACGCTCGAATCGATGCCACCGGAGTTTCCGCCCGGCACCGTGTTGGCAACCCGCCTGGCCGACGGTGCGCTGGAAGCCCTCAACCAAGGTGACACCGAGCGGCACGACGCGCTGGTGATCGAAGCCGCGCAGCGGCTGGCCGATCAAGGCTGCGACGTGATTGCGCTGGCGCAGTTCAGCATGGCGCGCGCGCAAATGGCGGTTCACCGCGCCGTGGGGCTGCCGGTGCTCACCACACCCGGCAGCGCCGTGCGCCTGCTGCGCCATCGGCTGGGCGCCTGAGCCCGCCGGCCCGCGCTTGGCAGGGGCTACAATCGAGGGGTGCCGTGAGCAGGACAAGGCGTGGCGCAGACCCCATCTGCACCACACCGGAAATCCCGACCAGGCGCGCGGGTGGCGAAATTGGTAGACGCACCAGGTTTAGGTCCTGACGCCAGCAATGGTGTGGGGGTTCGAGTCCCCCCCCGCGCACCACCACAGACACATGCATTCCCCGGTTCGGCCAGGCAGGCTGGCTGAGCCGCAATTTTTGGGCACCACCCTTTTGGAGAGAACCATGACCGTGACCGTTGAAACCCTGGAAAAGCTTGAGCGCAAGATCACGCTCTCGCTGCCGGCCAATGTGATCCAGAACGAGGTGGCCAACCGCCTCAAGCGCCTGGCGCGCGATGTGAAGATGGACGGCTTCCGTCCCGGCAAGGTGCCCATGAACGTGGTCGCCCAGCGCTACGGCTATTCGGTGCACTACGAAGTGATGAACGACAAGGTCGGCGAAGCCTTCGCCACCGCCGCCAACGAAGCACAACTGCGCGTGGCCGGCCAGCCCAAGATCACCGAAAAAGAAGGCGCGCCCGAAGGCGAGCTGACGTTTGACGCCGTGTTCGAGGTGTACCCCGAAGTCAAGATCGGTGACCTGAGCACCGCCGCGGTGGAAAAAGTGTCGGCCGACGTCGACGACGCTGCCATCGGCCGCACGCTGGACATCCTGCGCAAGCAGCGCCGCACCTTCGCGCAGCGCGCGCAAGACCAGGCCGCCCAGGACGGCGACCGTGCCACCATCGACTTCGCCGGCAAGATCGACGGCGAACCGTTCGAAGGTGGCAAGGCCGAAGCCTTCCAGTTCATCGTCGGCGACGGCCAGATGCTCAAGGAATTTGAAGATGCCGTGCGTGGCATGAAGCAGGGCGAGAGCAAAACCTTCCCGCTGGCCTTCCCCGAGGACTACCACGGCAAAGACGTGGCCGGCAAAACCGCCGATTTCCTCGTCACCGTCAACAAGCTTGAAGCCGCTCACCTGCCTGAAGTCGACGAAGCGCTGGCCAAGTCGCTGGGCATCGCCGACGGCACGGTCGAAGGCCTGCGCGCCGACATCAAGAAAAACCTGGAGCGCGAAGTCAAGTTCCGCCTGCAGGCCCGCAACAAGCAGTCCGTGATGGACGCGCTGGTGGCCGTGTCCGAACTGGACCTGCCCAAGTCGGTGGTGCAGTCCGAACTCGACCGCTTGGTGGAAGGCGCCCGCGCCGACCTCAAGCAGCGCGGTGTGAAGGACGCCGAGAAGGCTCCGATCCCCGAAGAGCTGTTCCGCCCGCAGGCCGAGCGCCGCGTGCGCCTGGGTCTGGTGGTGGCCGAGCTGGTTCGTTCCAACGAACTGCACGCCAAGCCTGAGCAGATCAAGGCCCACATCGAAGAACTGGCCGCTTCATACGAGAAGCCTGCCGACGTGGTGCGCTGGTACCAAGGCGACAACCGCCGCATGGCCGAAGTCGAAGCCATCGTGATCGAGAACAACGTGACCGAGTTCGTGTTGTCCAAGGCCCAGATCACCGAAAAAGCGGTCAGCTTCGACGAGCTGATGGCGCAAAACTGATCGGCCCGCCGGACAGAAAAGCAGAGGGCGGAGCGATCCGCCCTTTTTTTCGCCGGTTTGAACCCCAAGTGCGACCAACTGACCTTTTTTGGTGGCTCAACGGCCATCGCCCTTGTGTGCATACGGCCACAGTGGGTTGGTTACAGTAGCAAGACGGCAATGCATCAACACATGGAGAAACGCATGAGCGCAATGGACATTCAAGGCTTGGGCATGGTGCCCATGGTGATCGAGACCTCGGGTCGCGGCGAACGTGCTTACGACATCTACTCGCGCCTGCTCAAAGAGCGCGTGATCTTCCTGGTGGGTGAAGTCAACGACCATTCGGCCAACCTGGTGGTGGCGCAGTTGTTGTTTCTGGAGAGCGAAAACCCCGACAAGGACATCTCGTTCTACATCAACTCGCCTGGTGGTTCGGTGAGCGCCGGCATGGCGATCTTCGACACCATGAACTTCATCAAGCCCGACGTGTCCACACTGTGCTGCGGCTTTGCGGCCAGCATGGGCGCTTTCCTGCTGGCGGCGGGCACCAAGGGCAAGCGCTTCTCGCTGCCCAATTCCAAGATCATGATCCACCAGCCCTCGGGCGGCAGCCGTGGCCAGGCCACCGAGATCGAGATCCAGGCCCGCGAGATCCTGAAAACCCGCGAGCAGCTGAACAAGATCCTGGCCGAGCGCACTGGCCAGCCGCTGGAGCGCATTGCGCGCGACACCGAGCGCGACTACTACATGTCTGCCGCGGAATCGGCCGAATACGGCCTGATCGACAAAGTCATCGAAAAGCGCCCCAGCACGACCTGAGGCCAACCGGGCGGCGAAAACCGGGAGACAGTGCCCATAAAGGTGCTTTTCCCGGGTTTGGCGCCCGGAAGGCTTGATC
>NZ_JBLYYB010000048.1:0-8946 GCF_048549895.1 Hydrogenophaga sp.
CATATGCGAATTCTGTTAACGGGCGAGAATAGAGTCGGCGGCAATGTTGGCGCCCGTCGGAGCAGTCAAGTTGCAACGCGTCCTTCGTCGCATGCCGCTGGCATCTCGGGGGCAGGTATTCAATGAGACTTCGATTGGAAAGCCTTTTGCTGAGGGTGAAGCTATGTCGGTATAGACGTAGCAGCCAAGGTTTATTCGGCACGCGCCCACCAGCGTTGGCAATTGAGCGTGCGCTCAGTGCGGGGCGAGTCGGGGCGGTGGAGCGCGACACCAGTTTGAAGCTGAGCGTGGATCCGATTCCCGCTGAGTTCCGACGGTGACCGGGTAGCCAAGCATGGAGTTCAAGGACTACTACAAGACGCTCGGCGTGGAGAAGACGGCCACGCCAGAGGAGATAAAAAAAGCGTTTCGCAAGCTCGCGCGCAAGTTCCACCCCGACGTCAGCAAGGTACCGGACGCGTCTGCACGGATGGCGGAGGTGAACGAGGCCAATGGAGTTCTGTCAGATCCTGAAAAGCGCGCCGAATACGATCAGCTGTTAGCGCAGCCACAAAGCGCTCGCGAGTTCCGGCCTCCACCAGGCTGGCAACAAGGCTTCGACTTCACATCTGTTGGCGGAAACGCGCAGCACAGCGACTTCTTTGAGGAGTTGTTCGGGCGGGCCAACCGCACGCGCCGGGGCGGGGCGCGTCACCCTGAAGGACCAATTCCGGGTGAGGCTCGACACACACGCATCGAACTCGAACTACTGGATACCTATCTTGGCGCGGTGCGCATGCTGGAGCTAGACGCAGTGCGTATTGACGATCAAGGCCAACCCAGGCGCGAGAAACGCCAACTGGAAGTTCGGATACCGAAGGGAGTACGGGAGGGTCAGCACATCCGGTTGGCTGGGCAGGGTAGTCCAGGCGTCAACGGCGGCCCACCCGGCGACCTACTCCTGGAAGTGGTGATCCGCGCAAATACCAAGTGGCGTGCCGACGGTAAGGACGTACACGGTCGCCTATCGCTGTCTCCTTGGGAAGCCGCGCTTGGAGCGTCAGTGATGGTGCGACTGCCAGCGGACGACGCTGTGGAGGTAACAGTCCCTGGCGGCTGGACGCCTGGCAAAAAGCTGCGGCTGAGGGGTCGTGGAATCCCCGCATCCGAACCCGGTGACCTTTACCTGGTGCTGGAAGTCGTCTTGCCGGCCGCTGCCACCGACGGACAGCGCGACGCGTACTCGGCCTTGGCGCACGCATTTCCCGGATTTGACGCGCGGACAGTCGCAGGAGCGTGAACATGAAACCCATACTCGATGCAGAAGTGCTGATAGGCGCGGTGTTCTCAGTTGAGGAGGCGGCGCGGGCCTGCGGCGTAGACGTGCTTTGGCTTGAGAGACGCGTTGAGGCAGGCGTGCTGCATGTCCACGTGGGGTCTGAAGGATGGCGCTTCGACTGTTTCACACTGGTGCGCGCACGTCGGGTTGCGCACTTGGAGACCTGCTTTGATGCGGATCCACAGCTGGCGGCCCTCACGGCGGACTTGATTGAAGAAGTGGCACGTCTGCGTAGGCAACTTGAATTGCGCTGAACGTCGCCATGGTGCCGGGGGGCGCCGATCTTCTGGGGTAATCGCTCATCACCAGAGCAGCCAAGGAAAGAATCTCATGAATCAGCTATTGAAGGCCGCTCCTCTCGCGACACAGGTGCCTTCCGTGCCGCCCTCATCGAATCGGCACTTCATCAAGACTGCGGGCCTCGTCCTTGCGGTTGCTGCGTTGTTGGCCGTGCTGTGGATGCCGGCTGCGCCGGGGCTGCCGCTGGCTGGCCAGGTGATGCTGGCTGTACTTGCCTTCGCCGTGATCGTCTGGATGACCGAGGCTCTCGACTATGCCGTGAGTGCTGTAGTAGTCGGCGCACTGATGATCTTCCTTCTGGCTGCGACCCCCGATGTCGCAAAGCCAGCGAGCGGTGACATTGGGACCGGTGCGGCGCTGAGCCTGGCACTGTCGGGCTTTTCAAACAGTGCTGTCGCATTGGTCGCGGCAGCTTGTTTTATCGCCGCCGCTATGACGGCCACGGGGCTTGACCGGCGCATCGCGCTGCTCGTGCTTTCAAAAGTAGATGCGCGCACCAACCACATCGTTATTGGCGCCATGGTCGTGGGCTTCCTGCTGTCGTTCATCGTGCCCAGCACAACGGCAAGGGTGGCTTGCCTGGTGCCCATCATGATGGGATTCATTCTTGCCTTCAAGGTGGACAAGCGCAGTCGCTTCGCGGGCCTGCTGGTGATCGCAGCGGCACAGACTGCCAGCGTCTGGAACATCGGCATCAAGACCGCGGCGGCGCAGAACTTGGTGGCTATCGGCTTCATCGAAAAGCAGTTCCAGGCCACGATCACGTGGATGGAGTGGTTCATTGCCGGGGCGCCGTTCTCAGCCCTGATGAGCGTCGCGGTCTACTTCATCATGACCCGCATGATGAAACCGGAAATGAAGGAGATCGAGGGCGGGCGGGCGACTATTCGAAAGCAGCTGGATGCGATCGGGAAGACAACTACGAGAGAGTGGAAGCTCCTGGCAATCGTGTTGGTACTGCTGGGCTTTTGGGCGACCGAGAAAGTGCTGCACGACTTCGACACGTCGTCGACAACTATCGCCGCGATCGCCTTGATGCTGCTGCCTCGCCTGGGCGTGATGGATTGGAAAGAGTCGCAGCACGGCTTTCCTTGGGGAACGGTCGTGCTGTTCGCGGTCGGCATCAGTGTGGGAACGGCCTTGCTGAGGACCAATGCGGCCGGCTGGCTCGCAAACCTGATTGTGCAGAACCTTGGTCTTCAACACGCCAGCGCCTTCGTTGTCCTGATGCTGCTGTCGCTGTTTTTGATCGTCATCCACCTCGGCTTTGCGAGCGCCACAGCTCTCGCCTCGACGATGATTCCCATCATCATGAGCGTTCTGCTGGCCGTTCAGACGCCAGACATCAACGTCATCGGAATGACGATGCTTTTGCAGTTCGTCGTGAGCTTTGGATTCATCCTTCCGGTGAACGCGCCGCAGAACATGATTGCCTACGGCACAGGCACATTCGACGCACGAGATTTCGTTCGCACCGGCTTCGTCATCACATTGGTAGCCATGGCGCTTCTGGTTGTCTTCGCGTTGACCTATTGGCCCTGGATGGGGTACATGACGAAGACAGCCTGAGGCGCCATGTCATTTCCGGTACAGCTAGACAAGGAAGTGATGCACACGAAGCACAAAACCCGTAGCCGACATAAGGCAACGGGCCCCGTCCAGACCATCTTGTTCGCGAGGCCGCCTGGTCTCGGGGGCGCATCGGCGCAAGAATGGTCTGGCACCTCACCACAGGAGGCATCTTATGTCTACGTATCGATTCAAGTCCCGTGAAACGGGCGACCTCGTGATGCTCAAGCAGCACGGCAAGATTTTGCTGGAGATCATGGGCAAGGACCCGTCGGGTCCGGGCATCATCCAGCCCGCCGAGATGAGTGGGGCCGTGAAGGCCATCCTCGCTGCCGTGGCGGCCGACGAGGCGCGCCAGAAGCCCAAGGAAGACGAAGACGCAGACGATGCATCGCCTTCCTCCGACACGGTGAGCCTGCGCGTGCGCAGCATCCCCCTAATCGAGATGCTGCAGCGCTGCGAAAAAGCCAGGGTCGATATCGTCTGGGGAGTGTGAAGGGCGACCCGCGCATCGCTTCGCACTACTCCCCAAGGGGTCGACATCTGTTTATCGATGTCTCATAAGTCGGTGGCGCCGAGGGCACTGAGAAAATTCAGCACGAGGAAGGGCAGTAGCCGGATGATGAAGCGGTAAACGCATTGCACATAGCTATGCTTTCCTATGGACATGCGTTCACCAACTGCCAGACACGATGAACTTCGCCCAGAATGAACTGGTGGGACAGGAGTACTTGTCAGAGTGAGGTCGTCCGTTGACGGCCCAAAGACCATGGCCGCTGAACAAATCCTGGCTCGAAGAGCAAGACGCAACGGTGGCTATGCAATATCTATCCCAGGTTCCGTGCTAGGGCTTGGGCCTGGACCCATCTGACGATGTCCGGTGCACTCATGGCACCTGTTTGTCTGGCAACCTCACGTCCTCCTTGAAATAGAGCCAGTGTCGGGATGCTTCGAATGTTGAAGCGCTCTGCCAGGGAGGGGACAGCTTGCGTATCGACCTTTGCCAACCGGAAATCGGGTTCGAGTTGCGCCGCAGCATGTTCGAACGCGGGTGCCATCTGGCGGCACGGCCCGCACCAGGGCGCCCAGAAGTCCACCAGAACCGGAGTCTCGTTTCGCGAGACATGCTTGTCGAAGGAGGCCTCGTCCAAGTTGAATGAGCTCGCGTTGAATAGAGGTTGATGACAGCTACCGCAGTTTGGCTCGCTCGTGAGGTGTTCGCTCGCTATCCGGTTTGTGATCTGGCAGTTTGGACAAACTACGTGCAGCTTTTCGAGCATATTTCACTCCCAAAGTTAAAGGCCAATTGCTGTGCGCCGGGAACCACAGCGGGCGCCGCGGGGGTTCGACCTACGTTGTGCGTGTAGTCCGTTCCAACGCGTCGACAAAAAGCGCCGGAACGTTGAAGCCGGTTTGGTCAGTGATTTCTTGAAAGCCAGTAGGACTGGTGACATTGATCTCAGTAACAGAATCACCAATCACATCAAGCCCAATGAGTAAGAGTCCGCGTGGTGCAAGTGCTCGGCCGATAAGTTCTGCTATCTCACGGTTGCGCGGAGTCAAAGGCTGCGCCACCCCTTTGCCCCCAACCGCCAAGTTTCCACGCACTTCGGTACCCTGCGGAATACGTGCCAGGACAAAAGGCACGGGCTCGCCGTTGATTATGAGGATGCGCTTGTCGCCGTCTGCGATCTGCGGCACAAAGCGCTGGACCATGATGGTTTCGGCGCCACCCTTGTTTAACGTTTCGATGATGACTCCGAGATTCAGCGCGCCCTGTCCGACACGGAAAATGCCTTTGCCACCCATTCCATCAAGCGGCTTAAGAATGATATCGCCATGCTCCGCGTGGAAGTCTCGCACGGACTCGGCATTGCGCGTAACCAGCGTCGGCGGTGCGAGGTGAGAGAACTCCATGATTGCGAGTTTCTCGGGGTGGTCGCGAAGTGACCGCGGTCTGTTCACTACGTTGCCACCCTCCCGTTCAACTTGTTCCAGCAAGTGGGTGGCGTAGATGTACTCCGCGTTGAATGGTGGATCCTTGCGCATGAGGACAGCGTCAAAGTCTTTCAAGTGCATTTGCTTTGTGTCGTGGACGCGGTACCAGCCTGGGTAGGATCCGGTCAGGCTAATTTGCTGTACTGTGGCTGCGACAAAACTGCCTGACTTCCACTGAATGTCTCGCGGCAGGCATGCTGCTATATGGTGACCCCGCAACTGCGCCTCACGCATTATTGAGAAAGTGGTGTCCTTTTGGACCTTGAACTCGTCCAGCGGGTCGACGACAAACAAGAGCTTCTTCATCTGACGTTCCTCTAGCAGCATCGAACGAACTCGGGACACGGATTTCTCCAGGCCGTCGGCCTTCCCTTCGCGCTTACCTGAGCGGGAGCAGGAGCAGGGAGCAGGGAGCAGGGAGCAGGGAGCAGGGAGCAGGGAGCAGGGGAGTTGATTCTGCATGGATGTTGGCCGGGAGCATCGACCATCCGAGCCAGAGCGTGGACTCCACGACAAGTGACCACTTCTTTCGGACTTCAAGTTGTTAATGAAGAGAACTGGGCTCCCCGCTGTTCTAGAGACTCACTTCTTGTCGTGTTACGCATAGCGCAGACTGGCATTTCCCGTTTTTCCACGTCAATCTCCACGCTGCGAACAGTTTTACGGAAGTCAGTTCGCGAGCCCAACGAGCAGTCATAGTTGTGAAGCGGGACGGCCGCATATTCTTCGTTTCGGTCGCTGAGAAAACTCGCTGATCGATGGAGCAGGGGCGTCCGACTGGGGCGCGGCACACGAGGGGCCGCCGGGCGCTGCGCGCTGGACGCTTCTTCCGGACTCGGAGACGTCTTGGTGGCGGTATATTTCTAATTGCTGGCCCGAGTGCACCACACGGTGTGTCGCCCACGACGTAGAAGGTGGGCAAGAAAAGGCCCGCCCATCTGGTATCCGTGCCCGGCAGTCTCTGGTAGTCGTTACCCAGTGGAGGCTCTAGGCGCCTGGAGGGGTATTTCATATGGCTATAAATCAGCGAGTCGATGCGGTTGGGGAAACCATCGTCATCGACGAGACCAAGAATGGCCCGTTTCAGCTGAAGGTGCGGGCTGGCTCCTCTACGTTTATCGTGGATGAACCGATAGGCATAGGGGGGCTCGGGTCCGGTCCCAACCCATACGACTTGTTGAGTGCGGCCCTTGGGACTTGCTCAGTGATGACGATGCGTCTATATGCGTCGCGCAAGAAGTGGCCACTGGAGCGGATTCGGGTGAAGGTGACGCATCTCCGAAATGGGTTGAACGCGGCGGACACCTTCAGTCTGGAAATACAGCTTCAGGGAAGCTTGAGCGACGAGCAGCAACAGAAACTTCTTGAAATCGTCTCAAACTGCCCTGTGTACAAGACGATTGAGCGCGGGTCGGAAGCCTTGCCGACTTTAGTTTTCTCGGGGAGCTTGGCGGACGAGGCAGTTTCTCTTTGTGAGCACATGCGCGACATGGAGCAGGCCTGTGATCAGGCGGAAGCACAGGACGCTACGTCCTGAGTCGGCTAGGCCTCAGCTGGAACGCTGCGACGGACTGCGGACGGCTCTATTCCGTAGGTCCTTCGGAATGCTTTTGTGAAACTGCTCCGACTGGCATATCCGGCGTTGCGGGCAACGAGCTCGACGGCGAGGCCACTGGCTTTTAGCTGGAACATCGCTTGCCGCAGTCGGAGCTCCCGAAGCACCTGCATCGGAGACTTTCCTATAGCCGCGGTAAATCGAGCGGCGAAAGCAGAGCGGCTGAGGCAGGCCGTGTGGGCGAGGCTTTGAAGTGAATGATCGTCGCTAGGACGCATGGCCATTGCGGCAAAGGCTCTTGCTACTAACGGATCGCTGAGCATCGAAAAGCGTTCCACCCAGGCGTTCATGGAGACGAGCGACCGACGCAAAAGCAACACGATGACTTGCTTTAGTAAGGCCGCACTCATTGCCCCGCTGCCAACCTCCTGTGCGACGAGCTCGCTGAGCGCTGTCTGCAGTTTCGTGTCAACGTGATCGTCGATGTCGAACTGTTCGAAGATCGGCTCTGTCAAGCTACCAAAGAGTTCGGCGCAGGCGCCGTAGGTGGCATGAAAGTATCCGCACACCAGTATCAAAGAAGGATCTCCATCTCCCGCCGAGAATCTGCGTATCGTGCTTGACGAGATCATCTGGGGCTGCTTCTTGACGGAACGCAGGCCTGTGAATCCTGTGCTGCCCTCCACCTCAATTCGAAAAGGCGAATTTGGCGGCACAACGATCAATGTGTGGGGCATCAACGGTATGGGGTCGCGATTGCCAATCAAGGCCCGGCCAGTACCAACGATGTTGTAGTGGATGCCGGGCGCGTTCATGCCGCCCAGTTCCAGGCTGTATCCCATGCTCACTAAGCATTCCGAAAGGGCAACGAAACTGACATCGAGAGTACCAAGCACACCCTCGAGATCGCCTGGCGAAATGCGTAGTAGCGGTCGTTCGTTCAAGGTGCTGACTCCACGTGAATTCAGGTCGAAGCGGCGCCTCGAAATCCCGATAGTACGCAAACGTCAGCGCTCCCGCGACGGGCTGCTACGCACTGACCAGGCCTGCCTCACACTGGCAGATGACTTCAGGTTTCCTGGCCTCTTTTGCCGGACGATGAAACACATTGGCCTGTTGACCCTTGAGGGTACCCAAGAAACAATGGTCCGGAGTCACTGGGAGTGCACCTTTGTTCTGCGCCCTTAAAACTGATCTGGCTCATCCCGCAGGCTCCATTGCATCAAGCAACACAAGTGGCAGCATGAACGGTGGACTTGTTCAGAGTTCCCTAGGCCGAGAGTTCTCGGTTAGTGCGATGGGGCAAGTTCTACAGCGGTAGTCCTCGGTGGTCCCCTCAACCGCCTGTTTTCGAGCCGTATTGACAGTCTACGCCTATTGTCAGATGAGCACTGACCGTGTTTGGCCATTGGGGAGGACACCTCAGATGGCCAGCAGAACCCGCTGGGCGCAGCTGCCCAGCCCTTTAAGTAAGCACAGGAGAACTTCATGAAGTTTGAAAAGACACAGGCAGCACTTGACCGCCTGACCCCCGAGCAACGTCGGGTTACTCAGAAGTCCGGCACCGAAAGGCCCTTCACGGGAGAGTACAACGACAACAAGGAGCCTGGCATCTATGTCGACGTAGTGTCGGGAGAGCCGCTGTTCGCTTCGGCGGACAAGTTCGATTCGGGTACTGGCTGGCCAAGCTTCACCAAGCCGATCGTTCCGGCGAACGTGAACGAATTGCGCGACACCGAGCACGGCATGGTGCGAACCGAAGTGCGTTCGACCCATGGCGACAGCCATTTGGGCCACGTGTTTCCCGACGGACCCTCGGACCGAGGGGGCTTGCGCTATTGCATCAACTCGGCGTCCTTGCGCTTCATCCACCGCGAAGAGATGGTTGCCGAGGGTTATGGTGCCTATCTCGACCAAGTGGAGAACGTTTGATGAATCACGAAAAAGCCATCCTGGCCGGCGGTTGTTTCTGGGGAATGCAGGATCTCATCCGCAAGCAGCCCGGCATCATCTCGACTCGCGTGGGTTACACCGGCGGCGATGTTCCAAACGCCACGTATCGCAATCACGGCACGCATGCCGAAGGGATCGAGATCATCTTTGACCCCGAGTTGACGAGTTACCGGAAAATTCTGGAGTTCTTCTTCCAGATTCACGACCCGACGACGAAGAACCGTCAGGGCAATGACCGTGGGCTCTCCTACCG
>NZ_JBLYYB010000049.1:0-5535 GCF_048549895.1 Hydrogenophaga sp.
CCAAAGAGCCGAGCGCAGCGAAGCGCGCCGCACGAAATAGCCGTGGCTCACAGCCGCTGCGAAATCTCTAGCAGCGGCTTGATGCTGGACCCAAAGCGGCTCATGGAAGCATGGTTCTGCTCCAGCTGGCTGTAAGGCAAGTACCGGATTCCAAGCTCCGACACCCTGGAGAAGGCAGGCCTTTGAAGTTGCTCAGCGACCTTGTCTCTGCGATTGTCTGGAGCCACCAGAAACAGCGCACAGTTGCCTGCAACCGGCGTGCCCAAGGCCAGATCGAGCATGCGGACGATGCCCGAATAGATGGACGTGGTGTGTTCGACTTCGAATGCGGCGGCGAATTGCGAGGTCTGGGGATCAACCCATACAACATCGATCAGTCGCACGGACTCCAGTCCTCGGTCCAGGCTGGCGGGCAACTGCGCCATGCATCCATCTCCCAGCAACCCCCCGCCATGGGCGCGGCCCCGGTCGTTGGACGCTATCCAGACCTCAAAGCCGAGGGCCTTGCCCAGGTCGCGCAGCGAAGCCTGGACACCCGTGTGCGTCGCATCACTCTCGGTCGCTTGGGACAGTTCCCGTTGCAATGCGGTGGATTCCTGGCGCACACGTTCAAGGTCTTCTTGCCAGAGAGCTGTCGCCGCTGCATCTATTGCTTGTGGCGGCGCTGCATATCGGCCACTGCCAATGTCAAACATGAGTCCTGCAATCGCGCCCAGATCATTCGACAGTTTCAGCCGGTACTGCGCGTTCAGGCGCAGCAAGCCCTCCCGCATGGAGAGATAGTGCTCCCAGCGCCCGAGCTTCACGCGCCCCCCGGTCACCGCGTTGAACCCGTTGACGATGGCCGTGTTGAAGGGAGAGACCAGCGTTGGGTGGATGAAATACAGCAAGTTGGCGACTGCTGGGCCCAAGCCTTTGATGCCAATTGCATCAATGCGCTGTATGGCGGCCACTACGTCTTCTGCGCAGTCACAGTGATCGCAAGTGTGAAGAAGATCTGCGAAGGCGAGCTGGTTGCTCGTGTTCTCGTAGATGTCCGGAATCCGCAGCTTGGGTTTCCAGAGGAAAGCGTGGTCCGCACCCTTGAAGATCTGGCGCTGCTCCGCCACGGACCCGACGATTGTCTCCAGCGAGGAGCCTCGGTAGGCGTTGCCAAACGTTCCGGCCCGGATGTCCTCCACCACTTGCGCAATGCCTCGGCGAATGGAGCGGAAGTTCTTGATCCGCTGATCCCACAAGAACCAGGTGTTGTAGGTGCTGCTGGGATCTGCCTTCCAGCAGTCAATGAGGGTGGCCAGGGGGTCATGCATCTGTTGTGAGGCGCTTGCCAATGTTCTGAGCACTGGGGAAATACATCGAAAAACAAGTCCTGCCATCGGCCGAACTCACAGAGATGCGGCCTCGGTGCGCATGAACAATCGCCTGGGTGATAGACAAGCCCAAGCCCGCACCGTCGGAGTCCAGTTGCTTGCGCGACTTGTCTGCCCGAAAGAAGCGGTCGAAAAGGCGGGGGATCATCTGCGCGTCGATGGAAGGTCCAGTGTTGACTACATCCACGGTGGTTCCGTGAACGTCCCCTTGAATGTCAACGACCACCTGTTCTCCAGGGGGGGTATAGCGAATGGCGTTGGACAGGAGATTGCTCAGCGCCCGACGCAGCATCAACCGATCGCCAGTGATCTCTGCCGCCCCAATAAGCTGCAGACCGACCTGCTTTTCTTCGGCAAGGGCCTCGTAGAAGTCAAACAGGGCCTGTGCTTCGTCGTGGACAGCAATTTTTTCCGTACTGGGAAGAATGAGTCCGTGGTCGGCTTTCGCCAGGAACAACATGTCAGCCACCATGCGGGCCAGGCGCTGGTACTCCTCGGCGTTGGAGGCCAGTATGTCCTGATACTCCTCAGAGGCGCGAGCCTGGCTGAGCGTGACCTGGGTCTGTGTCATCAGATTGTTGATCGGCGTACGCAGCTCGTGAGCCAGGTCCGAAGAAAACTCGGACAACCGGTCGAACTCCTCCTTCAGGCGCCGGAGCATCTCGTTGAGGGTGGTCGCCAGGTCGGCCATCTCCACCGGAAACTCCTCGGTTGGCATCCGCTCGTCCAGCCGCTGCGCCGTGATCGCCATGGCGCGAGACCGCATGGTCCGAAGTGGGGCCAAGCCATTCTTTGCGGCCCACCAACCCAGTATTCCCGCCACCAGAGTGGCTAACGCCACGTAACCCACTAGCGTCTGAATCAAGGCGTACATGAAGTGCTTGTGGTGGGCAATGTCAACTGCCACCCAAACCTGCAGCGGCGGCTCGGCGGAACCTGGCAACGTCACAGATGCTGACATTCCTCGGTACTCCCGCTCTGCGGTTTTCCAGGATGCAACCCCCAGTCGGGCCTGCTGGGTCTGGGCGATGAGGTCCTCTGGAAACTGGAAATCCGGAGTCGCGTAGAGCGGATCTCTGTCACGGAAAACGCTGACAAAAAGGCCCTCATGGCTGTGCAAAACGTCGTCCAGCCGAATTTTGAGGTCCTGCGGTGACGTGGATTTTCCTATCACCTCACGTGTGAGGTGAATTTTGTCGCGCAGAGCATCGCGGTCGAGTTCCACAAAATGCCGGTCAATGGAAATGGCAACAAGTGTCCCCAGGCCAACAAGCACGAGCCCGGAAGCCAGCGTAAAAAAGACTGTCAGTCGTGTCGTGAGCGAGTACCGAGCTATCACACATTCTCCTGGGGTGCCTCAAGCACATAACCCATGCCTCGCACCGTCTGAATCAGCTTGGCGTCATAGGCATCGTCAATTTTGGCCCGAAGCCTGCGCATTGCCACCTCGACCACGTTGGAATCGCTGTCGAAATTCATATCCCACACCTGCGACGCGATCAGAGAGCGAGGCAAAACCTCCCCTTGGCGACGCATCAGCAGCTCCAGCAGCCCGAATTCCTTGGGTGTGAGGTCGATGCGTTTGCCGGACCTGCTGACTCGACGCCGCAGAAGGTCCAGTTCAAGATCTGCCACCTGCAGAATAGTCACCTCGGCGCCACTGCGGCCGCGCCTCAGTATGGTCCGTGCCCTTGCCAGCAATTCGGCAAAAGAAAACGGCTTGACCAGATAGTCGTCTGCGCCCAACTCTAGGCCTTTGACGCGATCCTGAACCTGGTCCTTTGCCGTGAGAAATAACACGGGCATCTCAAGGCCACGGCGACGCATATTGGTGAGGACCTGCCAGCCGTCCATCCGAGGGAGCATCACATCCAGGATCACCAGATCGTAGTCTTCCTCTTGAGCCAGACGCAGGCCATCGACACCGTTGTGAACCAGATCTGCGTTGAATCCTGCTTCACGCAAGCCTTGACGCAGGTATTCCCCGGTTTTGAGTTCATCCTCAACGATCAGTATCTTCACGAGACCTCCTTGGCTCTGCAAGAGGTCGCCAGTGTGCCTGCAGATTTCTGCCTTTCTTGAACATGACAAATATGTAATCAAGCCGTTATGTCTTTGGAAGCCAATAACTCACACAATGCGTTGCATCAAAACGCATGGTGAATCTATGAGAAATTCTTGGCTTTCACGACTTAACTCAATCCCCTGGCTGGCCGCAGCACTGCTGGCACCTTCTCTGGCACTTGCTCAGATGCCGGACGGTGCCTCCGAGAAGGTGGATTACCAACTCTCGTACCGTTCAGCTCTCACGGGCTATGAGGTTTACAAGGAGCAATCCGTACAGCCTTGGAAGGCCGCCAACGACAAAGTGGGTGAAATCGGAGGATGGCGGGCCTATGCCAAGGAAATGCGCCAGTCCGCACCCGCAGCGGGCCAGGACCAACCAGCCCAAGGCCATGACGCACACCACGGGGGCAAACAATGAGCCGCCCCCTGCGTATGCCCCGCGCCAAACTCGTGATCGCTGTTGCCGCAGTTGCGGTTTTGTCTGGCTGTGCCAGCGTGAACCTGGAGCAAAACATCTCCAGCGCCAACGCAGCAACCAGCAGTTTCACGGACGGCAAACTCACCTTGGCCCGAGCCAAGAATGAGCAAGAGGCCTTGCGCCGGCGTGCCTCGGACTTGTTGGCCAAACCGCTCAGTCAACAGGATGCCGTTCAACTCGCTCTGGTCAATAGCCCGTCCCTGCAAGCCATCGTGGCTCAAAACTGGGCAGATTCTTCTACGGCAGCCCAGTCGGGTCGCATTGCCAACCCCATTCTGAGCCTGGAGCGCGTTCGCCTGGGCAGCGAGACGGAGATCGGCCGCATCCTGTCCTTCGGCCTGCTGGACCTGCTGACCTTGCCGACACGCAAAGGCATCGCCGAGCAGCGCATCAAGCAGACCCAGTTGCGCCTGAGCAGCGACGTAGTGGACCAAGTCACGCAGGTACGTCAGGCCTGGGTCCGGGCTGTCGCCGCGCAACAGACACTGGCATACACCCAACAGGTCGTCGCAAGTGCTCAAGCCAGCGCTGAGTTGGCCAAGCGCATGCAGGCGGTGGGCAATTTCAACAAGCTCGATCGTGTGCGCCAGCAAGCGTTCTACGCCGACACTGCGACCCAGCTTGCCAGTGCGCAGCACCAGGTCACGGCAGCCCGTGAGGAGCTGGTGCGGCTGCTAGGCCTGGACGATAGCCAAGCCCAACAGCTCAAGTTGCCTGAACGCCTTCCCACACTTCCCAAGGAGCCGCTGTCTCCATCGGACGCTGGCCGTCAGGCTTCGAAGGGTCGGCTGGATCTGCAGATCGCGAAGGCTGACTACGACGCAGCTGCACGCGCGCAAGGCTGGAACAGGATCACGACCTTCACAGACATCGAGTTGGGCGTGCGGCGCGACTCTGTCTTTGATGCCGCCGAGAACACCCACTCCACGCGGCGCGGCTTCGAGATCAGCCTGCAGCTGCCGATCTTCGACTGGGGTGGAATGCGGCGCGACGCCATGAATGCGCAGACCCTGGCTGCGGCCAACCGCCTGGAAGCAACCGCACGCGCGGCGGGTTCGAACCTTAGGGAGAGCTACTCCGCGTACCGCACTGCATATGACATCGCGCGTCACCACCGCGACGAGGTGATTCCCCTGCGAAAAACCATCTCCGAAGAAAACCAGCTTCGCTACAACGGGATGCTGATCAGCGTTTTCGAGTTGCTTGCCGACTCCCGCGACCAGGTGAACTCGGTGATGGCGGCCCTGAACGCCGAACAGCAGTTCTGGCTGGCGGACGCCGCCCTTCAGGCCTCTCTCATCGGCAAGCCCACCAGCGCTGGCGTCTCGGGCGGTGGCGCAGCCGCTGCCGAAGCCGGTGCAGGCCACTGATCCCCTCAAGGAAACCAACATGAATTCAAGAAGAGATTTTTTCCGGTTTGCTGGCATTGCCGGAGGGGCCGTGGCCGCAGCGAGTGTGAGCCGCGTGGCAATGGCCGCACTGCCAGAACCCGTGTACCAGACAAGCGCAGACACCATGGCGCCGCTGGTGCCCAACTCCGGGCGCCCCTACAACCCGGTGGTCACGCTCAACGGCTGGACGCTGCCCTGGCGCATGAACCAGGGGGTCAAGGAGTTCCAC
>NZ_JBLYYB010000050.1:0-3027 GCF_048549895.1 Hydrogenophaga sp.
CCGTAAGCCATGCGTTCGTCGAAGCCGTTGACGGCCACCACATCCCGAAGCCAGGCGGAGCCGTTGGAGCCCTTGAAGTTGCAGCGAGTGGTAGTGAGCCTGTTCAACCAGTGTGCCAGGGCGGGGTCGGCCGACAGCTTTAGGTCTTTGCGCTGTCGGCGGTGTCCGTGCTCCAACAGCCACGGCACGCGGAAACAGTCGCCGCGCGCGATGTCATCGCGCGCGATGGCCTTGCTGGCAGGCAAGGTGAGCTTGCAGTACCCCCCCGAAAGGTAGGCCCCCTGGGCCGCCTTTGCGACGTGGCTGGCCACGAAGTCGGCGCGCGGAATGCAATCACCGTCGGTGAACAGCAGATAGTCTGCCCGCGCATGCAGAATGGCCTTGTTGAGGATGCGGCATTTGCGGAATCCATCGTCCCGCTGGTACACGTGAATCACCGACTGATCCAGTGTCGGCGCAACGCGCTCGATCAACGCCCGCGTGTCATCGCTCGAGCCGTCATCAGCGATGATGATCTCGAAATCGCGATGGGTTTGATGGGCGTACCCCCACAGCACCTTTTCCAGCCAAGCCGGTGCGTTATAGGTGGAAATGATGACCGACACATTCAAGGCTGCCCCCAGCGAAACCACCGCGCCAGAGCGGCTTCCGCATTATTCAGCCGCTTGAGCCAGCGGCGCCCTTGCAACGAGTTGTGATGCCATGGATGCGGTAGCGCAGCGTCCCGCAGGGTCAACATGGCTTCTGCCCAGGGCGGCGACAGGGGCTGCCGCGCGCGCAGGCGCTCGGTATCGGCAGGCGTCAGCAAACGGTAAGGATGAAAGCCGGCATTGCGTTGCTGCTCGGCCCGACGCAGCGCCCAAGTCTTGCGCTTTCCACGGTAAGCGGGCACCAGTGGCAACCATGCCACGAACGGCAGTGCAGGGATGGCCATGTTGCGGAAATGCTGCCGCGCCAGCGCATCGCATTCGGGCTCACGGCACGCGAACTGCCAACCGACATTTCTCAGACGAGCGGGCAGACAGACGTTGATATCGGAGTAGTACACGCCCGAACTGCGACGGCTGGCCTCTGGCCAAAACATTCCGGTTTCCGGCGTGAAGTCAAAATCGCTGTCCGGGGAACGACCTTCGCCCGAAACCGGGATAAACGCGGGACTGACAAAGCCCAGTGTGGGTTCGGTCTGGAACAACGCCGCCAACGCAGCAATTTCCGACAGCGGTACCGGCCGAACCACCTGCACGTCGTCCTGCAGGTACATCAGCGGGGCGTCCGGCTCGGCAGCCTCCAGCGCTGCCTGCATGTGTCCGTAAAGCCCGCCGTGCTTGCCGTTGCCGCGACCAGAGGCGCGATGCACGGTGTGTCGGGCCTCAAGTCGGTCCAGCACCCGCAGGGTTTCGGGGTCATCGCTTTCGTCGTCGCGGATGCTGACGTGCGCGTAGGGCAGGCAATGTTCGACCGTGTCGACGCAGTGCGCCAGAAAGCGGCCGCGGTTGTAGGAGGTGATGACCACCTGAAGTGGTACCAAGGCGTCGGCCATCAAAACCCCAGCGCTTTGCGAACGCGCTTGATCCACTCCTCGAACTCGTTGAGACGCCGCAGAATCCGCCACCGTTTCAGCGGATCATAGGCCCACGGGTGTGGCAGTTCGCGCCCGCCAGCAAGTGTGAGAAATCGATCGGCAACCGGTTTGTCGGCTTCAAAATCACGCACACGCATGGCATCGACCTTGGCTGAGGCCATCAATTCGAACGGATACAAACCACTACGGCTCCAGCGTTCGCCGAGTCTCCAGGCGAGCGTCTTTGCGCGATTGCGATAGGCTGGCGCATTCGGCACCCACATCGCCCACGGGCAGGGCAGATAGGCCATTTTCCCAAACAGATCGCGCGCCTGCTTGTCGTTGGCGAACTCGTCCTCGATGAACCGCCACTGAGCCTGACGCAGACGGCCGACATGAAACATCGCAACGTCAGAATAATGCATGCCGGCCACCTTGGGACTGGGCCGATTGAAGAAGTACATGTGATGCGCGGAGTCGTACTGAAGGTCGCTGAGCGCGCGCGCGCTGATGGTGCCTCGCTGAAACGCCGGCGACAAAATCGCCGAGCCGGGATTCGCGTCCAGATAGTCGACGATCTCGGCGCGGTCGGCGTCAGTGACTGTTCGGGTCAACTGTGTGTCGTCCTGCAGACAGACCAGCAGGGTGTCGTCCGACAGACGCTCGTAGACCCGCTGCATGTTGCGGTAAAGGTTGCCGTTCTTGGACTTGTTGAGCACGTCGACCCGCTCCACCTGGGCCCGGTTCGCGTACTCGGCCAACACCTGAGCGACCTCTGGATCATCGCTCCCGTCGTCGACGAGATGGAGCGACACACCTGGCCATCCCTGCTCGATCGAATGCAGGCAATTACGGAGATGCGTTCCCCGGTTGAACGAAAACACAGCCACCGCAAAATTCATCCGCAACCCCCGGCTATCAGCATCCCCGACCCACCAACGATGACGAATCCGACGTCACGCAAATGATCGTACGCGAACGGCCGTCCAAAGGTCTACGTAAGGGTCCGCCCGTCTGCTTTCGAATTAGGAGCCACGCATTTGATCGTTCGCATGCGTTCAGTGCCGCAGCCCACGCCGCTTGCGGAAAGCGACCCGTGGGCCCTGTTGCAAGGTGGCAGACCAGTTTTGCGTCGAATCTCAGGGGCGAGATTTAAGTTATGCAACTCAATGCCCGGCAGGGCGCACGCCAGTATCCTCCACGCCCATGCCAAGACTTGAACTTCTGACCGTGACCTGGGCTGGCGATGTCCAGCACTTCGACTTGCTGCGCGCGTCACTGACGCGCTCTGCATTGGCCGGCATTCCGCATCAGGTGGTGGTGCACGACGAAGACCACGCGCTGTTTGCCGAACGCCACCCTGGCCTGTCCCTGCACTCCACGGCCGCGGTGCTGCCCGACGGGCTGGACGCCGCCCGCTGCGAGGCGCAACGCTGGCAGCGCCGCCTCGGCCGCCACGGCACCAA
>NZ_JBLYYB010000051.1:0-28646 GCF_048549895.1 Hydrogenophaga sp.
ACTTTTATGGCCCTCAATTGAGCTTCAGGTTGGCCCTGATCATCTGTTAATCGAAAAGCGTCGAAGGAAACTTTATGGTGGAATCTTTTTGTTGGGTGTTTTGCCATTGTCGCTTTCGATTGTTTTGGATCTTTTGAAGGCATTGGCAGGTGGCTAGCTCTCGATTATTTCTGACCAGTACTTCGGCATTCCGCTTACGCTGATTTTTAGTCGAGCAGCAGTGTTGTCGAAATCTTCAATTCCTGGTTCTAAGAACGCTTGGCGTGAATTGATGTCCACGGAATGTGTCAGCGCTTCCCCAGCAACGGCGACAAGCCCACCTTGACCTTCGTCACCTTCAATTTCGGTGGCTTGTCCAGAGCTTCAAACCCGTCCCCCAATTCAGCGGCCCCCATCCCATACACCCGCTCATCCCGCAAGCCCTGCACCCCCTCCGCCCAAGCCAGCAGCATCCGCTGCCCCACATCGGCAAACCCTGGGTGCGTTGCCATCGCCTGCCGCACCTGCGGCCCCACGTCGGCCACCGCGTCGCTGATGGCTTGCACGATCTGTTGTTGTTCCTTGGGCTGAATGCCGAAGGTGGCGGTGATGAAGCGTTGCAGTGTCTTGCCCGGGGTCCAGGTCTTTTTGCCCATGAAGCCGATGCCCGGAGGGTTGTGCTGAAGGCCGGCGTACACGTTGGTGGTGACCATGTCGTAGGCGGGGGCCAGGTGCACGTCGGCGCGTGAGGTGAAGAGCAGCGCTATGTTTTTGGCGTGGCAGTCACCGTTGCGCAGTGCGTAGGTGAGCAGCAGCACGGTGGTGAGCTGGCGAAACGTTTCCAAGCGGCGGTCGCCGGGCACGTGGTCGCGCACGGCGCGGGCTATTCGTTCCCACGTGGTGTCGTATTTGGCGGCGGAGCGCAGGCCGAGCAGGGCGCAGAAGTCTTCCATGCCCCAGTGCGGCTGGCCGTGTTCGTTCAAGTCGAAGCGGTGCACCACCAGCGCCTGGCCGTCGTCGGACACTTCGGTTTTTGCGGTGGGCATCACGCGCGCGGCTACCTGCATGCAGAGGTGTTCGTTGAGCGCCACAAAGGGCAGGTGGCGGCTCGATCCTTTGACGATGTGGCGCCGCGTGATCACGCTGGCCTTCTTGCCCAGCGGGCTGGTGGCGGCGTCGCGCTGCGCATCAAGAAACTTGGGCACCACGCCCGACACGCCGCTGGTGGCGTGCTGGCGCACGAGCTGGGCAAAGGCTTGTTCGGAGTTGTCGCCGCGCAGCAGCTGGGCGACTTCAATGGGCTGGGCTTCGGCGGTCAGGTCGGCGCCGGGTGCGGCCACCTGCAGCCGCCCGACCATGTTGCGCCCGATCACCGAGAGCAGGGCCATGGGGCTGGCGCCGATGTGCGGGCCAAACTGCTCTTGCAGCACCTGCAGCAGGTAGCCCTCGGGCAGGTTCATCTGCAGCACGGGCGGCAACTGGTCGTCCCACACATACGATTCGGTGCGAACCGGCATGGTGAGCGAAACGAAATCGTTTGCTGCGGCGTGCGCGTGGTAGCTCAGCACGCTCTTGAAGTCGCCCGCCGCTTCGAGCAATGCCACCTCGCGGCCCAGCACGCAGACGGCGAGTTTCATGAGCGCTCACTCCGGTCTTGTGCCTGCGCGCGCTCGCGGCGCAGTTCGTCCAGATTGCCCGACTGCCCGGCCTGGATCACGTCCAGCTCGGCCCCCAGCACAGCCAACACGGCCAGCAACTTGCGCGAGCCAAATTCGGCACTGCGGCCGCGTTCAAAACGCGAGAGCGATTCGGCCGTGACGCCGGCTTGCGCGGCCACGTCGGCCTGCTTCAGGCCCAGGCTTCGGCGTCGGTTGGCGACGGCTTCGCCGAGTTCTTGGAGGGTTTGCATTTGATATTTACGTCAATAAATTGGCGATTTAGCGCCATTATTGAGATAAATATCAAGATTTTCAAGCCCTTGAGCGAGCTTTGTTGGGATTCGGTTGCGCGGCGGCGGTGCTCAGCGCACTGGCATCAACGCCCGCACCGCCTCCCCCAACTCAATCACCGCCAGCGCGTAGTAGCTGCTCCAGTTGTAGCGGGTCACCACGTAGAAGTTTTCTGTGCCGGCCACGTAGGTGGGTGGAGCGCCGGCGTTTTCCAGCAGCACCAGGGCGAGCTTGCCGGGGTGTTGCAGGGCGGGGCCGTCGACCACGGCGCCTTTGGCGGTGAAGCTCTCCACGCTGAAGCTGGGCAAGATGTCGGGGGCGAGCAGGGTGTCCAGGTCGAGCTTGCTGGCGTCGAAGCTCACGGGGTAGTGCGTGGGCATGCCGGTTTGCCAGCCGAAGGCCTTGAAGTAGTTGGCCACGGAGCCGATCACGTCGGCCTGGCTGTTGAACAGGTCCACCTTGCCGTCGCCGTCGAAGTCGATGGCGTATTTCACCCAGCTGCTGGGCATGAACTGGGGCCAACCCATGGCGCCGGCGTAGCTGCCGCGCGGGGTGAGCGGGTCGGTGCCGGTGCGTTCGGTGAGGCTCAAAAATTGTTCGAGTTCACTTTTGAAGAACTCGGTGCGCGCGGCAGCGCGCGGGTGGCTGGCGGGGAAGTCAAAGGCCAGGGTGCTGAGCGCGTCGATCACGCGGTGGTTGCCGGTGTGCTGGCCGTAGAGGGTTTCCACACCGATCACACCCACGATGAGGCTGGCGGGCACGCCGTATTCGAGTTCGGCGCGGGCGAGTGTTTCGCGGTTGTCTTCCCAGAACTTTTGCCCGGCGCGCAGGCGAATGGGTTCGATGAAGCGGGCGCGGTAGGCGGCCCAGTTCTTGGGGGTGCCGCTGGGCGCGGGCTGCATGAGGCGCACGACGATGGGCAGGCGCTGGGCCTGGCCGATCTGCTGGCGCACCCAGGCGGGGTCGAGGTTGCGGCGCACGGCGAGGTCGGTGGCGAAGGCCATGGCGGCTTCGCTCTGGTCGTAGGTGAAAACGGGCGCGGCTTTGGTGGTGTTGGCGGTGTTCTTGGGCCGGGTCTTGGCGAGTGACTGGGCCAGGGCCGGGGCGGCCACCAGCAGGGTGGCGGCGAGGGTGCAGAGGAAGCGGTTCACAGAAAACAATGGGTGCCTTGATCGGGGTCGGGTGTCGGTGTCGGTGTCGGTGTCGGTGTCGGGTGTCGGGGCAAGGTGTCAGCTCTTGGGCCAGGCCAGGCGCTGAAACTCGCGCTGCAAGCTGGCCAGGGTGGCGTTGCCGGCGCCGGGGCGCGCATAACGCTGGGCTTCGAGTTGCAGCAGCCATTGTGCAAGCGGCGCGGCGCCGTTTGAGTTGCCCCACCGTTGTTGCACGCGCTGGGCCAGTTCGCGCGGGGGCGTGTGGTCGGCGCTTTCCACACCCAGCCTGTGCAGCCGGGCGCGGGCGCGCTTGAGCAGGCGCAGCCAGGGGTCGTGTTGCTGGCGCTCCCACAGCGTCCACGCGGCACCCAGCAGGCTCACGAACACCACCACGCCAATGAGCACATAGGCCAGGTCGGACCAGCTGGGCGAGCTGAAGCCCAGGTTTTTCAGCAGGTCGAGCTGGCGGCCTTGGGTGTAGTTGAGCACCCACTGGTTCCAGCTGTTGTTCACGGCTTCCCACACGGCTCGCAGCTGGGCGGCGATGTTGGGGTTGAGGTTGCCGATGGCGCCGGCCAGCGCGCCTTGCGGTGCGCGCAGGCGCTCGAACGAGCCGATGCGACCGGGTGCCACGGCCGACGTGGGGTCCACGCGCACCCAGCCTTGGCCCGCCAGCCAGACTTCGGTCCAGGCGTGGGCGTCGCGCTGGCGCACGGTCCAGTAGCCGTCCACGCCGTTGAGCTCACCGCCCTGGTAACCGGTGACGATGCGCGCGGGGATGTCGAGCGCGCGCATGAGGATGACGAAGCTGCTGGCAATGTGTTCGCAGAAACCTTCGCGTTTGTCGAACCAGAACTCGTCGGCGGTGTTGGGGCCGAACACGCCGGGCTCCAGCGTGTAGGTGTAGCCGCCGGTGCGCAGGCGGTTCATGGCGGCGTCGATGAGCTTGGGGTTGGCCTCGGGGCCGGCACCGTGTTCGCGCCGCAGCGCCTGCGCCAGCGCCAGCGTGCGCGGGTTGAAGCCGGCGGGCAATTCAATCTGGTCTTGCAGGGCCACCTCTTGCGTGAGCGGGCCGTGGCGGAAGCTGGGGTAACTCTCGGCGCTGTAGCGCACCAGCGTGTTGAGTGGGCGCTGGGTGAACCACTGCAGCTCGTTGCTCATGCGCACCGCGTTGTCGGGCACTTCGGGGGCCTGCGGGGTGGATTCCATCACGAACAGCCAGGGCCGGCGGTTGGGCTCCATGGTCACGTCGTAGCGCACCGCTGGGCCCGACACCAGCAGGTCGGCGGGCAGGGCCATGGACTGCGGAAAGCCGGAGCGCAGGGCGCGCCACTCGCTGCCGTCAAAGCTGCTGAGCACCGGGCCGCGAAAGTACAGCTGGCCTTGCGGCGGCGGGCGGTCTTCAAAACGAATGCGGAATGCAATGCTGTCGTCAAGCACCAGCTCCGCGATCTGCCCCACCTTCATGGAGCCCGAGAGGCCGCTGCGCCCGGTCTCGTCTTGCCCCGGCACACCCCATAGCGGCGACAGGCGCGGGAACAACAAAAACAGAACCAGCATGATGGGCGCCCCCATGAGCGCCATGCCGCCCGCAATGCGCGCCGCCTGCGACAGCGACGGGCGGCCCACGGGCATGTGGGCGTTCACCAGCGCGGTGAGCAGGCCCAGCAGCGCCACCAGAATGCCGGCCGCCGTGAGCAGCGACTGCGAATAGAAGAAGTGCGTGAGCAGCGTGAAGAAGGCGAGGAAAAACACCACGAAGGCGTCGCGCCGCGCGCGCATCTCCAGCGTCTTGAGCGCGAGCAACACCACGATGAGCGTCACGCCCGCGTCGCGCCCGAGCAGGGTGCTGTGGGTCATGAAGGTGGCGGCCAGCGTGAGGCAGAGCAAACCCACGCGCACCGGCCAGCCGGGCAGGGGGAGGCCGCGCAGCGCGAGCGTGGTGCGCCACATCAGCACACCGGCGGTGAGCGCGGTGCACCACCAGGGCGTGTGGCCCACCTGCATGAAGGCCACCCAGCCGATGACGGCGAGCAGGAACAAGGTATCGCGCGTGTCGCGGGGGAGTGTGGCCCCCACGCTCCACCGCTTCGCGGGTCGCTGCCCCCCGAGGGGGAGCGTTTTGCCTTGGGGCGGCCCGGCGGCAAAACCGGTTGCGTCGTTGTTCAACATATGGCCAGCGCCTCCAGGCAACGCGCGCGGTGGGCAGCGCCCTGGTCGGGCGCGATCTCGCGGCCGGGCACGCGCAGGCCATAGTCCAGCCCTTGCCGGTCGGCCATGAGCACCCACGCGGTGAGGCGCGAGAGGCGCGCTTCCAGGCCCGCGCCGCCGCACTGCGCGTGGTCCAGCCAGAGCTGGTGGCGCTGGTGCGACAAGGCGTCGCGGCTCACCAGATCGTCGCGCCCGCTGGAGAACGCCTGCGCTGCCTTGCGCCACACCACGGCCTTGAGCGGATCGCCTCGGCGGTAGGCGCGCACGCCGTCGAACTCACCAGTGCTCTGCACGCGTGCCGCGCCCGAGCTGCCGGCCTGCGGTTCGCCCGGGGGCAGCGGTGGTGGGTGGCTCTCGGGCTCGGGGTACACCAGCACGCCCGAGGCCGGGCGCCACACCGTCCACACGCGGAAGGTGCCCAGCGGAAACAGCGTCTGTGCGGTCAGCGGCGGCAGCGGGTGCAGGCCACGCTCGGGCGACGGAAAGCTCACCTGCAGATGCACGCTGCCTTGCGCGGGCACGTCGGTCCAGGCCAGGGGAGCGTGGGTCGGGTCGGCGCCGATCACACCCATGCCGATGCCGTGGCGCGTGCGTTTGCGTTCGCTGGAGAGGCGCACGGTGAGCGCGACCGCCTGGCCCGCATGCACCGGCTCGGGTGGCGTGAGCAGCAGCGTGATGCCGCGCAGGTTGCCGTGGCACACGTGCATGCCCACGACCGCGCTGCCGGCCAGCAAAAAGGTGAGCAGGTAGCCCAGGTTGAGCTGGTAGTTGATGCTGGCCACCAGCAGCAGCAGCAAGGTGATGCCCAGCATCCAGCCCGGGCGGGTGGGCAAGATGTAGACGTTGCGCTGGGTCAGCGTGAGCGTGTCGGACTTGGGCAGGCGGTTGTGCCACCAGGTCTGCAAGTGGGCACGCAGCGTGCGCCACGGGTGGCGCCAGGGTTGCAAGCTGAGGGCGCCAGCGGGCGAGCGCGCAGCGGTGGCCACCATGTCACGGGAGGGGAATGGCTTCCAGCATGGCGCGCACCTGTTCAACAGGGCCTCGGCCCGCATCGCGCACCGGAATCAGCCGATGCGCCACCGTCTGCGGCAGGATGGCGGCGATGTCGTCGGGCGCCACGTAGTCGCGCCCGCTCAGGTAAGCCTGCGCCTTGGCCGAGCGCACCACGGCCAGTGCGGCGCGCGGCGACAGGCCTTGCGCAAACCATTGCCCGTTGCGCGTGGCGGCCACCAGGTCTTGCAGGTACTCCAGCACCGGCTCGGCGGTGTGCACCTGGCTCACCGTGTGCTGCAGGGCCGCGAGGTCGGCGGGTGTCAAAGCGGCGGAGAGTTTGTCGAGCATGTCGCGGCGGTCCTGGCCGCGCAGCAGTTCACGCTCGGCCGCGCGGTCGGGGTAGCCGATGGACAGGCGCATGTGGAAGCGGTCGAGCTGCGATTCGGGTAGTGCGTAGGTGCCCAGCTGGTCGTGCGGGTTCTGTGTGGCGATCACAAAAAACGGCTCGGGTAATGCTCGCGTTTCGCCTTCCACCGTCACCTGTTTTTCTTCCATGGCTTCGAGCAGGGCGCTCTGCGTTTTGGGGCTGGCGCGGTTGATTTCGTCGGCCAGCAGCACCTGGGAAAACACGGGGCCTGGGTGGAACACAAAGGCTTCGCGCCCGCGTTCGTAAATCGACACGCCCACGAGGTCCGAGGGCATGAGGTCGGCGGTGAACTGCACGCGCGAAAACTGCAGGCCGAAAGAGCGGGCCAGCGCGTGCGCCAGGGTGGTTTTACCGACACCGGGAACGTCCTCGATCAAGAGGTGGCCACCGGCCAAAAGGCAGGCCACGCAGTCGGAAACTTGCTGCGATTTGCCCACGATCACCGTGTTAAGCTGATTCAGCAACTGTTGAATTTTTGTGTCGGCTTGCATGCCGCGAACCTTACCGTAAAACCGTTATGGGCCAGGCCACCGGGTATTTCACCCACAAGGATTGTTGGAGACACGAAATGGGCGCCGGCCACCCGGAATGCCCTGAGCGTCTGGACGCGATCGAAGACCGTTTGCTCATGAGCGGACTCGATGTGGCGCTGGAGCGCCGCGAGGCCACCGCCGCCTCCATGGCCGACCTTGAACTCGCTCACGGCCGCATGCACCTTGCATCACTGCGCGGCCTGAGCGACAACCTGCGCGACGACATCCAAGCCGGTGGCCCGAGCCATGCGCAAGTGGACCCCGACACGGCCATCAACGTGCACAGCTGGGACGCCATCTTGATGGCCGCCGGGGCCGCCATCGACGCCACCGACGCGGTGATGGCCGGCGAAATGCCCAATGCGTTTTGTGCCGTGCGCCCGCCCGGCCACCACGCCACGCGCAACCAGGCCATGGGCTTCTGTTTTGTGAACAACGTGGCGGTGGCCGCCAAGTACGCGCTGGAGCGCCATGGCCTCAAACGCGTGGCGATCATCGACTTCGACGTGCACCACGGCAACGGCACCGAAGACATCGTCGCTGGTGACGAGCGCATCCTCATGTGCAGCTTCTACCAGCACCCGTTCTACCCGGCGTGTGAACATTCCACCGCTGCCAATCTGGTGAACCTGCCGGTGCCGGCCTACACCAAGGGCATGGACATCCGCGAGCTGATCGACATGAGCTGGCTGCCCCGGCTCGACGCCCACAAACCGCAGATGATCTTCATCAGCGCCGGCTTCGACGCCCACCGCGAAGACGACATGGCGCAGCTCGGTCTGGTGGAGCAGGACTACGCGTGGATGACCATGCGCATCAAGGAAGTGGCGCAGCGCCACGCCAAGGGCCGCATCGTGAGCTGCCTTGAAGGCGGCTACGCGCTGAGCGCGCTGGGCCGCAGCGTGGAAGCGCACTTGCGGGTGCTGGCCGACGTTTGAACTTCGCCTTGCAGTCTTGACAAAATTTGCCAAGACCCTATTCTCGGCCGCATGAGCACGATGAACATTTCACTGCCCGAAGCGATGAAAAGCTTTGTGGATCAACAAGTGAGCCAAGGCGGTTACGGCACCAGCAGCGAGTACATGCGCGAGTTGATCCGCAAAGACCAGGAGCGCTTGCAATTGCGCACGCTGCTGCTGGAAGGCGCGGCGTCGCGGCCAACGCAACCGGTGGATGCGGCGTACTTCGCGAAGCTGCGCCGCAAGGTTCCGGGGGCAGGCAAGGCGGGACCCAAAGCTTGAAGCTCAAGCCCGTGGTCCCGCGCGAACAGGCCAACCGGGACATCGACGCGATCCTGCTGCACTACCTGGAGAACGAAGCACCCGCCGCAGCGTCGGGTTTCATCGACCAACTGGAACAGGCGTTCACCCACATCGCCCGCCAGCCCGCCACGGGGTCTCCGCGCTACGCCCACGAACTCAACCTGCCGGGCTTGCGCTTCTGGCCATTGACGCGTTATCCCCACCTGGTGTTCTATCTGGAGCGCGAAGACCACATCGATGTCTGGCGGGTGCTGCATGGTCAGCGCGACGTGCCCGCCTGGATGCAGGACACCTGATGAGCGAAGCTGCCTCACCTTTTTCTGGAACTCGCACATGAACCCCGACGCCTGTTTGCTGCACACCCGCGACGAGCGCGGCGTGCACACCCTCACCCTCAACACCCCGCGCAGCTTCAACGTGTTGTCCGAAGCCATGTTGGTCGCGCTTCAGAGCGCCGTCGACGCGGTGGCGGGCGACCCGCAGGCGCGGCTGGTGGTGATGGCCGCCAACGGCAAGGCTTTTTGCGCCGGGCACGATCTCAAGGAAATGCGCGCGCACCCCGAGCAGGCCTATTACCAGGCGCTGTTTGCGCGCTGCTCGCGGCTGATGCTCGCCATCCGCAAGCTGGAAGTGCCGGTCATCGCGCGGGTGCAGGGTCTGGCCACGGCGGCCGGTTGCCAACTGGTCGCGCAGTGCGATCTGGCTGTGGCCAGCGAGGCCGCGAGCTTTGGTGTGAACGGCATCGACGTGGGGCTGTTCTGCGCCACGCCGGGCGTGGCCTTGTCGCGCAACATCCTGCCCAAGCAGGCGATGGAAATGCTGCTCACGGGCGACTTCATTTCCGCCGACGAGGCCTGCGCGCGCGGGTTGGTCAACCGCGTGGTGGCCCCCGATGCGCTGGACGCGGAAGTGGCCACGCTGGTGGACCGCATCCTCGCCAAGCCGGCCGAAGCCATTGCCATGGGCAAGGCGCTTTTTTACCGGCAACTGGAAACCAGCATGGAAGCTGCTTACCAGCTCGCCGGGCAGACCATGGCCTGCAACATGGCGCACCCCGTGGCACAAGAAGGCGTGCAGGCCTTCATCGACAAACGCGCGCCGAGCTGGCGCGCCTGAACTTCCCAACCTCTTTTCTTCCCATGGCCATCACCGCTCCCGCTGCCCCGAAACCCATCGACGACTTCGGTCTCTGGCTGTCGGCCTTCACCCAACCCACCGTGTTGTCCGAGCTGGGTGCGTTGATCGTGTGCATCGCGCTGGCGCTCGGCATCACCTGGCTGCTGCGCCGCGCGCTGCGCATGCAGGAGGAGAAGACGTCGGTGCTGTTCGGGCGGCGCCTGGTCGACGGCGTGATGTTCCCGCTGTTGCTGCTCACGCTGGCCTATGTGGCGCGTGCGCTGTTGATGGCCGTGCTGCCACTGGCGGCGTTCAAGGTGGCGATTCCGGTGCTCGTGTCGCTGGTGGTGATCCGGGTGGGGGTGAAGGTGTTGCAGGTGGCGTTTGCCTCCGCGCCCTGGGTGCGGGCGCTGGAGCGCACCATTTCATGGGTGGCGTGGTTGGCCATGGTGCTGTGGGTGAGTGGTTTGCTGCCGGTGGTGCTGGCCGAAATGGACCAGATCACCTGGAAGATCGGCGCCACCACGCTGAGCCTGCGCACCACGATCGAGGGCATCCTCACGGCCGGCGCGGTGCTGATCCTGTCGCTGTGGGTGTCTGCGGCGATCGAGACGCGCCTGCTGCGCAAGGCCGCAGGGGCCGACCTCTCGCTGCGCAAGGCCGCCAGCAACGCCACGCGTGCGCTGCTCATGTTCGTGGGTCTCATCATCGCGCTCTCGGCCGTGGGCATCGACCTCACCGCCTTGTCGGTGTTGGGTGGCGCGGTCGGTGTGGGCATTGGTTTTGGTCTGCAGAAGCTGGCGTCCAACTACGTGAGCGGCTTCGTGATCCTGGCCGAGCGTCGCATGCGCATCGGCGACAACGTGCGGGTGGACAACTTTGAAGGCCGCATCCTCGACATCAACGCGCGCTACACCGTGATCCGTGCGCCCACCGGCCGCGAGTCCATCGTGCCCAACGAATTCATGGTCATCAACCGGGTGGAGAATCTTTCCACCGCTTTGACCCGCGTGTGGCAGACCACGGTGGTGTCGGTGGCCTACGGCAGTGATGTGGACCAGGTGAGCTCGCTGCTGATGGCGGCGGTGCTGGAGCAGGCCGACGCGCTCAAGGAACCCGCGCCGCTGGTGGCGCTCTCGGCCTTCGGCGCCGACGGCTTGGAGTTCACCGTGGGTTACTGGATCGAGTCGGGTGACAACAGCGACCAGCTGCGGCTGCGCTCGCTGGTGAACCGCCAGATCTTGCAATCGCTGCAGGCGCACGGCATCGAGATGCCGTACCCGCAGCGCGTGGTGCACGTCAGGGAACGGCCACCGCTCAGCGGTTCATGAAACCCGGCAGCCAGAGCGAGATGGCCGGGAAGGCGATCAGGATGCCCAGGCGCACGATGTCGGCCATGACGAAGGGCCACACGCCTTGGAAGATGTGTTTGAGCTTCACCAGCGGCAGCAGCGAGTTCATGACGAACAGGTTCATGCCCACCGGCGGCGAGATCATGCCGATCTCCACGATGGTCACGATCAGGATGCCGAACCACACCGGGTCGAAGCCCAGGCCGGTGATGACCGGGAAGAACACCGGGATGGTCAGCAGCACCATCGAGAGCTCTTCCATCACCAGGCCGAGCGCGATGTAGATCGTCATCATCACCACCACGACCATGATGGGGTGGGGGCTGAACTGCAGCAGGAAGTCGCGCAGGTCGCCGGGCATGCTGGTGAAGTTGATGAAACTCGTGAAGACCATCGCGCCGATCAGGATGGTGAACAGCATGGCCGTGGTGCGGGTGCTCTCCACCAGGATGTCGAGCAACACGCGTGGCGTGAGCGCGCCACGAAACAGCGCGAAAAAGAACGCCCCCGCAGCCCCCACACCCGCGCCCTCGGTGGCGGTGAACACCCCGCCGTAGATGCCGCCGATGACCAAGGCAAACAGCACCGCCACGCCCCAGATGCCGCGCACCGCGGCCAGGCGTTGGGCCCAGTTGAAGCGTTCGGCCGGTGGACCGGCGAGTGGGTCGCGCCAGGTGATGTAGACCACCGCCAGGCACAGGCAGACCACCGCCACCAGGCCCGGCAGGATGCCGGCGATGAACAGCTTGCCGATGTCGGTCTCGGTGATGATCCCGTAGATCACCAGGATGGTGGACGGCGGAATCAAGATGCCCAGCGTGCCGCCGGAGGCAATGGCGCCGGTGGCCAGCGTGTCCTTGTAGCCATGGCGCTTCATCTCGGGGTAGGCCACGCGCGTCATGGTGGCGGCGGTGGCGATCGACGAGCCGCAGATGGAGCCGAAGCCGCCTGACGCGATGATGCTGGCCATGGCCAGGCCGCCTTTGCGGTGGCCCACAAAGGCGTTGGCCGCGGTGTAGAGCTCTCGCGCCATGCCGGCGCGTGCCACCAGATTGCCCATGAGGATGAACAGCGGGATCACCGAGAGCACATAGGCGAAGCCGGTTTCAAAGATCACCTGGCTGGTGCTGGCAAAAGCGGGTTGCCAGCCACGCATCAGACCCAGACCGGCCACACCGGCAATCGCCATGGCCAGCGCCAGCGGTATGCGCAGAAAGGCCATCGCAAAGACAGCGAGAAAACCCAGAGCGGCTTCGGTCATGACGACACCCCGTCCAGATCGGCCGGCAGCTCGGCGGGTGGCGGATGGTGGGGTGAGGGCACCGGTACCACGACGAACACGAACAGCAGGTGCACCGCCGCCGTGATGGCCAGGAACAGCGCCATCATCCAGGCCACGGGCGCAATCGACACCTGCAGGTAGACGGTGGTGTCGCCGTACTCGGCGAAGCGGTCGGCGCGTGTGCTCATCAGGTAGGCGAGGAAGCCGAAGCCGCCTGCGCAGATCAGGTTGACCAGGCGCGACTGGATGCTGCGCACCCAGTCGGGCAGGAAGGTGTCGAGCGAATCGAACACCACGTGTTCGTTGCGCCACGACACCATGGGCAACGCACCGAAGATCACGATGACCATGAGGATTTCCGTGATCTCAAGCCCGCCGGGCACCGAGTGGCTGAAAAAACGCCGGCCGGTCACGTCCACCAGCGTGAGCCACATGATGGCGAACAAGGCCATGGCGGCCATGAGCCCGGTGGACCACCGCAGCGTGCGTTCAATCGTCTTCAACATGATGGGTCTTGATGTGACAAGGCCGGCTGTGCGGTCTGCTCAGCCGGCCCGGCAAGGCCACAAGGGTGGCCGAGGGGTTACTTCACCTTGGCAATCTCTGCGCGGAACTCGCCCAGCACGCCTTTGGGGTTCTGCAGGCCCTTGACCTGCGCACTGGCCGCCCACTTGGTTTCCAGGTAGTCCTGCTTGTCCATCACCGCTTTCACAAAAGCCTTGTCGGCGGTGATGCGGGCCACGCCCTGGCCTTTCTGCAGCTCGCGGCTG
Source organism: Hydrogenophaga sp. (assembly GCF_048549895.1). Classification (GTDB taxonomy): domain Bacteria; phylum Pseudomonadota; class Gammaproteobacteria; order Burkholderiales; family Burkholderiaceae_C; genus Hydrogenophaga. The sequence continues at coordinate 13,026 of NZ_JBLYYB010000051.1, forward strand.
GCGGCGTCCACCTTGTCCCAGCCTTCGCCGAACAAGCGGGCAGCAGGCTCACCCGAGAGCTTGTCGACCACGGCCTTGTCTTGAGCGGAAAGCGCGTTGTACTTGGCCGGATTCATCATGAAGACGAAGCTGGTGTTGTACAGGCCACCGGGGAAGTCGGTGGCGTGTTTGATCATGCTGAGCTTGAACGACGCGATCGATTCGTCGGGGAAGAAGGTGCCGTCCATCACGCCGGTGGAGAGCAGCTCGAACGACTCGGGCGCGGCCTTGAGCGTCGTGTTCCATCCCATGGCTTTGGAGAGTTCGTTGATGTTGCCGCCGCCGATGCGGAACTTCAGGCTCGCGGCCTCGGCGGCCGAGGTCACCGGCTTCTTGCTGTTGAAGATCACACCGGGGCCGTGCGTGAACACCGCCAACACCTTCACACCGCGGTGCTCGCCCAGCGGCGCGAAATGTTTGCTGTAAATGCGCTGGTAGGCCACCGAGGTGGCCACCGCGTTGTTGCCCAGGAACGGGAACTCGGCCACCTGGGTGTTGATGAAACGGCCGGGCGTGTAGCCGTCCACCGTGTACGAAATGTCGGCCAGGCCGTCGCGCACCGCGTCAAAGGTGCCCGGTGCTGCCACCACACCCTTGGGCAGGATGTTGCACTTCATGCGGCCGGTGCTTTCCTTCTCCAGCATGTCGCACCAGGCTTTTTGTGAGGTGCTCAGCGTGTGGCTGGGCGGCAGCCAGCTGGAGACGGTGAACACGGTTTGCGCCGACACCCAGCCGCTGGCCAGCAAGGTGGACGACAAGGCGAGTGCTTTGATGTGGCGTGAATTCATTCGGAAACTCCTGTGGGCGGGTGCCATGTGTTGGCTGGAAGATGGTTGCTCAACATAAACAAATCAGCGCAGCCAATGTAGGCCAGTTCATGCGCGCCACGTCTCATGACTTACCCGAGTTCACCGACTCTGCGGTCGGTGAATGCGGCAGACCCTGGGTGAGGTCGCTCGGAAATAAGGGCTTTGTGGCTTCGGGTCGTTCTCCTATAATCGCCAAAAAGCACGATCGTTCTTTTTTCGAAGATCCCCCAATTTGTCCCCCGCCTGACCATCCTCGATAGGGGGTGGGGCATACAATCCCCGAGTTGACGTGCACGTCAATTCGCACGTCCCTTTCCACAACAGCAGGAGCAACCCAACATGAAGGTCATCGTCCCCGTCAAGCGCGTGGTGGATTACAACGTCAAGGTGCGTGTCAAGAGCGACGGCACGGGCGTGGACATCGCCAACGTCAAGATGAGCATGAACCCGTTTGACGAGATCGCGGTGGAAGAAGCCGTGCGCTTGAAAGAGAAGGGCGTGGTCACCGAGGTGATCGCTGTGTCCTGCGGCGTCACGCAGTGCCAGGAAACCCTGCGCACCGCCATGGCCATCGGCGCCGACCGCGCCATCCTGGTGGAAACCACCGAAGAGCTGCAACCGCTGGCCGTGGCCAAGCTGCTCAAGGCGCTGGTGGACAAGGAGCAACCCGGCCTGATCATCCTGGGCAAACAGGCCATCGACGACGACTGCAACCAGACCGGCCAGATGCTGGCCGCGCTGGCCGGCCTGCCGCAAGCCACCTTTGCTTCGAAAGTGGAAGTGGCCGATGGCAAAGCCACCGTCACGCGCGAAGTCGACGGGGGTCTGGAGACCCTGTCCATCACGCTGCCGGCTGTCATCACCACCGACCTGCGTTTGAACGAGCCACGTTACGTGACGCTGCCCAACATCATGAAGGCGAAGAAAAAGACGCTGGACATCGTGAAGCCCGAAGACCTCGGGGTGGACGTGACGCCGCGCATCAAGACCCTGAAGGTCAGCGAGCCGCCCAAGCGCGGTGCTGGCATCAAGGTGGCCGATGTGGCTGCCCTGGTGGACAAGCTGAAGAACGAAGCCAAAGTGATCTGAGGAACCGACAAATGACCGCACTCGTTATTGCCGAACACGACAACGCCTCCATCAAGGGCGCCACGCTCAACACCGTCGCCGCTGCCGCCCAATGCGGCGGTGACGTGCACGTGCTCATCGCCGGCCACAACGCCGGTGGTGCCGCCGCTGCCGCCGCCCAGATCGCCGGTGTGAGCAAGGTGATCCACGCCGACGCCCCCGGCTTCGAACACGGCCTGGCCGAGAACGTGGCCGCACAGGTGCTCACCATCGCTGCGAACTACAGCCACATCCTGTTCCCCGCCACCGCCAGCGGCAAAAACGTGGCGCCCCGCGTGGCTGCGCACCTGGACGTGGCCCAGCTGTCGGACGTGACCAAGGTCATCAGCGCCGACACCTTCGAGCGCCCGATCTACGCCGGCAACGCCATCGCCACCGTGCAGGCACTCGATGCCACCAAGGTCATCACCGTGCGCACCACGGGTTTTGATCCGGCAGCTTCCACCGGCGGCAGCGCGGCCATCGAAACCGCTACGGCAGCGGCCGACGACGGCAAGAGCAAGTTCATGGGCAGCGAGATCGCCAAGAGCGACCGCCCCGAGCTCACCGCCGCCAAGATCATCGTCTCCGGTGGCCGCGCGCTGGGCAGCGCGGAGAAGTTCAACGACGTGATGACACCGCTGGCCGACAAGCTCGGTGCAGCCTTGGGTGCGAGCCGCGCCGCGGTGGACGCGGGTTACGCGCCCAACGACTGGCAGGTCGGCCAGACCGGCAAGATCGTCGCACCGCAGCTCTACATCGCCGCCGGCATCTCGGGCGCGATCCAGCACCTGGCCGGCATGAAGGACAGCAAGGTCATCGTGGCGATCAACAAGGACCCCGAAGCCCCGATCTTCTCGGTGGCCGACTACGGCCTGGAGGCCGATCTGTTCGAGGCTGTGCCTGAACTGATCAAGGCGCTCTGAGCCCTCTGAAAGACACAAGGGCATCGTTCGCGATGCCCTTGTCGTATCTGCACCCCAGAAATTCCCGGAGACAAGACCATGAGTTACACCGCCCCCCTCAAAGACATGCTGTTCGACATCGAGCACCTGGCGCGCATCGATCAGGTGGCCCAGATGCCGGGCTTTGAAGACGCCGGACTCGAGACCGCGCAGGCCGTGCTCGAAGAATGCGCCAAGCTCAACGAAGGTGTGATCGCGCCGCTGAACTGGGAGGGCGACAAGAATCCCTCGTTCTTCAAGGACGGCAAGGTCACGACCACACCCGGTTTCAAGGAAGCTTTCAAGCAATACGCCGAAGGCGGCTGGCAAGGTTTGCAGCACCCCACCGACTTCGGCGGCCAGGGCCTGCCCAAGACCATCGGCGCGGCCTGCGGCGAAATCCTCAACAGCGCCAACATGAGTTTCGCGCTCTGCCCGCTGCTCACCGACGGCGCGATCGAAGCGCTGATCACCGCGGGCAGCGACGAGCTCAAAGCCGTCTACCTGGAAAAGCTGGTGAGCGGTCAGTGGACCGGCACCATGAACCTCACCGAGCCGCAGGCCGGATCGGACCTGGCCGCCGTGCGCAGCCGCGCCGAGCCGCAGCCCGATGGCAGCTACAAGGTGTTCGGTACCAAGATCTACATCACCTACGGTGAGCACGACATGGCCGAGAACATCGTGCACCTCGTGCTTGCGCGCGTGACTGGCGCGCCCGAAGGCGTGAAGGGCATCAGCCTGTTTGTCGTGCCCAAGTTCATGGTGGAAAAAGACGGCTCGCTGGGCGCACGCAACGACGTGCACTGCGTGAGCATCGAGCACAAGATGGGCATCAAGGCCAGCCCCACCGCCGTGTTGCAGTACGGTGACCACGGCGGTGCAGTCGGTTACCTCGTGGGCCAGGAAAACCGCGGCCTGGAGTACATGTTCATCATGATGAACGCCGCGCGTTACGCCGTGGGTGTGCAGGGCATCGCCATCGCCGAGCGGGCTTACCAAAAGGCCGTGGGCTACGCGAAAGACCGCGTGCAGAGCCGCCCGGTGGACGGCACGCTCTCGGCCGCCGCACCCATCATCCACCACCCCGATGTCAAGCGCATGCTCATGACCATGCGCGCGTTCACCGAAGGCTGTCGCGCCATGGCCAGCGTTGCCGCTGCTGCTTACGACGCCGCGCACCACCACACGGATGCCGACACGCGCAAGCAGAACGCAGCCTTCTACGAGTTCCTGGTGCCGCTGGTCAAGGGCTACAGCACCGAGATGAGTCTGGAAGTCACCAGCCTGGGCGTGCAGGTGCACGGGGGCATGGGCTTCATCGAAGAAACCGGCGCGGCGCAGTACTACCGCGACGCCAAGATCCTCACCATCTACGAAGGCACCACCGCCATCCAGGCGAACGATCTCGTGGGCCGCAAGACCGCGCGCGACGGCGGCACTGGCGCCAAGGCGATTGCGGCGCAGATCGAAAAGACCGAGGCCGAACTTGCAAAACGCGAGAGCGCCAACGCCAAAGCGGTGCACAAGCGCCTGAAGGCCGCGCGCGAGGCGTTTGTGGACGTGGTCGAGTTCATCGCCGCCAACACGCGCAGCAACCCCAACGCAGCGTTTGCCGGCAGCGTGCCCTACCTCATGCTCGCGGGCAACCTCATGGCGGGCTGGCAACTGGCGCGTTCGCTGATGGTGGCCGAGGACCTGCTCGCGCAGGGCACCGACGCAGCCTTCATGCAGGCCAAGATCACCACCGCGCGTTTTTACGCCGACCACATCCTCAGCCGCGCCCCGGGCACGCGAGATGCGATCGTCGAAGGCGCCGAGGCCGTGACCGCGCTGGCCATCGAATCGTTCTGATCATTCGCAATCCATTCCAGCCGTTCGTGCTGAGCTTGTCGAAGCCCTCGCCAACACCTGGGCAGGCCCTTCGACAGGCTCAGGGCGAACGTAGGGTTTTCTCATCACACCAGGAGACTTCATGACCGCACCCGCCCGCAGCCTGCCCCCGGTTCTCAAGAACATCAAGTTCCCGGTGATCGGCTCGCCGCTGTTCATCATCAGCAACCCCAAGCTCGTCATTGCGCAGTGCAAGGCCGGCGTGGTGGGCTCCATGCCCGCGCTCAACGCGCGCCCGGCCTCGCAGCTCGACGAGTGGCTGGCCGAGATCACCGAAGCCTTGGCCGCGCACGACGCAGCGAACCCGGACAACAAGGCCGCGCCGTTCGCCATCAACCAGATCGTGCACAAGAGCAACGACCGGCTGGAGAACGACATGCAGCTGTGTGCCAAGTACAAGGTGCCGATCATCATCACCAGCCTGGGCGCGCGCGAAGACGTGAACAAGGCGGTGCAGAGCTGGGGCGGCGTGGTGCTGCACGACGTGATCAACAACGTGTTCGCGCACAAGGCGATCGAGAAGGGCGCTGATGGCCTGATCCCGGTGGCGGCCGGTGCCGGCGGCCACGCCAGCGTGAAGAGCCCGTTCGCGATGATTCAAGAGATTCGCGAGTGGTTCGGCGGCCCGATCGCGCTCTCGGGCTCCATTTCGTCGGGCGGTGCCATCCTGGCCGCGCAGGCCATGGGCGCCGACTTCGCCTACATCGGCTCGGCCTTCATTGCCACCGACGAAGCGCGCGCCGTGGACGGCTACAAGGAGATGATCACGAAGTCGAATTCGGACGACATCGTTTACAGCAACTTCTACACCGGCATCCACGGCAACTACCTCAAGGGCAGCATCCAGAACGCCGGCATGGACCCGGACAACCTGCCGCAGAGCGACCCGAGCAAGATGAACTTCGGCACCGGCGAAGGCGCCAACGCGGCCAAGGCCTGGAAAGACATCTGGGGCTGCGGCCAGGGCATCGGCGCGATCCGCGAGGTGGTGCCGGCGGCCGACCTGGTGGCGCGTTTCAAGCGCGAGTACGCGGAAGCCAAGGCGCGCATCTGCGCCGCTTGATCGGGCCTCGTCGCTGACAAAAAAGCCGGCTCCCAGCGCCGGCTTTTTTGCGTCTGCGAAGCAGACTTCGTCGGCGCTACCTCTCGCCGCGAAGCCAGGCGCCGAAGCTGCTCAAAGCCTCACCGATGGCCGCACCCGGTGTCTGCGCGTACTGCACGCCACCCTGGTCAGAAATCTGCGCCACCGAGCCGCTGCCCTGCCACTCGGCGTACATCCAGTCCTCGCCCACACGCGTGAGACCGTCGGGGACAGCAGGTGCCTGCGCCACCGGCGTGTTCTTGAGCGCAGCGCCCATGTAGTCGATCCAGATCGGCAGCGCGATGCGCCCGCCCGACTCACCGCCACCCAGGCTGCGCGGCTTGTCGTAGCCCACCCACACGGCGGTGGCCAGGCTGGGCTGGTAGCCGGTGAACCAGGCGTCGACCGCGTCGTTGGTGGTGCCGGTTTTGCCGTAGATGTCGGGGCGCTTGAGCGTGGCCTGCGCGCGTGCGGCGGTGCCGCTGCGCGTCACCTCGTTGAGCAGGCTGGACATCACGAACGCGTTGCGCGCAGGAATGGCGCGGTTGGCCTCGGTCAGCGCCTCGGGCGGCGGCGCTTCAAACAACACTTTGCCTTGGGCATCGGTGATCTTCTCTACCACCACCGGTGCCACTTTCCAGCCGCCGTTGGCCACCGTGGCATACGCCTGCGCCATCTGCAGCGGCGTGACGCTGCCGGTGCCCAGGGCGAGCGTGAGGTCGTTGGGCTGGCGCGAAGGGTCCAGGCCGAAGCGGGCCGTCCAGTCGCGCGCCACCTGCGTGCCGGTGTGTTGCAGCACGCGCACGCTGGCGATGTTGCTGGAACGGGCCAGGGCATCGCGCAGCGTGATCGGGCCGGCGTACTGCCCGTTGCTGTTGGTGGGGCTCCAGCCGTTCGATGCGGTGAAGGGCAGGTCGTCGATCAGGGTGCCGGGCATCACGCGCGCCTCCAGCGCGGCTGAGTACAGCAACGGCTTGAGCGCCGAGCCCGGCTGGCGCCAGCCTTGTGTGACGTGGTTGAACGGCTGCTTCGTGAAGTCGAACCCGCCCACCAGCGCGCGCACGCGACCGGTCTGACTGTCCAGGGCGACCAGCGCGGCTTCGGCCTCGGGCCATTGCGAAATGGCCCAGGTCGGTTTGCCCTTGACCTTGCCCGCGCTCACCACCCGCACGATGGCGCCGCGCGCGATCTTCAGCGGCGCCTTGGCTTTGGGCTCCAGCCCCTTTTGCGCCCAGCGCAGACCCTCGCCTTGCAGGGTGACGCGCTCGCCGCTGGACAACTGCACCTGCATGGCCTTGGGGCTGGCCGCGAGCACGATGCCCACGCGCAGGGTCTCGTCGTCGCGGTGGTCCTTCAGGGCTTCGGCAGCGGCACGCTCCACTTCCGATCCCGTGCCCGAGGGGAGCGACTCCATGTCTTCCGGCCCGCGCCAGGCGCCGCGCCGGTCAAAGGCCAGCACCCCGCGCTGCACGGCGGCGTGGGCGGCGCGCTGGTCGGCTGCGCGCAGCGACGTGGTCACGCGCAAGCCGTTGGAATAGGCCTCGGTGCCGAAGCGCTCCACCACCGCGCGGCGCGCCATCTCGGCCACGTGGGCCGCGTGCACGCTGCGCAGACCGGGCGTGCGCAGCACGAGCTTCTCGGCGCGCGCAGCCGCCAGTTGGGCGTCGGTGATCGAGTCGGTGGCGCGCATGCGCTCCAGCACCACACGCTGGCGCTGCGTGGCGCGCTCGAAGTTGGCCACCGGGTTGGCGTAGTAGGGGTTTTGCGGCAGGCCGGCGAGCATGGCGGTTTCGGCCAGCGAGAGCTTGTTCAGCGGTTTGCCGAAGTAGGTCTGGGACGCGGCGGCAAAGCCGTAGGCGCGCTGGCCCAGGAAAATCTCGTTGAGGTAGATCTCCAGGATGCGGTCTTTGGAGAGTTCGTCTTCCAGCTTGAGCGCAAGCCAGATCTCTTTGGCCTTGCGCTCGGCAGAAAACTCCCGCGTGAGCAGCATGGTGCGCACCAGTTGCTGGGTGATGGTCGACGCACCCTGCTTGCGCCCGCCGGTGACCGCCGCCACCAGCGCGCGCGCCATGCCCCGGGGGTCCACGCCGTTGTGCTCACGAAAGCGGGCGTCTTCCACCGACAACACGGCCTGCTGCAGCAGCTTGGGCGTGCGCGACAGCGGCAGGTATTCACGCCGCTCGGTGCCGAACTGCGCGATCTCCACGCCGTCGGCGGTGAACACCTGCAGCGGCAGCTTGGGCTGGTAGTTGACGATGCTGTCCAGCGGCGGCAGATCGAAGGGCGAGGCCTGCACGGCGGGCGCCATGAGGGCGGCGGGCATCACGGCCAGGGTGATCACCGCACGGCGAAGGTAAAGCTTGGGCATGGGGTGGGATTGTCCCGGATCGGTGTGGGCCGCGTATGGCGCGCAGGGGTGAGTGACGTAACCAGCTGTGTCCATGCGCAGCGCCTGGACCGGGCGCAAGTTGCCTCAATAACCTTCGATGGCGAACAGCGTGCCGGTGGACGCGCTCTGGCGGATCTTGATCAGGCGCTGGTATTCGGGCGAGGTGTAGAAGGCCTGCAGGTGCGCCATGTCGGGGAACTCCAGGATCACCTGGCGCTGCGGCACACCGCTGCCCTCCAGCACGCTGACCCACCAGATAGCGCCCGCCGTGCGCGGCGATGAGGGCGGGCACCTCGCGGCGGTATTCCTCGTAGAGGTCGGGGCGGGTGACTTCGATGTTGCCGTAGAGGTAGGCGGGCATGGTGTCTCCTGAGTGGTGTGTGTTTTGCGTGTCTGCATGAAGGACCGCAGTGGCATTGTGGACCCGGTATCTCAGCTGCTCCCCCGCACCGTCATCTCAAACCCCAGATCCACCGAGTTCCGCACCGGAACTTCCCCGCGCATCAAGCCCAGCAGCATCTGCGCACTGGCTTCGCCCATCGCCCGGCGCGGGGTGCGCACGGTGGTCAGCGGCGGCACCATCTGGTCGCTGCCCGAGAGGTCGTTGAAGCCGGCCACCGCGATGCGGCCGGGCACGTCCACACCGAGGCGCAGCGCGGTCAGCAGGCCGCCTTGCGCGAGGTCGTCGTTGCAGAAGAAGACGGCGTCCACCTCGGGGCGGGTGCGCAGCAAATCTTCCAGCAGTTCACCGCCCAGGCGCATGGACGACGGTTGCGGGCTCAACAGTTCGAGTCGCGCGTCGTACAGGCCGTGCCCGCGCAGGCAGCGGCGGTAGCCTTCGGCGCGTTGCAGGGTGCGCGGGTCGAGCTGGGCGGCCACGAAGGCGATGCGTTGGCGGCCGCGTTGCACCAGGTGTTCGGTGATGGCGTGGCCGGCTTCGGTTTGGGAGAAGCCGACGCAGTAAACGTTGGGCGCTTGGGTGAGCTCCATCAAATACACGCAGGGCACGCCGCTGGCCGCGACCATCTGGCGAGCGGCTTCGGTGCGGTCAAAGCCGGTGAGCAGCAGGCCGGCCGGGCGGTGCGCGAGGTAGCTGCGCAGCAGCTGTTCTTCTTCCTGCGGCTCGTAGTGCGTCACGCCGATCATGGGCTGGTAGCCGTGGGGCAGCAGGGTGCGGTGCACGGCTTCGAGCACGTCGACAAACAGCGCGTTGGACAGCAGGGGCACCAGCACCGGCACCTGGGTGCTGCGCTGCGAGGCCAGCGCCCGCGCGGCGGGGTCGGGCACGTAGCCGAGTTGGTCGGCGGCGCGCTTGACACGCTCCACCAAGTCGGCCGCCACGCCGCGTTCGCCGCGCAGCGCGCGCGACGCGGTGATGGGGCTGACTTCGGCGGCCAGCGCCACGTCGCTGAGGGTGGTGCGCCCGCTGTGGCGGCGCTTGCGTTCGGTCGGTTCCAAGGGTTTTCCCGGTATTTGATGCGAATCGTGTGGCGTTAGGATAGCGCTGTCCAAGGCCCTGCGCCACCCGAATTTACCCTGAATCATCAGGTGTTTCCTGGGGCAACAGCCAATGGACCGCGGCGAAGCCACCGAGGCGATCCGCCCTTTTTTTTAGTCCAACGGGATAGCGCTACCAAATGAAGAATCTGCCCGAAAACAGCTCCCTCGTCGTCATGGGCGTGGCGGGTTGCGGCAAATCCAGCCTGGGCCTGCGGTGTGCCGAGGCGCTGGGTCTGCCGCTGCTCGAAGGCGACGACTTTCATTCCGAGAGCAACGTGACCAAGATGCGCAGCGGCACCCCGTTGAGCGACGACGACCGCGCCGCCTGGCTCGACACGCTGGCCACGCAGTTGCAGGCGCATCCGCAGGGCGTGGTGCTGACCTGCTCGGCGCTCAAGCAGCGCTACCGCGAGCGCCTGCGCGCGGCAGCGCCCGGCTTGCGGTTTGTGTTTCTCGACCTCACGCAAGACCAGGCCCGCGAACGCGTGGCCGCGCGCCCGGCGCACCTGTTCCCGGTGAGCCTGGTGGCGAGCCAGTTCGCCGCGCTCGAAGACCCACGCCTTGAGCCCGGCGTGTTGCGCCTGGACGCCACGCAACCGTTGAAAGACCTGGGCTCGGCCGTGGTGCGCTGGGTGCGCAGCGCGCCCGCTCCCGCCACCCTGGAGAACCGCGCATGAAGCCGGGCCATGTTTTGAAGCACGGGGCCGAAGCCCTGCTTGCGCTGTGCCTGGCCGGCATGGTGGTGTGTGTGTTGGGCAACGTGGTGCTGCGCTACGGTTTCAACAGCGGCATCAACGCCACCGAAGAGCTCTCGCGCCTGCTGTTCGTGTGGATGGTGTTCCTGGGCGCCACAGCCGCTTACCCGCTGGGCCAGCACATGGCCTTCACCAGCCTGGTGGGGGCGCTGCGCGACAAGCCCGCGCTGTTCGCCACGGCCACGCTGGCCATCCGCCTGCTGGTGTTGCTGGCCTGTGTGTTGCTGGGGCGTGGCGCCTGGCAGCAGGTGGTGGTGGGCATGGACAGCAATTCGGTGGTGCTCGGTTACCCGGTGGCGCTGCTGCCGCTGCCCGCGCTGCTGTGTTCGTTGGTCATCGGCCTCATGGTGTTGATCGAGATCGTGCGGCGCACGCCGCTCGACCTGGGCCACCAGGCCGAGATGGAGTGATGTGATGACCGTTGAAGCAATGGCCTTCGTGGTCTTCATCGCCGGCATGGTGGTGCTCATGGGCATCGGCATGAACATGGCGTTTGCCTTGTTGCTCACCGGGGCCGCCATGGCCTGGGTCATGGATTTCTGGGACACGCAGCTGCTGGCGCAGAACATGGTGGCCGGCGTCGACAGCTTTCCGCTGCTGGCCGTGCCCTTCTTCATCCTGGCCGGTGAGCTCATGAACACGGGCGGCATCAGCAAACGCATCATCGACATGGCGCAGGCCTGGGTCGGCCATGTGCGCGGCGGGCTGGGTTATGTGGCCATTGGGGCGGCGGTGCTGCTCTCGGCCATGTCGGGCTCGGCCCTGGCCGACGCGGCGGCCATGTCGGCCATCTTGCTGCCCATGATGCGCAAGCACGGTTACCCGGTGGCGTCGTCCGCCGGCCTCATTGCCGCGGGCAGTGTCATCGGCCCGATCATCCCGCCGTCCATGGCGTTCGTGATCTACGGCGTGACCACCAACACCTCGATCTCGGCACTGTTCATCTCGGGCATCGTGCCTGGCCTGATCATGGGTGTGGCGCTGGTGCTGGCGTGGCGCGTGGTGCTGCGCAAGATGACGCTGACCAGCGCGCCCCCGGTGCCCATGGCCGAGCGCCTGCGCCTCACCGCCCGCGCGTTCTGGGCGCTGCTCATGCCGGTGATCATCATCGGCGGCATGAAGAGCGGCGTGTTCACGCCCACGGAGGCCGCCGTGGTGGCCGCCGCCTACGCGCTGACCATTGCGCTTTTCGTGCACCGCGAAATGCGCCTGCCCGAGGTGTACGGCGTGCTGGTGCGCGCGGCGAGCACCACCTCGGTGGTCATGTTCCTGTGTGCCGGCGCGGCCGTGGCCAGCTACATGATCACGCTGGCCGACCTGCCGTCCACACTCACCGGCTGGCTCGGCCCGCTGGTGGAACACCCGCGCCTGCTCATGGTCACCATGATGATCGTGCTGGTGCTCATCGGCACCGCGCTCGACCTCACGCCCACCATCCTGATCTTCGCGCCGGTCATGTTGCCCATCGCCGTGAAGGCAGGCATCGACCCGGTGTACTTCGGCCTCATGTTCGTGCTCAACGGCGCCATCGGCCTCGTCACGCCACCCGTGGGCACGGTGCTCAACGTGGTGGCCGGTGTGGGGCGCCTGCCCATGCACCAGGTCATCAAGGGCGTGAACCCGTTCCTCTTCACCTACATCCTCGTGCTCGCCCTGTTCATCGTGTTCCCGCAGATCGTTACCGCGCCCGTGGCGTGGATGCGTTGATCTCTCACCCCTTAACCCCTCACCACTCCAAGGAGACTGTCATGACCCTGTTCCGCCGCACCCTCATTGCCGCCACCGCGGCGGCTGCCTTCGCCGCGCCCTTCGCAGCGCTCGCGCAAGACATCAAGCCGCGCATCATCCGTTTCGGCTATGGCCTGAACGAAATCTCCAACCAGGGCCGCGCCACCAAGGTGTTCGCCGAAGAAGTTGAAAAAGCTTCGGGCGGCAAGATGAAGATCCGCGCCATCGGTGCGGCCGCGCTCGGCTCCGACGTGCAGATGCAGCAAGCCCTGATCGGTGGCGCTCAAGAGATGATGGTGGGCTCCACCGCGACGCTGGTGGGCATCACCAAGGAAATGGCGCTGTGGGACACGCCCTTCCTGTTCAACAACGCGCAAGAGGCCGACGTGGTGCTCGACGGCCCCGTGGGCCAGAAGGTGATGGACAAGCTGCAGGAAAAAGGGCTCGTGGGGCTGGTGTATTGGGAGAACGGTTTCCGCAACCTCACCAACAACAAGCGCGCGGTGACCAAGCTGGAAGACATGGACGGCATCAAGCTGCGCGTGATGCAGAACAACGTGTTCATCGACAGCTTCAAGACCCTGGGCGCCAACGCCGTGCCGCTGCCGTTCTCCGAGCTCTTCACCGCGCTGGAAACCAAGACGGTCGACGGCCAGGAGAACCCGTACAACACCATCCTCTCCAGCAAGTTCTACGAGGTGCAGAAGTACCTGACGGTGACCAACCACGTCTACAGCCCCTGGATCGTGACCGTGAGCAAGAAGTACTGGGACCAGCTCAGCAAGGACGAGCAAAAGGTGCTGATGGACGCCGCGAAGAAGAGCCGCGACTTCGAACGCAAGGACACACGCGCCGAGGCCGAAAAGGCGCTGGCCGAGCTCAAGGGCAAGGGCATGCAGGTGAACCAGCTCAGCCCCACTGAAGCCGGCCGCATGCGCGACCAGCTGACCCGCATCAACGCCACCATCGCCACCAACGTGGGCATGGACCTGTGGAAGGAAACGCAGGCGGCGGTGGCCAAGGCGCGCGGCGCCAAGTAAGCGTCACGCTGCCATGCAAAAAGGCTGGCTTTGCAGCCGGCCTTTTTTTGTTTCAGCCTTTGGCTTCCATCGCCTTCGCCATCGTCTTGCCCAGCTCCACGCCCCACTGGTCAAAAGCGTTGATGCGCCAGATGGCGGCCTGGGTGAAGACCTTGTGTTCGTACAGCGCGATCAGCGCGCCCAGGCGCATGGGGTCCAGGCGGTCGAGCCACAACACGTTGCTCGGGATGTTGCCTTCGAACGTGCGGTGCGGCGCCATGGCCGCCGCGTCGGGGGCGCTCAGGCCGTCCTTCGCCAGCGCGGCTTGCGTGTCTTGCAGCGAGCGGCCGCAGGCCATGGCCTGGGCTTGCGCGCGCAGGTTGAGGTTGACCACGCCGTGGTGCGTGGCGGCCATGGGCAGCGGTGTGTCTTCGTTCTGCACACCGATGAAATCCACCGGCACCGTGTGTTGCCCCTGGTGGATGAGCTGGAAGTAGGCGTGCTGGCCGTCGATGCCCAGGCCGCCCCAGACGATGGGGCCGGTGTCCACCGTCGCGGGTGTGCCGTCGGTGTGCGTGCGTTTGCCGTTGGACTCCATGTCCATCTGCTGCACGAAGGGCGTGAAGCGCGCCAGACGCGAGGCGTAGGGCACGATGAGGTGCGTGGGCAGTTGCAGGAAGTTGCGGTTCCAGATGCCGGTCAGTGCCAGCTGCATGGGCAGGTTCTGCGCGGGCAGCGCAGTGCAGAAGTGTTCGTCCATGGCGCGCGCACCGGCCAGGAAGGCGCGAAAGTTTTCCGCGCCGATGGCAATGGCCAGGGGCAGGCCGAGCGCCGACCACACCGAGTAGCGACCACCGACCCAGTCCCAGAACAGGAAGGTGCGCGCGGGTGGGTAACTCAGCTTGGCGGCCTGCGCCGGGCTGGCGGTGATGGCCACCAGGTGTTTGGACAGGTGCTCGGGCGGGCAGCCGTGGTCGGTCAGCCAGCGTTGTGCGCTGGCGGCGTTGGTCAGGGTTTCCTGCGTGGTGAAGGTCTTGCTGGAGACGACGAGGATGGTGCGTTTCGCGTCGAGCCCTCGCAGCACGCTCCACAGCGCCCAGGCGTCGGGGTTGGAGACGCAGTGCACGCGCACGCCGGGCACGGCGGGTGCAGCCAGGTGGGCCAGCGCGTCGATGGCCATGCGCGGGCCGAGGTCGGAGCCGCCGATGCCGATGTTCACCACGTCGGTGATGGCCTCGCCCGAGAAGCCGAGCACGGCGCCCGCGTTGAGCGCCTGGGCGAAGTCGCACACCCGTGCCAGCTCGCGTTGCACATCGGCCTGCACGGCGTTGCCCCAGGGCCCGGCGTGCAGCGGGTCGCCGCGCAGCGCCACGTGCAAGACCGGGCGGTCTTCGGTGGTGTTGATGGTGTCGCCGCGGAACATGGCGTCGCGCTGCGCCGCGACGTCGGACTGTTCGGCCAGCGCCAGCAAAGCTTGCTGGATGGCGGGGGTGGTGCGCTGGCGGCTGGCGTCCAGCGTGATGCCGGCGGCGCTCAGACCCATGCGGTGCTCGCGGTGCGTGTCGGTGAGCAGCTCGCGCAGGTGCGGGATCGGCGTGGCAGCGAGTGTCTTCAGTGCTTGCCAGGCGGGCAGGGTGGTGGGCAATTTCATGTTGGATGTTTCCCCGTCAGTTGTGTGCGGCCATCGCGGTGGCCTCGCGTGCCAGCTTCGTGATGCCGGCCCAGTCACCGTTGCGCAGCAGATCGGCCGGTGTGAGCCAGGAGCCGCCGGCCATGGCCACGTTGGGCAGTTTCAGAAAGTCGCGCAGGTTCTCCACGCTCACGCCGCCGGTGGGGCAAAAGCGTACATCGGGCAGCGGCGCGCCCAGTGCCTTGAGCATGCCCAGGCCACCGGCCTGCGAGGCGGGGAACAGTTTCATGAGCGTGAAGCCGTGGTCGCGCGCGCGCATCACCTCGCTGGGCGTCATCACGCCGGGGATGAAGGACAACTTCGCTTCGCGCACGGCGTGCACCAGCTCGTCGGTGCAGCCGGGCGACAGGGCGAAGCTGGCGCCGGCCGCGATCACCTGCGCCACCTCGGCCACGCGCGTGACGGTGCCCGCGCCCAGGTGCATTTGCGGCACGGCGCGCGCCACCGCCTCCATGGCCTGCAAGGCCACATTGGAGCGCAAGGTGATCTCCATCACGTCGATGCCGCCCTCCAGCAGGGCGTGGGCCAGGGGCACGGCGTGGGCCGCGTCGTTGAGCACGATCACGGGCACAACGCGGGAGGTGAATGTGGGGCGGGTGAAGCAGGTGGTCATGGGGTTCCTTGTTGTGGTGTTGTGGTGTGCGGTGCCCTCACCCCAGCCCTCTCCCAG
>NZ_JBLYYB010000052.1:0-43654 GCF_048549895.1 Hydrogenophaga sp.
TCCCTGCTGAAAGTTTCAGCAGGTCAGTGGAACACCCTGGTCAATTTTCAGTCGGCACTTCGACTTCTAGATGGTCAGTTTTCGGTCAGCGTCAACACTCGGTCGACATGCGGACATAGACTGCCGCTCGAAACGTGCCGTCACCGATCTCTGTTTCCTTCTTGACCATTCCTCAGCCCCCAATGCTCAGTTCTGGTGTTCACATGAGATCGTGTGGTGGGCAAGACAACCGTCCACCGCATGACACGATCCAGAGCATGCGCCAGCGCGCAAGGTATCAGTGCTCGCAGAAATAAGCGATCAAGTCCTCTCTTTGCAATCAGCAGATTCATGGATCTCCCTTACCCAGAATGGTCAGGCGAACCAGGATCACCTTGTCCGAATCTGCCTCCGCCCCTATGAGCTGAAGCCGGTAGATCCCGTCTTGAAGTGCGAACGCAACCGCTGACGCGTCACTCTTTGCAATACGTCGAGCAGCGTTGCGAACCTGCTGGTTTGAACGGTTTCCTTGCGTGTAGCCCGGGTTGGCGGCGCGGTATGAGCGCCAATAGTCCGGGTGCTTTCTTGCCCAGTCGGCTTGCGCCTCGGACTGATTTGCAGAGTAGTCGGGATCACTTCTGCGTTTGGCTTGTTGCCAGACCTGCTTGCGCGTCTGCTGACATTCAGCGAGTGGACAGTAGGTCTGCTTGGGAGTTTGAGCGCGGGGTGTGAATTTGCAGCCGCAGGCATTGCACCAACGATCGTCCATGGTCGCATCCGCTCAAGCGAGACGAACCAGGTTGCGCAGCTTTCATGACAAACGAGGGCGCCGTCCCTGCACCCATCTGTCACATCTTCGGGTCCCATCAATGCAGCGTCAGACTAAATGAGCAAGTCTTGGCTGCGGAGCGGATCATTGACCCAGAAGGTCAGGATCTGGAGATTCATGCTTTTGCTCACGGATGATTTGCAGGGCGATTTCAGTCGAAATGGTCTCTGCGGCTTTCTGCCACGACCATGTTGAGGGCATGGAGTCCACGTCCATTTCAGTCAATGCAAGAACCACCCGTTCTTCAAGCGTTTTGCGAACGGCCGTCAAGCGCTCCTGATCCAGTTTCAGTCCCTTGGCGATCCGGTGAGCCGTCACCAGGTCGAGCGCGAACCTCATCGATTTTCGCAACGCAACAGGGTCAATTTCACCGATCTTCATGAAGTGCGGGCCAGTAGTTGCGATCAGGCCTTGCCGGTGGTTTTGATATACCGGACTTTGTTGGGCTGCTTTTTCGGGGTCAGTTCGAACTGGTCCGGATGCTTGTTGAACAGCTTAGTGGTTGACGCGTTTTTGCCCAGCAGCTTGCTGTCGTGCAGCGTCTTGGCGGCATCACTCAAGTGCAACCACTGACCAGCTTTCAGATTGGGTACTGCAGCCAGGATGGCCGACACGCTCGTTTTATCGACCGTCGCCGCTGGCGCCTTTGTATCCACCTTCTTTTCTGCAGTCTTTTTGGTTGGAGACTTTTTCGCTGCTTCCTTCTTGACCGGGGTGGTTTTTGTGGTTGTGGTATCCCCCTCTTTGGTACGGCCAGACACTGAAGTCCCAGCGTCGTCCATCGTGAAGTCCGTGGAGACTGCCTTTTGATTGCCCACAAATAGGACCTTGTCGTAGGCATAGACCGCCTCGCTGGCCATCTTGCTGCGTTCCGATACGCAGACTACCTTGATTCCACGCTCGCGAAGCCGAACGACCAGGGGCACAAAGTCGGCATCGCCTGACCCAACGACGATCATGGAAGGCGCGGGCATCTGACAGGCGAATTCCATGGCGTCGGATGCCAAGGCGATGTCCGTGGTGTTTTTCGACAGCGAGAGATTGACGAAAGGACGGATGGCCCAAGTTCTCAGCGTTTCGGCCAAGCCCTTGAGATTTTCTGCGCTGCCATACGCGCGTCGGACTGCAATGGCGCCCTCGCTGGCCTCAAGGATTTCTAGCGCCTCATTCACCCATTCAGGTGAAGAAAGGTTGTCCGCGTCGACGAGAAAAACAATCATTCTGGTACTCCTCCCGTGTCCAACACTCTACACAGCCCACCAATGGTCATGGCCATGCAATTTCGATCGATGCTGGTCACTCTGATCGGCATCTCTTGGACAGCGGGATAGGCTGCATGGCTCGGCCTGGCCGCTCACGCCGCCCCAACGCAACGACCCTGAGGTCTATGAATTGCGTGGGAAGTCGGGCTCAACGCCCTTCCGCTATTGCCAGGTCAACAATGCGCCTGCCAGGTGCGCCCCGCTCCAGGGCAATGCGTGGCGTCAGACCGTCAAGTGCCTCATGCGGTGTTTCCAAGAAGGACAAAATTGGCCACCCATCGGTAGTGCCCAGGGCTTCAGACAGTGCCCGAATCACGGGGAATACGTAGGGCTCAAATTGCCACTTGGGCATCTTGAAGCCCCGACGCAAATGCGTCACTCCAATACAACGGCCACTCTTGATCCAAGCGTTGATCGTGACGCGGGTCGTTCCGCTCAGTTCGGCAGCTTCATCGGTCGAAATCATGTCCGAAGCGTTGATGCGTTGACGCCTGTACTCGACACCACTGCGCAGCAATACAGAGGTCTGCGCCTCACTGGCGTAGACCTCTAACGTACTTGAGCGAAGTGGGTTGAGAGAGTCAACAGGAAAAGCAGAAGCTATTTTGTTCACTGCGATCAGGTCTTGAGCACCCGTGCACGGTGTGTTGCGCATGTCGGGCTTGCTGCTGTCGAGAAGCCGTCGCTGCCTGCACTGGCCTTGCAGCGAGATCAAACAGAGGGGAAGTTCAAGCCCAATCGCGTGTTTGACCGCATGAGTGCCGACCTTTCATGGCTTGATTGCGCGCCAAAAACCGAACAATCATCCACTGCAGGTGCGCTGGATTCTCGGGCTCTCCTACTGCAGCCTATGAGCATGATTTTCGTTTGCTTGGGTTTTTTCGTCAATCTCGTAAAGTTAATAAATGTCAGCGCTTTTCCGCACACATCATCGACATGTACGGGACTAAACCCTTCGTCCTCAGAGGTGTCTGAATCCTCGCGACATGGCGCGGTTCAACTGTGATTCCGATACGAAAACCATGAGGGCGAAGCATGACGTCGCTGATTCGAGATGGGTGAACTGACTGCTCCGCACACGGCTCTTCGCTGTGTAGCGCCAATCAAAAGAGCGACAACTGCGGGAGCTGCCCGAATTGGCCCGACACGGAGCCCAGGATCGAGGGAGCAATGGATCGATCCTCCGGGCATGTTGCCTTGGTCGTGGCTTCAGATAGCAGCAGCTTGGCCTTGGCAGGCCGCAGGTAGCTGCCTGTTGCTACAGCTGCAGTGCAAACGTCCTGCGTGCCACTTCAAGCTCTGGCATCAATTTGTTCACGACATCGTCGCGAGACATGCGTGAAGTAGCTACCGACAGGCTCATTGCTCCCAATAGCTCGCCCTTACGATTGCGCACCGGTACGGCTATTGAGCGCAGTCCGATCTCCAGTTCTTCGTCGCTTATCGAGTAGCCGCACTCTCGCGCCGCCTGCACCTCGTTCATCAGTGCAGACACGTCGGTCTTGGTTTTTGGCGTAATTGCTTGTCGGCTCATACGCTGCAGGCGGAATTCGACCTCCTCATCCGGCATCCCCGCGAGAAGTACGCGACCGGTGGCCGAACAGTACGCGGGCAATCGCGCCCCGATGCCGAGTCCGAAGGACAAGCTGCGTCGCTGAGTTGAGCGCGCCACGAAAACGACAAAGTGCGAGTCAAGCACCGCGAGAGATGCGGACTCGCGCGTGCGCTCACTGGTGATTTCCAGGATCGGCTGCGCGACCTTTGTCAGCGGCGTGGAATTCACGTACGCGTGTACCAGCCGCAAGGTACGAGGCTCAAGCGAAAAATGTCGGCCCGAAGCGCGTGCATACCCCAGCTTGACGAGGGTGAGCAGGGCGCGGCGGGTCGAGGCCTTGCTGTGTCCTGTGATTTCGGCAGCTTCGGTCAAGGTCAGAGGCGAATTGCTGACGCCGAACGCCTCGATGAGCAGCAGGCCTTTCTCCAGCCCCATGACGTATTCCTTGTCCACCACGGCACGTGCATCGTCATCCATTTGTGGCCTCATTCAAAGTTAGATAAGTTCGGTATTCGAACATTTTGCCGGATTTTGTTGACCCTCATCAATCCGAAAAATACAGTAGAGGTTCACTAAACGGTCAAAAGTTCGATATGCGAATTCTCAAAGACCAATCAGGTACCCAGACATGAGCGCCTCCGCAACAGCCTCCGCCACCACTACCCCGCTGACTTTCTGGCCAACCGGGAAATTCACCCGCATCCCATACCGTCTGTACCAGGAGCCGGCAGTGCTCGAAGCCGAGCAGCAGCGCGTATTTGAAGGCGCGACCTGGAACTACCTCTGTCTTGAGGCCGAACTGCCTGAACCCGGCGACTACCGCACCACCTTCCTCGGCCGCATGCCGGTGGTGGTGGCTCGCGACAGCGACGGTGAGGTCTACGCGTTCGAGAATCGCTGTTCGCACCGCGGCGCGCTGATCGTGCTCGACGACGGCGGCACCGCGCGCGACTTCCAGTGCGTGTACCACGCGTGGCGTTACGACCGCCAGGGCAACCTCAAGGGCATCGCGTTCCAGAACGGCGTGAACGGCGAAGGCGGCATGGACCCGGCCTTCTGCATGAAGAGCCACGGCCCGCGCAAGCTGCGCACCAGCGTGTTCTGCGGCCTGGTGTTCGGCAGCCTGAGCGACGATGTGCCCGACCTAGAGGACTACCTCGGCCCCGAAATCGCGCGCGGCATCTCCCGCGTGCTGCACAAACCGGTGCAGATCCTGGGCCGCTTCAAGCAGACTCTGCCTAACAACTGGAAGCTCTACGTGGAGAACGTGCGCGACACCTATCACGCCAGCCTGCTGCACGTGTTCTTCACCACCTTCCGCCTCAACCGCCTTTCGCAGAAGGGCGGCGTGGTGGTCAGCGAAGACGGCGGCAACCACATCAGTTTCTCGGCTATCGATCCGGCGGCCGAAAAGAGCGAGGACTACCAGGCCGAGGAACTGCGCTCGGAGAAGGACGACTTCAAGCTTGAGGACCCCACATTGCTGAAAGGCCAGGACGAATTCGGCGACGGCGTGACGCTGCAGATACTCTCGGTGTTCCCGGGTTTCGTACTGGCGCAGATCCAGAACACCTTGGCGGTGCGCCAGGTACTGCCCGAAGGCGTCGAGTCCACGGCGCTGAACTGGGTCTACCTCGGTTTCAAGGACGACACACCCGAGCTGCGCACCATGCGCCACAAGCAATCCAACCTGATCGGTCCAGCCGGTTTCGTCTCAATGGAAGACGGTGCGGTAGGTGGCTTCGTGCAGCGCGGCATAGCCAGCGCCGGTGGCCATGCAGCGATCGTCGAGATGGGTGGCGACAGCGTGCGCTCGCAAGGCAGCCGCACCACGGAAGCGTCCGTGCGCGGCTTCTGGAAAGCCTACCGCCTGCACATGGGAGCGGGTGCATGAGCGCGGTGATCGACACCGCGAGCGCGTTGGCGCTCAATGCTTATTGCGCGCGCTGCATCGACAACGACGAGCTCGAGGCCTGGACCCAGCTCTTCACCGAGCAGTGCGAGTACCGCGTGACCACCGCCGATAACCACGCGCAGGGCATGGAAGCCAGCCTCATCTACGCCGACTCGCGCGCGATGCTCAACGACCGCGTGCTCTCGCTGCGAACGGCAAACGTGTATGAGAAGCAGCGCTACCGGCACCTGGTGGGCCTGCCTGTGCTGCTCGGCGAAACGCAGCGCGGCCAGCATAGCGAAACACCCTTCCTGGTGGTGCGCGTCATGCGCGGCGGCGAGACCATGATCTTCGCCACCGGGCGCTACCTCGATGAACTGGTGATCGATGGCACCGACACGCTGCGACTGGCCAGTCGCGTCGTGGTCTGTGACAGCCACAACACCGACACGCTGCTGGCCATTCCACTGTGAGCACGCCGTGAGCACCACATACCTCATCCATATCGCCGGACTTGGCAACGCTGTGCCCTGCACCGAGGGCCAGACCGTGCTCGACGCGGTACGACGCGCGGGCTACGAGATGCCGTTCTCGTGCAACTCGGGCGTGTGCGCAAGCTGCAAGGGCCGCGTGGTCTCGGGTCGGGTGAGCCCCGGCGCGGCCGGCTACCACACTCTCACCGCCGACGAGATCTTGCAAGGGCAGGTGCTGTTCTGTCAGGCCAGGCCACTCACCGATATCTCGATCGAACCGCGCCAGATCGAGAAGACCGATCCGAACGCGCGCCGCCAGCTCGACGCCAGGGTCATGCGCATTGACTTTCTGGCCGGCGACGTGGCACGTCTCAAGCTGCGTTTTCCCGCAGGCGAGAAAGTTAAATTCAAGGCAGGTCAATACCTGCAGGTCCTGTTGCCAGATGGCCAGCGCCGCAGTTTCTCCATGGCCAATCCACCACACCAGAACGACGGAGCCGAACTGCACATCCGCCTGCTCGAGGGAGGTGCGTTTTCACAAAGGCTCGCGCAGGACCTCAGCGTCGGCGACACACTTCCGGTGGAGTTGCCGCACGGCGACTTCCACCTGCGCGAGAACAGCGACGCTCCCATCGTCATGCTGGCCAGTGGCACCGGTTTTGCACCGATCAAGTCCATGGTGGAAGACGGCCTGCGCCAGGGCCAGCAGCGCGAGATCGCGTTGTACTGGGGCGCGCGCACCGAGAAAGACCTGTACCTGCTCGACCTAGCGCGCGGTTGGGCCCGACAGGCCGGCCTGCGCTTCGTGCCCGTGCTTTCCGAACCCGATACCGGCTGGACCGGCCGCACCGGCTTCGTGCACCAAGCCGTGCTGCAAGACCACGACAGCCTCGCCGGCCACCAGGTGTATGCATGCGGTGCGCCCGCCATGGTGAGCGCGGCGCGAAGCGAATTCATCGCCACACGGGGCCTACCGCACGACGCGTTCTTCTGCGACTCGTTCGTGATTGCCCAACCCCGCACACCCGCGCTGGCCGATTGAAGCGCACCCGAAGAGGAGCTCACAGATGATCCACCCCAACCCCTACACCGACGTTCCCACCAGCGACTTCGATCCCTACACCACCGAGGTACTGGCCAACCCCTACCCGCACTACGAACAATTGCGCGAGCTTGGCACCTGGGCCTGGCTGGAACGTTACGGTGTGCTTGCGGTCGCGCGCCACGACGAGGTGCAGCGCATCCTGTCGCAGCCAGATGTGTTTTGCTCCAGCGCTGGCGTGGGCCTGGCCAACTTCCACACTGAAGCGCCGTGGCGCAAACCCAGCATCATTCTGGAAGCCGACCCACCCCACCACAGCCGCACGCGCAAGGTGGTAGCGCGCGTGCTCTCGCCAGTGTCCATCGGCCGCTTGCGCGCCACCTTCGAAGACGTGGCGGCGCGCATGGTCGACAGTCTGGTGGAGCGCGGTTCGTTCGACGCCGCCAAAGACCTCTGCGAAGCCTTCCCCATCAAGGCCTTCGGTGACGCCGTGGGCCTGCCCGCCGAGGGGCGCGAGCACCTGCTTCCGTATGGCGACATGGTGTTCAACGGTTTCGGCCCGATCAACGAGCGCTTCCAGGCTCGCATGGACAGCTCTGGCGAGGCGGTGAACTGGATCGCCCGGGTGTGCCAGCGCGACGCGCTCACCAAGGATGGCCTGGGTGCACAGCTCTTCGCCGCCGCCGACGCGGGCGAGATCGGCCACGACGAAGCTGGCATGCTGGTGCGCACCCTGCTCTCCGCCGGGCTGGACACCACCGTGTTCACGCTGTGCAACGCCATCACCTGCTTCGCGCGCCACCCCGAACAATGGGCGCTGCTTCGCGAAGACCCTTCGCTGGCCCGCCAAGCGCTCGAGGAGGTGCTGCGCTTCGACAGCACCTTCCATTCGTTCTATCGCACCAGCACGCAGGACGTGGAACTCGGCGGCATCACCGTGAAAGCCGGCCAGAAGATCGTCGTATTCATTGCCTCGGCCAACCGCGACCCGCGTCGCTGGCCCAACGCCGACCGCTTCGACATCACACGCCGCGCCACCGGCCACATGGCCTTCGGCACCGGCATCCACGGCTGCGCGGGCCAGATGATGGCGCGCCTCGAGGGCGAGATCGTGCTCACCGCGCTGGCGCGCCGAGTGGCTTCGTTCCGTCTTGACGGCGAGCCGGTCCAGCATTTCAACAACACCGTGCGCGGGCTGAAGCACATGCCGGTTACGGTCGAGCCGCTGCTGGCGACCGTTGACTAACTATTCCACAGAAACCACGAAAGAGGCCCACGATGCCCCAGATTGTTTACGTGCAACCCGACGGCTCGCGCGAATCCGTCCCCGCCAGCGCCGGTGCCACGGTGATGGCGACGGCCGTCACCCACGGCATCGCCGGCATCGTCGCCGAATGCGGTGGTTCGGCCATGTGCGCCACCTGCCATGTGTACGTGGACCCGGCCTCGGTCGGCTTCCTGCCGTCCACCAGCGAAGTCGAGAACGAAATGCTCGCCAGCGCCGCGAGCGAACGCCAGGAACACAGCCGTCTCGGTTGCCAGCTCGTGCTCGCCGCCGGCGTTGACGAGCTGATCGTGCACATCCCGGAGCGCCAGGTCTGATGGTCCACGGCGTCGTCATCGTCGGCACCGGGCAGGGCGGTTTTCAGCTTGCGGCGTCGCTGCGCGAGTCGGGCTTTGCGGCGCCCATCACCCTGGTGGGCGACGAGCCAGGCCTGCCTTACCAGCGCCCGCCACTGTCCAAAGGTTTCCTGCAGGCCAAGGTGGACGAGACCGGCCTGCTGCTGCGCCCGCCCGCGTTCTACGAGCGCATCGGCGCACGCGTGCTCGGCGGTACGCGGGTGCAAGGTATCGACCGTGTGGCGCGTCTGGTGCGGCTCTCCAACGGCGAGGCGCTGCCCTACGACCACCTGGTGCTCGCCACCGGCGCGGCCGCACGCCCGCTGGCCGTGCCAGGCGCCGACCTGCAAGGCGTCTTCGTGCTGCGCGGACTCGTGGATGCACAGCGCATCCGCGCGGGGCTGGCCCAGGCGCAAGCGGTGGCCGTGGTCGGCGCCGGCTTCATCGGTCTGGAACTCGCGGCCGTAGCGCGCGGCATGGGCCTGCCAATGCACGTCGCCGAGACCGCCGCGAGGCCCCTGGCGCGCGCTCTCTCGGTGCCGATGGCGCTGCACCTGCAGGCGTTCCACGAAGCGCAGGGCACGCGGTTTCATCTGTCGGCGCAGCTCGCTGCCATTGAAGGCGCACACGGCCACGCCACCAGCCTGCGCCTGCGGGATGGCAGCCAAATCGCGGCCGACCTGGTGGTGGTCGCGGTCGGCGTGAGCCCCAACGACCAGCTGGCGCGCGGTGCTGGCCTGGCGGTCGGCAACGGCATTGAGGTAGACGAGCTGCTGCTCACCAGCGACCCGGCCATTTCCGCACTCGGCGATTGCGCGAGTTTTCCATTTGTTTTCAGCGGTGGTGCCCGTGTGCGCATCGAGTCGGTGCAGAACGCAGTCGACCAAGCGCGCTGCATCTCCGCGCGCCTGTGCGGCCAAGCAGCGCCATACGCCAAAGTGCCCTGGTTCTGGAGCGAGCAAGGTCTTTGCCGGCTGCAGATGGCGGGCCTGGCCGAGCCGGGTGACCGCAGCGACATCGAGGGAGACCCGGCCACTGGCCGCTTCTCGGTGCTGCGCTACCGCGGCGACCAGCTGAGCGCCGTCGAATCCCTAAACGACCCCGCCGCGCACATGCGCGCACGCAAAGCCCTCGCGCTCGCGCCCGCACCGGCCTAAGGCCATAGCCCTATTCAACACCTACCCCTTCCCACAGAAAGAGACAATACATGAAAGCAGCATCCCGGGTCATCGCGGTCACTGGCGGCGCCAGCGGCATCGGTTTCGCCTTCTCTGAAGCGCTCGCGCGCGCCGGCCACCAAGTCGTCATCGCCGACCTTCGCGGCGCCGCAGAAGCGGCCGAGCGCCTCAAGGCCCAGGGCTTGAAGGCGATAGGCACGCAGACCGATGTGGTCAATCCTGCCGACGTGGCAGGGATGGTCGAACAGGCCGTGAAAGCGTTCGACCGGCTTGACGTGCTGGTGAACAACGCCGGCCTGTTCACCACGCTGACGCTCAAACCGTTCGACCAGATCAGCGACGCCGAGTGGATGCGTGTGATGGAAGTCAACACCCTCGGGCCCTTTGTGTGCGCAAAGGCGGTCGTGCCCGCGATGCGCAAGAACGGCTTTGGCCGCATCGTGAACATCGCGTCCACCACGCCGATCAAGGGCACGCCCAACATGTTGCACTACGTGGCCAGCAAGGGCGCGGTGATCGCATTCACCCGCTCACTGGCACGCGAACTCGGCAAGGACAACATCACCGTCAACGCCATCGCACCAGGCTTCACGCTGAGTGACGGCGTGCTCGAAAACGACATGCACAGCAAGATGGGCGACGTGGTGCGCAAAACCAGCCGCTCGCTGCAGCGCGACCAGGTGCCCGAGGATCTGGTCGGAGCGCTGCTGTTCCTCGCGAGCGACGGCGCGGGGTTCATCACCGGCCAGACCATCGCCGTCGATGGTGGCTCGGTGTTCATCTGATCGGCAGGCCCGCCATGACCGACAGCGCCTACGGCAAGCCGTACCTTTACATCGATGGTGAATTCATCGAGGGCGGTGACCGCCCCCACCAGGACATCGTCAACCCCGCCAACAGCGAGGTGATCGGCTCGTTGCCGCATGCACGCCGCGATGACCTGGACCGCGCGCTGAACGCAGCGCAACGTGCCTTCGAGAGCTGGCGCAAGAGTTCGCCGATGCAACGCTCGAAGGTGCTGCGCCGCGTGGCCGAGCTCACGCGCGAACGCGCACCCCAGATCGCACGTCAGATCACACTCGACCAGGGCAAGCCGCTGAGCGAGGCGCTGCTGGAAGTAACCACCTGCGCCGAACACGCGGAGTGGCACGCTGAGGAATGCCGCCGTATCTATGGCCGCGTGATTCCCGCGCGCCTGCCGCATGTGCGCCAGCTGGTGCTGCGCGAGCCCGTCGGGGTATGCGTGGCCTTCACGCCCTGGAACTTTCCGTTCAACCAGGCCATCCGCAAGATGGTGGCGGCGATTGGCGCGGGTTGCACGCTGGTACTGAAGGGACCGGAAGATTCGCCGGGCGCGGTGATCGCGCTCGCGCGCTTGTTCCACGACGCGGGTCTGCCCCCGGGCGTGCTCAACGTGGTTTGGGGCGTGCCGGCCGAGGTGTCGGACCACCTGATCCGCTCGCCGATCTCGCGCAAGGTGTCGTTCACCGGCTCGGTGCCGGTGGGCAAGCAGTTGGCGTCGCTCGCCGGCCTGCACATGAAGCGCATCAGCATGGAACTGGGCGGGCACTCGCCGGTGGTGGTATTCGACGACGCCGACGTGGACGACGCGGCCCATCTGCTGGCGCGTTTCAAGGCGCGCAACGCGGGTCAGCTGTGCATTGCGCCCAGCCGTTTCTTCGTGCAGGAGAAGGTGTACGACCGCTTCCTCGACACCTTCACGAAAGCCTACGGTGGCTTGAAGGTAGGAGACGGCATGGACAAGGACACGCAGATGGGCCCCCTGGCGCACCTGCGCCGGGTCGATGCCATGGAAGGCTTCGTGGCCGATGCGCTGGAGCGTGGCGCGAAGCTGGCCAGCGGCGGCACGCGGCTCGCCGGCCCGGGCTACTTCTACCCGCCCACCATCCTCACCGACATTCCCGACGACGCGCGCCTGATGCTCGAAGAACCCTTCGGCCCGGTCGCACCGATCACGCGCTTCCAAGACACCGACGAGGTGTTGAAGCGCGCCAACGCCCTGCCCTTTGGCCTCACCGGTTTCGTGTTCACCGGCTCCATCAAAACCTCGGAGCGCATGGTCAACGGCCTTGAGGTGGGCATGGTCAACGTGAACCATTTCGGCATCACGTTGGCAGAAACACCATTCGGTGGCGTGAAGGACAGCGGGATGGGCAGCGAAGGCGGCAGTGAAACCTTCGACAGCTACCTCGTCACCAAGTTCGTTTCGCAGGCGAGCCCTGCTTGATTACCGTCATTACAAGAAGCTAGCACCGACCAGGGGGCCGGAACGCCTTTCCCATCAATCCAGGAGACAAACCCATGATGCAACGCAGAACACTCATCAAATCGGCGGCGGCAGCCGTTTCCCTTGGAGCACCCTCCCTGGGGGCCTTCGCCCAGCAAGTGGTCACCCTGAAGTTCCATACCTTCATGGCCCCGACTTCCAATGTGTATCTCAACGCACACAAGGCCTGGATGACCAAGGTCGAGAAAGACTCGGGCGGTCGCATCAAGTTTGAAGGTTACCCGGCCATGCAGCTGGGCGGCTCGCCTGGGCAGCTTTACGACCAAGCGCGCGACGGAGTGGTCGACATCGTCTGGACGTTGGCCGGCAACACGCCCGGCCGCTTCCCGCGCACCGAGGTGTTCGAACTACCGTTCATGACGGTGGACGCCATTGGCGCCTCCCGCGCGGCCTGGGAGTACCTGCAGACCCATGCGGCAGACGAGTTCAAGGATGTGCAACCGCTGGCCTTCCACACCCATGGCCCGGGCGTACTGCACTCAAAAACAAAACCCATCATCAGCGCTGCCGACCTGCGCGGCATGAAGGTGCGAGGTCCGACCCGGCAAGCCACCAAGCTGCTCAACGCTGCCGGGGCTTCCGCCGTGGGCATGCCGCTGCCACAGATTCCAGATGCGCTGTCCAAGGGCGTGATCGAGGGTGCGGCCTTGCCTTGGGAGGTGATTCCCTCGGTGAAGGTGCACGAGCTCGTGCAGCACCACAGCGAATTCGCGCCTGGCAAGCCAGCGCTCTACAACACCGCCTTCGTGATGGTGATGAACAAAAGCAAGTACGCCTCGCTGCCACCCGATATCAGGAAGGTGATCGATGACAACTCGGGCATGGAGACCTCGGCCTGGTTCGGCAAGGTGCAGCAGGACCACGATCCCATCAGCCGCAAGATGGCCACCGATCGAGGCAACAAGGTGCACGTTTTCAACGAGGCTCAAACCAACGAGTTTGTACAACTCACTGGAGCCATCGCCAGCGAATGGGTCCAGGAGATGAACAGGCGGGGACAGGACGGCGAGAAGCTCCTGGCGGGTGCAAAGGCGCTCATTGCCAAACACAGGCCCAAGACCGCATGAGCAGCAGTGCGCGGCTTGCCATTTCGATTGGCGACCCGAATGGCATCGGACCTGAGATCGCGCTCAAGGCGATAGCTGCAATGCCCTCGTCCGAGCATGACCGCTTTGTGCTGTTCGGTCCGGATTCGGTGCTACGCCGCTGCGCCGAGCAGCTGAACCTGAGCTGGGTGCTAGAGGGTGTTCGCTGCCACGAAGCAGGCGCCATTGATCCGGCTGCAGCCATTCCGGGTCGGATTGACGCAGCGGCTGGCGCTTCAGCAGTGGCAAGTGCCACCGCGGCCATTCAGGCGGCACAGGCGGGCGTTTGCGACGCTGTCATTGCCTGCCCGCACCATGAGACAGCGATCGCGAAGGCAGGCATCACATTCAGCGGATACCCTTCTCTGGTCGCGCGTGTGTGCGGTCAGCCTGCTGAATCTGTTTTCTTGATGCTGGTGGGCGGAGGCTTGCGTATTGTGCATGTCACTCTGCACGAGAGTGTTCGAACTGCTCTTGATCGCCTCAGCACCGACTTGATTGTGCATGCCACACACGCAGGCATCCTTGCCTGTCGGCAATTGGGCCTGGCGACACCTCGTGTAGGCATGTTCGGCATCAATCCACACGCATCAGAGGGCCAATTGTTTGGCTTGGATGACTCGCTGATGGTGCAGCCTGCGGTGGCGCAGTTGCGTGCGGAAGGCCACGACGTAAGCGAGCCGACGGGCGCAGACACACTACTGGCCTACAGGCAGCACGACCTCTATGTAGCCATGTTCCATGACCAGGGGCATATTCCAATCAAGCTGCTCGCACCCAACGCCGCAAGCGCGCTCAGCGTAGGAGGAGACGTGGTGCTTTCCAGTGTGGGCCACGGAAGTGCCATGGACATTGCCGGCAAAGGCATCGCCAGTCCCGAGGCATTGCTCCGAACCATTGGCCTGCTGAGTTCCGTCCCAAGCGTGTAACGCCTCAAATCGTACTGGTTTTTTGTTGCCGTTTGGATTCCTAGACGAAGACTGCTTCCTCTACCTTCAAGCTTTGGCGGCGTTCGTCGATACAAGCCGCTGTCCAAGAGCTTGTGAAAGGGCGGTCGCCTCAACCATCAACATTGCCGCAAAAGTCTGAACGCGCTGACCATCTACGCGAACTCCTGGTCCAAATACAGCTAGAGAGCCCGCGACTTTGCCACCGCCCATGAAGAAGGGCACGGCAACGGCGACTGCTCCTTTGATCAGTTCGTCGCGACTGACTTCATACCCTTGCTCCCGAATCCTCTTCAGACGATCGAGGTACTCCACCACATCCGTCGGAGTTGCCTTGTCGCGATTGATGTATGTTTCTGGTGAGGGAATATGAGCAAGGATCACGCGACCGCTGGCGCCCAACGTTACGTCCTCGCGGTACCCCACGCCGCGTTTGAAGCTCAAGGGTTGTCCGCTGGCTAGTTCGGCAACACAAATTCGACTGTTGCCCTGATGCACCAAGAGAGAGACGGTCTCTCCTGTCTGATCCCAGAGTCTGCGCATCATCGGCTGGGCAATCGTTGCGATGTCCAGACTGGCGCTCCAAACATGAGCCAGATGAGCCACTGACGGGCCAAGTTCGAACCTCTGCGGATCTCCAGACGACACGATGAATCCGCTGTTCTCCAGCGTGTGCAGGAGTCGGTAGAGCGTGGGGCGGCTGAGACCCACGCGTTTGGTCAGTTCCCCGGCGGTGAGTCGATGGTCGTCTGCGGTAAAGGCCATCAAGATTTGCAGTGCCCTGTCCACTGCTCGGACACCTTCACCCGGTTTTTCTGGAGGTTCCACTTCCGTTCGCCCGTTCATTGCTGTTGGCGGATGTTACGCGTCCAACTGTCCGCCTGTCGGACTGATCTCTCAACTCTTGACGGAAATCAATGCTGTCCATACCATGGACTACATGTCCACTAGATGGACATAAGCAAGCATCAAGAGACTTTGGAGATTCACGTGAACAAAGAAATGTCGGAAACGCTTACCCGGGTCGGACCTGAGACCCGCATGGGCAATCTGTTGCGGCGGTACTGGGTCCCGGCGCTGATGTCGAGCGAAATCGCGGAGCCGGATGGCCCCCAGGTGCGGGTACAGCTGTTGGGCGAAAAGTTGCTGGCTTTTCGAAACTCGGATGGCCAGGCAAGCCTGATCAGTGAGTTCTGTTCACATCGCGGGGTGTCGCTGTTCTTCGGACGCAATGAGGAAAATGGCATCCGCTGCGCGTACCACGGTCTCAAGTTCAACAGCGCAGGCCAATGTGTCGATGTTCCCTCTGCACCGCAAGCTTGTGCGCGCATGCATATCAAGGGGTACCCCTGCATCGAGCGCGGAGGAATCGTCTGGGCCTACATGGGCCCCGCCGATCAGCAGCCAGAACTGCCGGAACTGGAGTGGTGCACCCTACCACCCGAGCACGTCTATGTATCGAAACGGCTGCAGTACTCAAGCTACCTGCAGGCCATGGAGGGTGGGATCGATACCGCCCACGTCTCATATGTTCACCGCTACGAGGTTGACTCGGACCCGATGCACAAAGGCGTGAAGGCGCTCGACTACATCAAAGCCGATGGCAATGTGGTGTTCGAGATCGAGAAAACACCCTTTGGCTTGAGCCTGTTTGGCCGCCGCAATGGAGAACCTGACTCCTACTATTGGCGCGTCACCCAATGGTTGTTCCCTTGGTTCACGCTGATTGCACCATTCGGTGACCACGCCTTGGGCGGTCACATCTGGGTACCGATCGACGATCACAGCTGCTGGGCCTGGAGCATCAACTGGCAACCCAATCGACCATTGAGCCAGGAAGAGCTGGATGCAATGAAGGCCGGCATGGGTATCCACGTCGAGTACGAGGCTCCCGGCAGTTTCGTCCCTGCGGCCAATCGGGAGAACGGGTACCAGATGGACCGTGTGGCCCAAAAAGAGCACCGAGCCTACAGCGGAGTTTTTGGCTTCTCTGCACAGGACTACTCCCTGCAAGAAAGCATGGGCTCTATCCAGAACCACGAAGCTGAGCGACTACTGCCCACAGACAAGGCCATCGTGATGGCGCGTCGCATGTTGCACGAGGCTGCCTTGGGACTGGAAGAGGGGCTTATGCCGCCAGCGCTGGATTCAAGTCAACAACGTGTGCGTCCGGCAGGTGTGTTGCTGCCCAAAGAACAGAGCCCAGTTGAGTGGGCCAGGGAGCACCTCGCCGACAGCACAGAGAAGCCTGTCTTCAGCCTCTGAAATCGTTCGCTTTTCCACCCACAAAGAAGGAGACAACATGACTGCATCCAAAACACTCATCGCCAGCGCCGTGCTCATGGCATTTGCGGCGTCCCCCGCATGGTCACAAGCTACAGCCGATTGGCGTCCTACCAAGACGGTCCGAATCGTGGTGCCCATCGTCGGCAGCACGAACGACGTGTTGGCCCGGCTTCTGGCGCCCAAGCTTCAGGAAGCGTTCGGGCAACCCTTTGTGGTCGAGAACAAAGGCGGAGCGGGCGGGAACATCGGTGCGCTGGACGTGGTGAAGTCCGCGCCGGATGGGCATACCCTCCTGGTTGGGTACAACGGCCCGTTGGCGATCAACGTGACCCTGTTCGACAACATGCCCTACGACCCCGTGAAGGACCTCGCGCCCATCACCCTGGCGGTGAAGTCCCCCCAATACTTGGTGGTGAATCCCGCCACAGGGATCACCAGTGTTCAGGACTTCATCGCCAAAGCCAAGGCCAATCCGACCAAGTATTCCTATGGGTCGGTGTCACTGGGCAGTGCATCGCATTTGACGATGGAAATGATGAAGTCGGAAGCGGGCTTCCGGATGACGCACATCCCCTACCGCGGTGCCGGGCCGGCCGTGGCTGACCTGCTGGCCGGGAATGTTCAAGCAGGCTTCTTTGTACCGGGCAACGTACAAGGGTTCGTCAAGGAAGGGAAGTTGAAGTTACTGGCCACCTCGGGCACGAAGCGCTTCGAAAGTACACCGGACATTCCCACGCTCAGTGAATCGGGATTGAAGGACTTCGAGGCGACATCCTGGATCGGCTTTCTTGCCCCGGCAGGCACGCCACCCAACATCATTGCCCGATACAACCAAGAGATGGTGAGAATCATCAACTCTCCGGAAATCAAAGCTCGTCTGAAAGACATGGAGTTTGAAATCGTCGCCAGCTCACCGCAGGAGTTCAGCAACTGGATTTCGACGGAGATCGTGCGCTGGGGCAAGGTCATCAAGGACACTGGCGCGAAGGTGAACTGATTGACCACCAACAGTTACCGGTTGGCGAACAAGGTCGCGCTGATTACAGGCGCGGGCGCCGGCATCGGCGCCGCCGTTTCCGCCTTGTTCGCTCGCGAAGGCGCTGCCATCTTGATGGTGGATGCCGATGCGCAGGCACTCGCGAGAACGAAGGCCGCCATTCTGAATGCTCAGCCTGATGCGAGGGTGTTCGGCATGCACGCTGATGTGACCAATGAGGAGGCGGCGATGGCCAGCGCCAGGCACTGTGTCGACGCGTGGGGTTCGTTGGATGTTCTTGTCAACAACGCAGCGATGCGAAACTATTCGGCAGCGGCCGATGCAACACCCGGTGAATGGCAAGCGATGGTGGGCGTCAACCTGGTCGGAATGTCCAATTACTGCAAAGCTGCCCTACCGGCGTTGCGCGCTTCGGGCGCGGGAAGCATTGTCAATGTGTCGTCTTGTTATGCGGTCACAGGACGCCGGGGAATGGGCCTCTACGATGCAACCAAAGCCGCCCAACTCGCATACACACGCACGCTCGCCTTTGAAGAGGCGCCACATTCGGTAAGGGCGAATGCCGTCTGTCCAGGATCCACGCTGACCGATTTTCACGTGGGCCGCGCGCAGGATGCTGGAAAGAACGTGGAACAACTCAAGACTGAACGCAAGGACACGTCCTTGATTGGGAGGTGGGCTGACCCCATCGAAATTGCACGGCCCATCCTCTGGCTGGCTTCGAGTGAAGCCTCCTTCATCACCGGCACAACGTTGATGGTGGACGGCGGTCTCCACATCATGTAATCCCCGCTGTCACTCATCTGTGTCCAGGTTGAATTCGTTTTTCCATGTCTACATCCACGCTTTCTGCACGAGTGCACACCCTGCGCTATGAGGCCCCGGATACCGTCAGCGTTGAACTGAAACCAGCGGAAGATGGCGTGCAGTTTCCACCGCATGAGCCAGGCTCACACATTGATCTCCACCTGGGCAATGGTCTCGTGCGGAACTATTCTGTGCTCAACCCGTGCTCAGATTCGGGCCGCTATGTTGTGGGCGTATTGAAGGATCGAAAAAGCCGCGGTGGTTCCAAGTTTGTGCATGAGAACCTCCGCGTTGGTCAAGTGCTCAAGATCTCCGAGCCACGCAACAATTTTGCTCTGGACGAAGCCGCGCTGCATTCGGTGTTTCTGGCAGGAGGGATTGGCATCACCCCCATGCTGTGCATGCTGGACCGACTGCTCGAATTGGGGCGAACAGCTGACTTGATCTATTGCACCAGGTCGCGACAGGACGCAGCGTTCCTGGAGGACTTGAACTTCCTGAGCGCGCGTGGATTGAAAGTTTTGTACCACTTCGACAACGAAGAGGGCGGACCACCCGATTTGCACGCGTTGTTGTCGCCCTATTCCCCTGCGACGCACTTTTATGCGTGTGGGCCAGCACCGATGCTTGATGCGTTTCAAAGGGAGTGTTCAAATTTGAACCTGCATCAAGTACATCTTGAAAGATTTGCTGCGCCTCAAGTCCCGCTGCCGGCTGCATCCGAGTTCACGGTGGAGTTGCGGCGCAGTTCGAAAGTCATCCAGGTCAGTGCCGGAAAGTCGATCTTGGATGCCATGTTGGACAACGGTTTGTTGCCGGACCACAGTTGTCGCGAAGGACTTTGTGGTGCGTGCGAGACCAAAGTGTTGGACGGTCAAGTAGATCACCGGGACAGCATCCTCACCGCCGAAGAGCGTAGGGCAAATAAGTCGATGATGATCTGTGTGTCGCGGTCCAGCTCTCAGTGCCTTGTTCTGGATGCGTAACTTTTAAGAGAGCGTCGGTTGCGTGTTTCAGTCGCTGTTGGACACTCAGTTCGGTTTCGCTTGGACAGCGGGAACGGTAGGATCGGGACACCCGGATCGGCTCTCTTGGACACACGAAATTTGCTTCCAGTAGGCATCGATTCTGCAGCACCCCGTTGCCATGTAGGTTGGCCGGGCGGGTGCGTGGCCGGCTAGACTTCAGCGATACGCCGCCACAAGCGGACATCGAGATGACCCCACGGTTTCGCATTGACCTCAACGAGTTGGTCGAACACGACTTGGTCCTTTTGTCGTAGGCTGACGTTCGTCTTGATGAGACCGGCACATCCGCCCCGAGGGTGACGAGCAGGCCCTGCTCTGAACTCGCGCAGAATGCTGAGCAAAGTCAGTTTGCATGGATTGACTCTCGCATTCTGCCGTCCCGATGACGGCGCGATTCATCACTGGGTGTTCGGCGGTTCCCATGATGGTCAATGCCTTTGCCCGTTTCAACTCCAAGGAGGCTGTATGTCTGGGGGCAACTGGAAAGAGATGTATGCCGCGGCCGAAAGCGGCGATCTCCCGCTGGTCGAGTACTACGTGAAACTGGGTGCCGACATCGACTACGCCCATCCCGAATTTTTGTCGACGCCGCTGGTAGCCGCCATCCTGGCCAAGCAGGAAGAGGTCGCCCTCTATTTGCTTGATGCAGGAGCCAACCCCTGTCTGCACTCCGAGTTCGATGCCATGACGCCTGTTCAGGCAGCCCGACATGTTGGCCTGTCACAGGTTGAGGCGAAGTTGGTTGAACTCGGGGCCCCTGCGCTACCGCCTGAAGAGGTGGAAAAGAGCTGGCTGGCCAGAATGTTTGATCGTCTTGCGGCGTGATTCCGGTGGGCCAAATCCCCACGCGACATCACGTGACCGAGCTTGCAGTTCGGCTTTAAATTTCCGAGGCTCGCCTCGGTAGGTCGGGTTTCCCCTGAATGCTCGGGGCCCTGGAGGCGAGTAGCTTGCGACTGTATGCACCAAAACGAGTTCGATCCACTTGAGCTGCGCCACTCGATGCGGTTTGCGCTGGACCTTGTGGCGGCCCACCGAATAGCCAAGGGCTTGACGATTGATCTGGAGCGCATGACCGCCATTCGTGAGACGTTGGAAGAACGGCTGACGCTTGCATTGGCAGAAGTCGACAAGGGCTCGATGCCGTCAACTTGGTCGTGGTCAAAGGCAGCCGAAACGCTTTCGGTCGAAATCGCTCTACAGATCATTCGTGAGCAGAAGAACGAGCCTCAGGACCCAGCGTATCGAGCCGGCTGAGAGCAGCGACTATCTCAGCCCAGTCTTGAACCGCCCTACAGGAAATCGAGGGCTCCTTATAGAAACAGCCGTCACGAAGGCCGATGAATATTGGATGCCAACTGCTGAACTGTGCGGCTGTTGGTAGGCAGTTCGTTCAACCCTGGCGGACTTTCGGTATCAGCAGGGGGTCGGGCCGTTCTGGCTCAGGAGCCAGCCCGAAAGTCGAGTCCCCCAGACGTTGCCAATCCTCGACCATCATGCGCAGTTGCCACTCCTCTGGGTAGTGGCGTAAAACGCCCCGAGTCCGGACGCGGAGATCGGCGGGTACATCTTGGCGTTTTTCCAAGTCCTGCAGCAATTCACTCGCCAAGCGCAGGGCACGGGTGCGTTCGTCTGGTGTAGTCATGAGCATCCATTCTGAATATCGAGATAGGGTAGATGCAACGGTGCCAGCTTTCAAGTGCGTCAGAGCACCGAAAAATTCATGAGTTCATGTGTCAGAGCCGTCGCGATGGTCCTACCTCCTCAAACCCAACGGTCACAAATTGAGGAAGTACAATGAGGGCCCGTAAGAGGTGCTTTGTTGCTTGTCGATGACGTTGGTTTGCAGGTGATGCCCCGAGAGTTTGTTCGGTGTCATTCGTCAGCGACGAAGTCGGCTGTGTAAGTTGTTGTGCTGGTTGAAGATTTCGAGTTTCGCTTTGTGTGATGACGATTGCGCCCGACCAAAAACGGCGTAGGTCAACGTGTCTACACAATGAGATTGTCGAGCTCATAACCCAGGTCGCAAGTTCAAATCTTGCCCGCGCAACCAACCAGAACAAGCACTTGCTTGGCAGTGAAGCCCTCGGAAACGAGGGCTTTTTTGTTTTGTGTGACCCGTCCTGCCACATGGCGCGGGTGTCGGACCAGCATTCGGTGAATGCCGATGAGCGGGGTCTCTTGCAGGAACGGCCTCCTACAATGTGCGCATGGCGTTCTACCCAACCATCGTTGTCCACACAGCAGCCTGCATGCCCCTCGCAGCCTGCGATGCTGTGGTCGACCGCAAGCTGATGGGTTCGGCGGGACTGCGCCAGCCGGCCGCACATTCTTGAGCCCGGCGATACCCCTTCCTCCTTTTGCGCAAACCAACCATCGCCGGGCCCCCGCCCAGCGCGACAGCGGGCGCCGCCTTTTTCCGGCGGGCCTGCACCAGTTGGAGTGCAACATGCACAGATACCTTGCGGGTGAGCGGCTGCTCACCGAAATCGATTTCGCACGCCTGAACAAGCTGTGCGGCACACGCTTTCCGCCCGAGCTGACCGATGCGCTCGAGTCACTGGACCTCGTCCCCTCGCGCGAGATTCCGTCAGACGTCGTCACGATGTATTCGCAAGTCATCGTGGAAGACCTGGAGTCCCGAAAGCGGCAAAAGCTCACACTGTGCTCCCCCGCCGACGCCGAGCCGCACCTGGGCTTCATCTCGGTGCTCTCCCCCGTGGGGGCGAGCCTGCTGGGGCAACGTGTGGGCGCTATCGCCCGCTGGCGTGCGCCCAGCGGGGATGTGTGCTCGGTTGAAATCGTCACGTTGTTGTTCCAGCCCGAAGCCAGCGGCGACTTCACCACCTAGCCGCCGCAGCGCCATCGATCCGGCCCCGCAAGCCAGGCGCTGCGGGGCCGGATCACGTTCGTCCACGAAATCCCATCATTCCCCGATCCCACCGTCTGACCGGGGCAGCGGGCATGCCGATGGTCGCAACGCAGCCGACGGCGGTTTCATATCGGCGCGACCTTCCCGGGTGGAGGAAGACAACCTGTGCCCGCCGGTGGTACGCGCTGCCTTGCGGCAGCGTGACGGGGCGGGTGCATCTGTCCTTTGGCCGGCACGAGGCTGGTTGATGATTGATCGGTGATTGGTTGGGGTTTCCACTAGTTGGTATATCAACTAGTTTTTCTATGATGCGAGCAGCTTCGCCGTCCAGAGCGCAAGCACCATCCCAGGAGACAACCATGCGTTTTCAATGGAAGCTGGTCGGCACGCTCGCTGCCGCGTTCGCCATGGGCAGCGTCGCTGCCCAGACCGTCAAGGTCGGCATCATTGCCCCGTTCTCGGGTCCCTTCGCCCACTACGGCGCGCTGTTCAAGGCAGGGGCAGAAGGCTATGTGGCGCAGCAGGGCGGCAAGCTCGCCGGCAAGGAGGTCGAGTTCATCTACCGCGATGAGGGCGGCCCCAACCCGGCCAACACGCGCACGCTGGCGCAGGAGCTGGTGATCAAGGACAAGGTCGACTACCTGGGTGGCGTGGTGTTCTCGCCCAACGCCTTCGCGGTGGCGCCGGTGATCCAGGAATCGAAGACACCGTTCGTGGTGTTCAACGCCGCCACCTCCGACATCACGACCAAGAGCGACTACTACGTGCGCACCAGCTACACGCTGTGGCAAGTCACGGTGCCGTTGGCCCAGCACGCGGCCAAAAAGGGCATCAAGAAGGTCGTCACGGCCGTCACCGACTACGCGCCGGGCTTGGACGCCGAAAACGCCTTCAAGGCCGAATTCGCAAAGCAAGGCGGCGAGGTGGTGGAGAGCATCCGCATGCCGATCCGCACCACCGATTTCGCACCGTTTGCCCAGCGCATCAAGGCCAGTGGTGCACAAGCCGTCTACGTGTTCTTGCCCGGTGGTCCGCCCAACCTGGGCTTTGTGAAGGCCTACAACGAAAACGGCCTGAAGGCCGCCGGTGTCGAGTTCCTGGGCACGGCGGAAACCGATGAGTTCGATCTGCAGAAATTCGGCGACTCGGCCCTGGGCCTGACCACCGCCTTCCACTACAGCGCGGCGCACGATTCGGCCGCCAACAAGACGTTTGCCGCGGCCGTGGCGAAGGTCAACAAGGACGCGGTGCTCAACTACGCCACCGTGGGCGCCTGGGACGGCATGGCCGTGATCCACAAGATGATCGAAGCCACCGGTGGCCAGCGCGACGGTGACAAGGCCATGGCCGCGATCAAGGGCCACAAATGGGAGAGCCCGCGCGGGCCGGTGAGCATCGACCCCAACACACGCCACATCACGCAGAACGTGTACCTGCGCACGGTGGAAAAAGGCGCAGGCGGCCTGATGATCAACAAGGAGGTCCAGAGCTTCGGGCCGCAGGTCGACCACGGCCTGGTCAAGTAAACGCGCGCCAGACAAGAGGACCGCTGCGTGACCCTGTTCGCCAACATCCTGATCGACGGCATCGCCTACGGCATGGTGCTGTTCATCATCGCCGTGGGCCTGTCGGTCACGCTCGGCCTCATGCGGTTCGTGAATCTGGCCCACGGTGCCTTCGCCATGACCGGCGGCTACATCGCCTCCTGGCTGGTGCGCGAGCAGGGCCTGTCGTTCTACGTGGGCGTGCCGCTGGCTGTGTTAGCCACCGGCCTGCTCGGTGCCTTGCTGGAGGTGACGGTGCTGCGCCGCCTGTACCGGCGCACGGAGCTGCAGCAGGTGCTCTTCACCATCGGCCTCACCTTCCTCTTCGTGGCCACGGCCAACCTCCTGGCGGGTCCTGAGGTGCAGTTGATTCCTTTGCCGCCATCCTTGTCACATGCGGTGGACCTGGGCATCCGCACCTTGCCCGCGCAGCGCCTGCTCGTGATTGCCAGCGGTGTGCTGGTCGTGCTCGCAGCGTTTTGGGTGCTCAACAAGTCGCGCTTTGGCGTGTGGCTGCGTGCCACGGTGGACAACACCGCAGCCGCCTCAGCCCTGGGCATCCCGGTGCAGCTGGTCTATGTGGCCACCTTCGCGGTGGGCGCGGCATTGGCCGGGCTGGGGGGCATCCTGGGGGCCGAGCTCATGCCGCTGGAGCCGTATTACCCGGTGAAATACCTCGTGCTCGTGCTGGTGGTGGTGGCCGTGGGTGGAATGGGCAGCATTGCTGGCTCGCTGGCCGCGTCGCTCACGCTGGGCGTCATCGACACTGCCAGCAAGTACCTCGCGTCCGACTGGGGCTCGCTGTTTTTCTTCCTGGCCATGGCGCTGCTGCTGGCCTGGCGCCCGCACGGTCTGCTCGTTGCACCCAAGGCCTGATGCCATGAAACGCTCACTGCCCTACCTGTTTCTTGTGGCCCTGGCCACGCTGATCTTCTTCGTGTTCCCGGACCAGCTGCCGCTGGCCGCGCGCATCGCCACCATGGCCATCTTCGTGATGTCGCTCGATCTGGTGGTCGGTTACGGCGGGCTGGCCACGCTGGGGCATTCGGCGCTGTTCGGCGTCGGCGCGTATGCGGCGGGGCTGCTGGCCATGCATCTCACCGGCAACCCGCTGATCGGCCTGCTGGCGGGCGCTCTGGCCGGAGCGTTGCTCGCAGGTCTCTCGGGCCTGTTCCTGTTGCGCTACGAGGGCCTCACCTTCCTCATGCTCACCGTGGCCGTGGGCCAGATCGCCCAGAACGGCGCGAGCAAGCTGCGCGACTGGACCGGCGGTGAAGACGGCCTCACCGGGTTCGAGGTGCAGAAGCTTTTTGGAATCTGGTCGTTCGATCTGTACGGCAAGGTGGCCTTTGTGTATTGCTTCGTGGTCATGCTGTGCTGCCTGTGGGCCATGCGCCGGCTCATGGGCTCGCCCTTCGGTTTGTCGGTGTTGGGCATCCACCAGAACCGGCTGCGCACGGCGGCCATCGGCGGATCGGTGCGTGGGCAACTGCTCAAGCTCTACACGCTGGCGGGTGCCTTCGCCGGCATCGGTGGTGCGCTCAACGCGCAGGTCAACCAGATCGTGGGCCTGGACACGCTGGGCTTCGAGCTCTCGGCCGAAGCCCTGGTGATGCTGGTGCTCGGTGGTGCGGGCAACCTGTTCGGTGCCATTGGCGGCACGGCGGCGTTCATGCTGATCCACCACACAGCCTCGGCCATCAACCCCTACCACTGGCTGTTCATCATCGGCGGGCTGCTGGTGTTCGTGGTGCTGGTGCCTCGGGCACGCTTGTTCGAAGCGCTGCGCCAGCGCGTGGGTCGTGTGTTGCCCGCCGTTCGGGAGGTCGCATGAGTCCGCAGCCGTTGCTGGACGTGCGCCAGCTGCACAAAGCCTTCGGTGGTCTGCAGGTCACGCGCGATGTGTCGTTTGCACTGCACCCGGGTAACCGCGTCGGCCTGATCGGCCCCAACGGCGCGGGCAAGACCACGCTGATCAACCTCATCACCGGCGTGCTTGCGCCCAGCCAGGGCAGTGTGTGGCTCCAAGGTGAAGAGGTGTCGCACCTGCCCCAGCCCAAACGCGTGCAGCGTGGCCTCGCGCGCACGTTCCAGATCACGCAGCTCGCGCCGGACCTGCCCATCCACCGCCAGGTGGAGCTGGCCATTCACCAGCGCGACGGGTCGGTCAACCAGATGTTTCGCGCACTCGACGGCTTCCTGGCCGTGCGCGACGAGGCCGCGCAAATCCTGCACACCCTGCGCCTGGACACCCTGGCCCGGCGCTGCCCGGTGGAGCTGGCCTATGGCGAGCAGCGCCTGGTGGAGATTGCGCTGGCGATGGCGCTCAAGCCGCAGGTGCTGCTGCTCGACGAACCCATGGCGGGCGTGCCCAGTGGTGAGCGCCAGGTGGTGCTGGACGCGCTCGACACCTTGCCCCGCGACCTGGCCATTCTGATGATCGAGCACGACATGGACCTCGTCTTCAACTTTGCCGACCGCATGCTGGTGCTGGCCGACGGTGCGCTGCTGGCCGAGGGCACACCGCAGGAGATTCGCCGCCACCCCGCGGTGCGCACGGCTTACCTTGGCGCGGAGGCCTGATCGCATGACCGACCTTCTGCGCATCGACAACCTCACCGCGGGCTATGGCGCCATCCAGGTGCTGCACGGTGTGAATCTGTCGCTCGCCTCGGGTGGGAGGCTGGCGCTCATCGGGCGCAACGGCGTGGGCAAGACCACGCTGCTCAAGGCGGTGATGGGCCTGGCCGACTTGAAAGCCGGCCAGGTGCGCCTGGACGGTCAAGACATCACCAAGTGGTCGGCCCGCGAACGCGCACACGCCGGCATCGGCTATGTGCCGCAGACGCGCGACATCTTCCCCTCGCTCACGGTCGAAGAGAATCTGCTCGCTGGTCTCAAGGGCCGCCCGCGCAGCGCGCTGGACGAAGCCTACTCACTCTTTCCCCGGCTTGCCGAGCGGCGCCAGAACGGCGGCCAGCAACTCTCGGGCGGCGAACAACAGATGCTCAGTGTCGCCCGCACCCTGCTGGGCAAACCCCGCTTGCTGCTGCTGGACGAACCACTGGAAGGTCTCGCGCCCATCATCTGCATTGAACTCATGCGCGCCTTCGAGCAACTCGCGCAGGACACCGGCGTGGCCGTGCTGCTGGTGGAACAGAAGGTCGACGACGCGTTGCGATTTGCGCCCCGCGCCGTGGTGCTCGAGCGCGGTGAGGTGGTGCACCAGAGCGAGAGCGCCGCCCTGAGCCAGCGCCAGGATCTGCTGGAGCGCTATGTCGGCGTGGCCGGCGCGCATTGACA
The DNA here is from genome assembly GCF_048549895.1 of Hydrogenophaga sp. Classification (GTDB taxonomy): domain Bacteria; phylum Pseudomonadota; class Gammaproteobacteria; order Burkholderiales; family Burkholderiaceae_C; genus Hydrogenophaga. Next base: position 27,010 of record NZ_JBLYYB010000052.1, read on the forward strand.
ACCCACACGACCGGAGGTTCCATGAACACAGCCACCCTTTCCCCCGCCACAGCAGCCGCACCCGCTGGCGTACCGGTGGTCGACGTCGACCCCTACAGCGATGCATTTTTGAGCGACCCGTACCAGGCCCACCACCAGCTGCGTGAAGCCGGCCCGGTGGTGTGGATTCCCGCCTACGGCATCTACGCCTGCGCGCGCCACGAGTCGGTGCACGCCGTCTTCAACGACCACGCCACCTACATCTCGGGGGCCGGTGTGGGACTGGCCAACTTCAACAAGGAAACGCCGTTCAGGCCGAAGAGCCTGATCCTGGAAGCGGACCCGCCGTCGCACACCAAGGCCCGGGCGATCCTGGCACGCATCCTCTCGCCAAAAACAGTGATGCAGATCCGCGCCACCTTCACGGCCGAGGCCGAGTCGCTGGTGGATCGCTTGCTGGCGCGCCAGGCGTCGGGCGAGACCATCGACGCGGTGAAAGACCTGTCCGAGGTGTATCCGCTCAAGGTGTTCCCGGACGCGGTGGGCGTGGGCGATGCGAACCGCGAGAACCTGCTGCTCTACGGCAACATGATCTTCAACGCCTTCGGCCCGCGCAACGAGCGGCTGCAGAAGTCGGCCGAACTCGTGCAGCCCGTGACGGCCTGGATCATGGCCCACTGCCAGCGCGAGAACCTGCGCCCCGGCGGGTTTGGCGATCTGATCTACCAGGCGGCCGACGCCGGTGAAATCACCGTTGAGGAAGCGCCCTTGCTGGTGCGCTCTTTCCTCTCTGCCGGCGTGGACACCACCGTCAACGGCATCGGCAACGCCATCCTGTGCATGGCCAACCACCCCGACCAGTACGCACAGCTGTGCGCAGACCACACCCTGGCCCGCCCCGCGTTCGAGGAAGCCCTGCGCTTTGAGTCGTCGGTGCAGACCTTCTTCAGGACCACTTCGAAAGACACCGAGCTGTTCGGCGTGCAGATTCCCAAAGACAGCAAGATCGTCACGTTTCTGGCGGCGGCCAACCGGGACGAACGCCAGTGGCCGGACCCCGACCGCTTCGACATCCAGCGCCGCCCGGCCGGTCACATGGCGTTTGGCTCCGGCATCCACGGCTGCGTGGGGCAGGTGGTGGCGCGGCTCGAAGGCGAGGTGGTGCTCACCGCGCTGGCCAAACGCGTCTCGCGCATCGAACTCACCGGCGCGCCGCAGCGCCGCCTCAACAACACACTGCGCGCGTTGGCCTCGATGCCGGTGCGCCTGATTCCCGCCTGAGAGGACCTTCCCATGGTTGATGTGACCTTGATCGATGCCGGCGGGCAGAGCCGCACACTGCAGGCGTCCGAGGGCCAGAGCCTCATGCAGGCGGCGGTGTCGGCCGGCGTGCGCGGCATCGTGGGCGAGTGCGGTGGGTCTGCCATGTGCGCGACCTGCCATGTGTATGTGGACGAAGCGTTTGCCGACCAACTGCCCGCCCCGCTGGAGACCGAGCTGGAGATGCTGGAGTGCACCGCCAGCGAGCGACTGCGCAACAGCCGACTGGGTTGCCAGATCAAGCTGTCGGCTGCGCTCGACGGTCTGGTGGTGCGCCTGCCGGAGCGGCAACAATAAAGCCCTCGCCAACCACTGAGCCCGCCCCATGACCAAGATGCCGCCCGCCTCGGTGCCCACGCGCAGGGCATCGTCCCGCGCCACCAACGACACGGCCGTGGTCGACCTCGAACGCTATGTGCCGGCCTTCTTCACCTGGATCGCCAACAAGCTCTCGGGCGGCGCCTCCACCGCCTACCTCAGCGCGTTCAACGTCGGCATCGAGACCTGGCGCCTGCTGGTGCTGCTGGCGATCGAGAAGTCGCTGACCGCACAAGCGATCTCTCGCACCATCGGCATGGACAAGGCCTCGGTGAGCCGCGCCTTCAAGAGCATGCAGACGCGCGGGCTCATCACCATCGGGCTGGACGACGCCGACGGCCGCCTGCGCGTGGCCACCATCACGCCCAAGGGCCGCGCCCTGCACGACGAGATCCTGGAACTGGCGATGGAGCGCGAGCGTGCGTTTCTCAGCGTGCTCAACGACCAGGAGCGCGAGACGCTCATCGGCTTGCTGCGACGCCTGCACGACAACCTGCCTGCGGTGGAGAAGGCGACGCACGACTACCTGACCCTTCACTACCCCAGAGCGAAACAGCGCCGCGCGCGCGGTGCCGACGCATGAGCGCCGACGCCATCGTCATCGTCGGTGGCGGGCACGCCGCCGCCGCCCTGTGCGCTGCGCTGGCCGAAGCGGGGCAGGGCGGGCGTGTGCACCTGGTGAGCGCAGAGCACGAACTGCCGTACCAGCGCCCGCCGCTATCCAAGAGTTTTCTGAAGAAGGCTGACGAGACCATCGCACCGCACAAAGCGGCAGCTTGGTACGCCGAGCAGGGTATCCAGGTTCACCTGAGTGATCCTGTGGTGTCCATCGACCGCTTGGCCAGGCGCGTGCTGCTGCGCTCCGGCGCCCAACTGGCCTACCAGCACCTGGTGCTGGCCACCGGCACCCGCGCACGCACGCTCGACGCCTTGCACCCCGACTTGAGCAATGTGCATGTGCTGCGCGACGCGGCGCACGCGCGCAGCCTGCGCACCCGGCTGAACGAGATGATCGCGAGAGGCCAGCGCCTCACCGTGCTCGGCGGCGGTTTCATCGGCCTGGAACTCGCCGCATCTGCGCGCAAGCTCGGACTGGACGTGACCGTGCTGGAGGTGGCGCCGCGCTTGCTGGGGCGCTCTGTTTCGGCATCACTGGGCGAACACGTGTTCGCGCACCACCGCAGCATGGGCACCGAGGTGCAGATCGGTGTTCGCATCGACGGCTTCGAGTTGCAAGAAGGTCGGTTGTTGTCGATGCAGGTGAACGGCAACCGCGTGGCCGTGGACGAGCTGGTGCTGGGCATCGGTGCCGTGCCCGAAACGCGACTGGCCGCCGACTGCGGACTGGCGGTGGACAACGGGATCGTGGTGGATGCCTGCATGCGCGCGTCAGATCCGGCCGTGCTCGCCATCGGCGACTGCGCGGCGTTCCCCACCGCCGGCGGCGTGCGGCTTCGACTGGAGTCGGTGCAGAACGCCAACGATCAGGCGCGCACGGCAGCGGCCACGCTGCTGGGACGCGAAGAGCCGTACCGGGCCTTGCCCTGGTTCTGGTCAGAGCAAGGCCCCATGCGCTTGCAGATGGCGGGGCTGCTGCCACCGTCCGCGCAGACGGTGCAGCGCGCTGGAGCCAACGACCACAGCTTCACGCTCTTCCATCTGCACGAAGGCCGGTTGTTGTGCGCCGAGTCGGTCAACGCGCCGCTGGATCACATGATGTCGCGCAAGCTGATCGAGGCAGGCGTGGCATTGAATGCGGCTTCTCTTGCCGATCCTTCGATCCCTTTGAAGTCGCTGCTGGCCTGACTGTTGCGCGGCCCCGGGTGTCGGGTCGATCACAGCGCGTTCAGCGGGATCTTCAGGTAGGCCACGCCGTTGTCCTCTGCCGGTGGCAGTTGACCCGCGCGGATGTTGACCTGCACCGACGGCAGGATCAACGTGGGCGTTTCCAGTGTGGCGTCGCGCTTTGTGCGCATGGCCACGAACTCCGCCTCGCTCACGCCGTCTTGCACGTGGATGTTCTTCGCGCGTTGCTCGGCCACCGTGGTCTCGAAAGCCACCGGGCGGTCGGTGGGTGGGTAGTCGTGGCACATGAACAACCGCGTCTGGGGCGGCAGGCTCAGCAACTTGCGGGTGGAGGCGTAGAGTGCGCGCGCGTCACCGCCGGGGAAGTCGCAGCGCGCCGTGCCCACGTCGGGCATGAACAGCGTGTCGCCGACGAACACCGCATCGCCGAAGCGGTAGGCCGCACACGCGGGCGTGTGACCGGGCACGAACAACACCTCACCGGTCAAGGCGCCCAGCGCGATGGCATCGCCTTCCTGGAACAGGTGGTCGAACTGGGAGCCGTCCTGCTGGAAGCCAGGCTCCAGATTGAACACGCCCTTGAACACCCTTTGCACCTTGGTGATGCGGCTGCCGATGCCGATCTTGCCGCCCAGTTGCGCCCGCAGGTAGGGCGCTGCCGAGAGGTGGTCGGCATGGGCGTGGGTTTCCAGGATCCATTGCACGGCCAGTTTGTGGGTGCGCACGTAGTCGATCACCTTGTCGGCTGAGGTGTGCTGTGTGCGGCCTGATTTCGGGTCGTAGTCCAGCACCGGATCGATGATGGCGCACGCACTGCCAGGACCGTTGTGGACCACGTAGGTCACGGTCCAGGTGGCGGGATCGAACAGGCCGTGGACTTGAGGGCGGAGGGTGGACGCGGTCATGAAGGTCTCCTTCAAATAAGATCTCAATAGTTTATTGACAAATATATTGTCAGTCAATAAACTGTGCACATCGTTCAAACGGAGAGTTCATTCGATGAAACACGCCACCCTGGATCTCGACGACATGCAGGCCGCCGCTGCCGAGGCCTGTCGGCTCATGAAGGTGCTGTCCAACCCGGACCGCCTGCTCATCCTCTGCCAGCTCTCCCAAGGCGAACACCGCGTGGGCGAGCTGGAGGAATTGCTGGGCATCGTGCAGCCCACGCTGTCGCAGCAGCTCACCGTGCTGCGCGAAGAAGCGCTGGTGAGCACGCGCCGCGACGGCAAGAACATTCATTACCTGCTCGACAGCCCGCAGGCGCTGGCGGTGATGCAGGTGCTGTACGCACAGTTTTGCGCAGCTCCAAGGAAAAAATCATGAACATCGACTGGGTCAACTTCACGCCGTGGGCTTCGCTGTCCGGCGGCATTCTGCTGGGTGTGGCCTCGGCGCTCTTCATCCTGGTCAACGGCCGGGTGCTGGGGATCAGCGGCATCCTGGGGGGGCTCTTGCCGCCGAAAGTGGGCGACGCCGGCTGGCGCATGGCCTTCCTGCTGGGCATGCTGGCTGCGCCGCTGGTGTATGGGCTCCTGGCCCCCGAAGGCTTCGCGCGCGCGCCCACCATCGACGCCGGTTTTGCCACCATCGTGGCCGCCGGTTTGCTGGTCGGCCTGGGCACGCGCTTCGGGTCGGGCTGCACCAGCGGACACGGTGTGTGCGGCCTCTCGCGCCTGTCGCCGCGCTCGCTGGTGGCCACGCTGGCCTTCATGGGCGCAGGCTTTGCCATGGTCTTCGTGGTTCGCCACGTTCTGTGAGGAGCGCACACATGCACCGCATCACCGAATTTTTTGTGGGCCTGCTGTTCGGCCTGGGCCTGCTGCTCTCCGGCATGACCGACCCGGCCAAGGTGCTGGGCTTTCTGGACCTGTTCGGCACCTGGGACCCATCGCTGGCGTTCGTCATGGGGGGCGCCATCGCCGTGGGGTTCTTTGCCTTTGCGCTGGCCCGCCAACGCACCACCAGTTTTCTGGGTGGCGCGCTGCACCTGCCGAAGTCCACGCAGATCGACAAGCGCCTGGTGCTCGGCGGCCTCACGTTTGGCGCGGGCTGGGGTCTGGCGGGTTTCTGCCCGGGTCCGGGCATCGTGTCCATGGCCTCGGGCGAGGTGAAGGCGGCGGTGTTCGTGGCGGCCATGGTCGTCGGCATGGCGCTGTACGAGGTGGCCGACCGCGTGTTGCACCGCCCGCAAGTCGCTCACTGACACCGCGCTCATGACCATGCTCTTGCGCCAATGGCTGCCCTCGCTGCCCGTGCTGCAGTGGGGTCGTCAGTACAACCGCGACACGCTGCTCGGCGATGGCGTGGCGGCCCTCATCGTCACCATCATGCTGATCCCGCAGAGCCTGGCCTACGCCATGCTCGCGGGCTTGCCGCCCGAGGTGGGGCTGTACGCCAGCGTGGCGCCGTTGCTGCTCTACGCGGTGTTCGGCACCAGCCGCGTGCTGGCCGTGGGGCCGGTGGCGGTGGTCTCGCTCATGACGGCCGCCGCCATCGGGCAGCACGCCGTGGCGGGCACGCCAGCGTACTGGGCGGTGGCCATCACGCTGGCGTTTCTCTCGGGTGCCATGCTGCTGCTCATGGGTGTGCTGCGCCTGGGTTTTCTGGCCAACTTCCTGAGCCACCCGGTGATCTCGGGCTTCATCTCGGCCTCGGGGCTCCTGATTGCAGCGAGCCAGCTCAAGACGCTGATGGGTGTGAAGGCCGAGGGCCACAACCTCGTTGAACTCGGCCTCTCGCTGGGTTCGCAAGCCAGCCAGACGCACCTGCTCACGCTGACCATCGGCGTGCTCACCGTGGCCTTTCTGTTCTGGGTTCGTGGCGGGCTCAAACCCCTGCTTGTGCGCCTGGGTCTGCCCCACCGCGTGGCCGACGTGCTGGCAAAAACCGGCCCGGTGGCGGCCATCGCGGTCACGGCGTTGCTCACCTGGGCGCTGCAGTGGCAGGCGCAGGGTCTGAAGATCGTGGGCACCGTGCCGCAAGGCCTGCCGCCCTTGACCCTGCCGCTGTTCGACCTGGCGCTGTGGCAATCGCTGCTGGTGCCCGCGCTGCTGATCAGCGTGGTGGGTTTCGTCGAATCGGTGTCGGTCGGGCAGACGCTCGCGGCCAAACGGCGCCAGCGCATCGAGCCCGACCAGGAACTGGTGGCGCTGGGCGCGAGCAACCTGGGCGCCGCGTTCACCGGCGGGTTCCCGGTCACCGGTGGATTCGCCCGCTCGGTGGTCAACTTCGATGCCGGCGCGCAGACGCCTGCGGCCGGCGTGTTCACCGCCGTGGGCATCCTGCTGGCCTCGCTCTTACTCACCCCCGCGCTGTATTTCCTGCCGCTGGCCACGCTGGCTGCCACCATCGTGGTGGCCGTGCTGTCGCTGGTGGACTTCAGTGTCTTCCGCAAGACCTGGGCTTACTCCAGGCCCGACTTCATCGCCGTGCTCGCCACCTTGCTGGTGACGCTGCTGCAAGGTGTCGAGGTGGGGCTGGTGGTGGGTGTGGCGGTGTCGCTGGCGCTCCATCTGTACCGCACCAGCCGTCCCCACATCGCCGAAGTCGGGCTGGTGGCGGGCACCGAACACTTTCGCAATGTGCTGCGCCACCCGGTGCTGGTGAGCCCGCAGGTGCTGGGTCTGCGGGTGGACGAGAGCCTGTATTTCGCCAACGCGCGCGCGCTTGAAGACCGCATCAACGACGCCGTGGCCTCGCACCCCGCGCTCAAACACGTGGTGCTGCAGTGCTCGGCCATCAACGACATCGACGCCAGCGCACTGGAGAGCCTGGAGGCGATCAACCACCGACTGCGCGACGCGGGCCTGCAGCTGCACCTGAGCGAGGTGAAAGGCCCGGTGATGGATCGGCTGCGGCGCACGCACCTGCTGCAAGACCTCAGCGGCCAGGTGTTCCTGACGCACTTTCAGGCCATTCAACAGCTCGCCCCCGAGATGGCTCACGCGTAAACTCGACCGTCAACTCTAAGGAACACGGCCATGGGCGCGCAGTGGAAAGCAAAACACAAGGATCTGGCGGCCAACGCCAAGGGCAGGCTGTTCGGCAAGCTGGCCAAGGACATCATGATCGCCGCGCGCCACGGCGCCGACCCGGCGGCCAATTCGCGGCTGCGGCTGGTGGTGGAGCAGGCGCGCAAGGTCTCCATGCCCAAGGAGACGCTGGACCGCGCGATCAAGAAGGGCGCCGGTCTCACCGGTGAAACCGTGCACTTCGAGCATGTGGTCTACGAAGGCTTCGCGCCACACCGCGTGCCGGTCATGGTCGAGTGCCTGACCGACAACGTGAACCGCGCCGCCTCCGACATGCGCGTGCTGTTCCGCAAAGGCCAGTTGGGCACCTCGGGCTCGGTGTCCTGGGACTTCGACCACCTCGGCATCATCGAGGCCGAAGCCAGCACCAAAGGCGCCGACCCCGAACTGGCCGCCATCGAGGCCGGTGCGCAAGACTTTCACCCAGCCGACGAGGACGGCGTGGTGGTGTTCCTCACCGACCCCACCGACCTCGACCTCGTGAGCCGCGCGCTGCCGGCGCAGGGTTTCGCCGTGCTCTCGGCCAAGCTGGGCTACAAGCCCAAGAACCCGATCGACCCGGCCAGCCTGAGTGCCGAACACCTGGAAGAGGTGGAGGCGTTTCTCGCCGCATTGGACGCCAACGAAGACGTGCAGAACGTGTTTGCCGGTCTGGGTGGCTGAGCCGTGGACACCCCTCACGCGCCGCAGGGCGACGAGCCCTCGCCTGAGCCAACCACGCCGCTGCTCTACAACCTTGTGTACTGCAGCCGCGCCACCGACGGCATGGACGCCGCAGCGGTGAAACAGATCGTTGAAACCTCACGACGCTGCAATCCGCCGCGCAGCATCACCGGCCTGCTGGTGTTGGGCAGCGGCATTTTCTTTCAGTGGCTCGAAGGGCCGCGCGACAGCGTGCTCGGTCTCCTGGCCTTGCTCAAGAAAGACCCCAGGCACCACAACGTGGTGCTGCTGACCTCGGGCGAAGAAGTGCGCGAGCGCCTGTTTCCCGACTGGGACATGGAGCTGGTCACCGCGGATGCCGTGCGCGACGTGCTGGTGGATGCGCTGGAGAGCGCGCAGGACCCGAAGAACGCTGAATCGTTGCGCGAGCTGCTGCAGCAGCTCGACGACGGCCTGCTCGGCGGCCCGGAGAAAGACTGAGCCGCCTCAGCCCCGCAGCAGCGCCTCGTAGTCCCGGCGCGTGGCGGGTGCCACCGAGGCCACCAGTTGCGCGTGGGGTGTCTGGTGGCGCATGAGGGTGCGCGCCGAGGCGGTGGCCAGCGAGCGGCAAAACCAGTGGCAGGTGTGCTGCATCAAGAGCAGCTCGGCCGACATCGTGTACGCCTTGTCGCGCGGCGAGCGGTTGAGGTCGTTGCTGGCGGCGTCGGCCAGACCCCTGGCATGGAGGCGAAAGGCCTCGCGCACGTCGAACGTGGCCTTGGGAAAGAGACGGTCGGCAAACGGCAGCGCCACGCCCAGCTTGCTCACCCGGGTCTGCGCTTCGTCGAGCCGGGAAAACTCGATCGCAAAACTGCCGAACTGCTGCGCCACGGACTGTTCGGCCGCGCCCAGCATGTCGAGAATCTGCCCGCGCCGCGCAGGATCGTCTTCCCCCAGCGCACGCAGGTAGCCCTGCGTGAGGTTCTCCATCAGGGCCTCGATCTGGTACTTGCCCAGAAAACTGCCCAGCAGGGCAATGCGGCGGCGCTGTTCGCTTGCGCGCAAAAACCACACACCCGAGACCACCAGTATCACCAGAATCAGCGCATCCATTGCAAGTCCATCACCCGTGGGTTGCCCCTGGGGGCGTTGTTGTGGCCAGTCGCGTGTGGCCCGGGGGTCACACAAAGAGGACAGAGTGTAGTGACGCAAGCCGCCCCCATGGTGCGAGAATGCAAAGCCCAACGGACAGGGCAGGCACTTGCCAGTCTGGTGCCGCTCACCTTCCTGGAAACACCCGAGTTTCACTGTCCATGTTGCGCTCCCTTCCCTACATCTTGCTCATCGCCGCAGGCATCGCCGCATGCCTGCTTGGCTTCTCGTGGCTGATGTCGGTCCTGTTCGGTCGCCACCTGGGTTTTGGCGAGCTGGCCGTGGCCTGTGTGCTGTTGCTGGTCGCACTCGGCGGTGCGGTGAGCGTGTGGCGCAGCCGCAGCCGCCGCAAGATCGAGGACATGCGCGACTCCGCGCTCTGGTGAAGCCGAGTCAACGCATCTCGTGACCAGCGGGCGGGCGGCACACACAATCCAGACACACTCCCGGCGCACACTCAATGGCCTTGCTGGTTGGAGGTCGTTATGGGTGCGCAGATTCGCGTGGGGTTGTTGGTGGCGGTGATGCTGCTGTTGTCCGGGCCGGTGCATGCCGATGCGCTGCGGTGCAGCGGCGGCACCGTGGAAGAGGGCGATACGCGCGCCTCGTTGCTGCAGAAATGCGGCCCGCCCCAGCTGCAAGACAGCTTCTGCGCCCCGGTGTTCCAGAACAAGGCGCTGGTGCCCGCGCCGCTGACCAGCAACGCCGCGTCCTGCGAGCAGATCGACGACTGGATCTACGACCGCGGCCAGGGGCGGCTTGCGGCCACCGTGCGCATCCGCGCCGGTGCCGTGCAATCCATTCGAATCCAGCGCCAGCCACGGTAGCCGTGGCGGCGCAGTGTTTTCTTCAGGCCTGGATGCGGAAGCTACCCACCATCTCGGCCAGGCGCCTGGCTTGTTCACGCAGGCTCTCGGCGGCGGCGGCACTCTCTTCCACCAGCGCAGCGTTTTGCTGAGTCATCTGGTCCAGGCGGCCCACGGCGATGTTGACCTCGCCGATGCCCTGACTCTGCTCGGTGGCAGACGCGGTGATGTCGCCGATCACGCGGTTGACGCGGCCGACCGAGTCGACGATCTCCGTCATGGTGGTGCCGGCGTCACCCACCAGGCGTGCGCCGGCCTCCACCTTCTGCACGCTGGTGTCGATCAGGGTCTTGATCTCCTTGGCCGCAGCGGCCGAGCGCTGTGCCAGGTTGCGCACCTCGCTGGCCACCACCGCAAAACCACGGCCTTGCTCGCCAGCGCGCGCGGCTTCCACGGCGGCGTTGAGCGCGAGGATGTTGGTCTGGAAAGCGATGCCGTCGATCACGCCGATGATGTCGGCGATCTTCTTGCTGCTGTCGTTGATGGAGCCCATGGTCTTGACCACCTCGGCCACCACCGAGCCGCCACGGCGCGCCACGTCGGCGGCGCTGGTTGAGAGCTGCTGGGCTGAGCTGGCCGCGCCCGAACTCTGCGACACATTGCTGGTGAGCTGCTCCATGGAGGCGGCGGTCTGCTGCAGGCTGCTGGCGGTTTGCTCGGTGCGGGTGCTCAGGTCCTGCGTGCCGGTGGCGATTTCGCTGGAGGCGGTGGCGATCGACTCCGACGAGTCCTTCACGCCAGCGATCACGCGTGCGAGCGACTGGTCCGCCTTGCGCAGGTCGGCCACGAGATCGGCGAACTCGTCGCGGCTGCTGGCGGCCTGCACCGTGCCCAGGTGACCGGCGGCGATGGCCTGCGCGGCGCGGGAAGCGTGCCTCATGCTGGCGGCCATGCTGAGGTAGATGCCGACGTACAGATACACCGAGACCAGCACGCCCAGCGCGAGCACGATCAGCAGCAGGTTGCGCTTGAACGCGGCTTCGCTGCCGCGCTCGACCAGCAGCTCGTCCAGCACCACGCGGTTCTGCTCCACCAGGGCCCAGGCGGCATCGATGGTGGGACCCGACGCGGTGAACACGTCCTGCTGCGACACGGTCACGGCATCCACACCGGTGAAGTTCTTGCGGACGAAGCTCAGCAGTTCCTTGGAGCTGGCCTTGAGCGCATCGAAGCGCGCACCCAGTGCCTTCTCCACCACCGGGTTGGCCAGCATCGACTGACCGAGCAAGGTCTCGACCGAGCCGAAGGTGTCGTTCAACCGCGCATCGGTCACTTCGTAGAACACCTTGTCCTTGGGCGAGACCTCGCCGCGGTTCACGTTCATGGTGGCGTAGGCCGCGATGCGCACCGCGATGCCGGCGGTGGACGGCGTGTTGTTCGCCAGCGGGTAGCCGAGGTAGAAGATGTCGGCGTCAGGGTCCTGCGCCAGGCCCGACTTGTTGCCCATGTCGCGCATGAAGGCGTAGAGGCGACCGTACTCCGGGGCATGGGCCGAGAAGGCTTTCTGCGGGAACTCGGCATCAGCCGGCAGCGCGTTGATCTTGGCCTGCAGCTCCTTCCAGCCGTTCTGCAGACCCGCGAACTCCTTGGTCATGTCGAAGAAAGGCAGGGCGTCCTTGACCTGCTGGTCGATTTTGGCGAGCTGGCTGTCCACCGTGGCGGCCTGCTTCTTGAAGCCTTCCAGCGCCGCCGGGTCGCCCGGCGTACCGGTGATGGTGACGCGCCGGCTTTCGATCAGCACCTTGTTCCACTCGACCAGGTCGGCCATGAGCGCCACCGCGACGCGCTTGGATTCGATCGCGCTCACCCGGGCATTGAGGTACTGCGCAGCGGCCAGGCCCAGGGCCAGCAACAGCAGCAGCGTGGGCACACCGGCGAGCAAAAACTTGCGGCCCAGTCGCAGTCGGGCCATCAGGGCGGAGGCGGGTACAAAAAAGGCGTTCATGGGGTTGTTCTGGCGCAAAGGGTTGTGTGACATGCAACCGCTGGACCTGTCGGGCAGGGCCAAGCGGTCGCCTCTCAAGGCAGACCCCTGGTTTGTCGGCCATTTGCGTCAGAACTGAAGCGCTCGCAGGCGCCCCGGCCCCGGTAAACCCGCCTCAGGCGGCTTGGGCGGGGTCCGCGAAGCAGGCCATGGGCATCGCGTCTTCAAAGCCCGCGAGCGCACCGTCGATGCCCTGGATGAAATCGCTCGGGGGTCCCTGGCGTGCCAGCAGGCGAAAGGCCAGGTACATGATGCCGTTGGAGCTGCGCACCGCCGTGTCGAACAGGTCCGTTGGAAAGCCGGTGCCGGTGCGCAGCAAGGGGTTGAGGCCGATGTGCTCGAAGTCGCCAAGCGCTTCGGTGAACGCATCGTTGATCGCCAGCAGCGGCTTGACCAGACCGGCCAGGCCCGGCTCGTTCGCCAGGCGGTCCTTCAGGTCGTGCACCATGCGTCCGGTGGTGGGCAGCCTGAGCGGGCCGTTGACATCGAGCATGGCGTCGAATTCACCATCGGCAGCGGCGTAGGCGTACCAGGCCGCGCGCACCATCGAGTCGTATTGCACCTGCAGCATCGCGCAAGCCGCGTTTTGCGCGCCGGTGGCAAACAGGATGCGCAGCGCATAGGCGTGCTCGATGCACAGCTCGCAGACAAAGGTGGTGGCCAGGGCGCGGTGGCTGTCGCTGCGCTCGGGCATGCGTTCGATGCGCTCCCCCAGTTGCAGGGCAAAGGCTTCGGATTGTTCGAGAAGGATCTGTTCGTAGTTCATGCGCGCATGGTAGCGGCGGGCGCTTGCCCTGCGAACGAAAACCCCGCCGCAGGTGTCGCTTCAGTGGCTCGCACGGTACAAGGTCGCCCTGCAAAATGCGGGGCTGACGGGTCGGTTGTTCGACCCGCGTGATGAAGGCTCGTACATGCAGAAGATCGAAGACCTGTCCGCCCGCGACATCGCCGCCCGCGTGGCGCGGCGTGAGCTCACCGCCGAAGCAGTGGCGCGCGCCCTGGTGGAGCGCACGCAGGCGCTGGACCCCGACGTCCTGGCCTGGCAGCACTTTGACGCCGCGCAGGTGATCGCACAGGCGCAGGCGCTGGATGGGGCTGGCGCACAAGGTCCGCTGGCCGGTGTGCCGATCGCGGTGAAAGACCTGATCGACACCGCCGACATGCCCACCACCTACGGCTCGCCCATCTACGCCGGGCACCGCCCTGCGGTGGACGCGGCGGTGGTGGCCAGCGCGCGCGAAGCCGGTGGCGTGGTCATGGGCAAGACCGTGACCACCGAGTTCGCCACCTTCAAGCCCGGCGTCACCCGCAACCCGCGCGCGACGTCGGACGCGCCGCGCACGCCGGGGGGCTCGTCCAGCGGCTCGGCTGCGGCGGTGGCTTGCGGCATGGTGCCGCTGGCCTTCGGCACGCAGACCGCTGCCTCCATCATGCGGCCCGCCGCGTACTGCGGTGTGGTCGGCTACAAGCCCACCTTCGGTACCTTGCCCATGGCCGGCATCAAGTCGCTCTCGCCCACGCTGGACACGGCCGGTGTGTTTGCCCGCTCGGTGGACGACGCAGCGTTTTTCGTGAGCACACTCTCGCGCATCGCGCTGGCGCTGAGTCCGGTGAAGGGCTGGCGCGTGGGCATCTGCCACACACCGCATTGGGACCTGGCGTCGGACGACGCACGCCGCGCGCTGCAAGTGGCCGCGCGCCACTTCGACAAGCTCGGCGCGCGCGTGGTCGAGGCGGTGGTGCCCGATGCCTGGGCTGGCCTGGCGCAGGCGCAGATGGACATCATGGGCTGCGAGGCCTGGGCTGCCTTTGCGCCCGAACGCAACAGCCGCGCGAGTCTGTTCAGCCCGGCGTTTGCCGAGGTGCTGGCCGGCGGCGCAGCGGTGGATGGCGAGCGCCTGGCCGCCGCGCACGCGCTGGCCATTCACGCACGCGGTGAGATCGAGAACCTGCTGCAGCAGGTGGACGTGTTGATCGCGCCGAGCGCCACCGGCGAAGCGCCGCTGGGGCTGGACGCCACCGGCAACCCGATCTTCAGCCGCATGTGGAGCCTGCTCGGTGTGCCGTGTGTGCATGTGCCCACCGGCGTGGGCAGCCACGGCATGCCGGTGGGGGTGACGGTGATCGGGCCGCGCTGGCGCGATGCCAAGGCGCTGAGCGCCGCGCTGGCGCTCGAAGCCGCCGTCAATGGCTGACGGCTCAGACCGCGCCGGTCGGGTGCGTGGGGTCGACCCACAGCACCTGTTCGGGTTTCTCCACCGGCGCGATGTCCAGGTTGACCGCCACCGCCTGGCCGTCGCTGCGGCACAGCACGCACTCCAGCACCTCGGTGGCGCTGGCGTTGATCTCCTGGTGCGGCACGAAGGGCGGCACGTAGATGAAGTCGCCCGGGCCGGCCTCGGCGGTGAATTCGAGGTGATCACCCCAGCGCATGCGCGCGCGGCCGCGCACGACGTAGATCACGCTTTCCAGCGGGCCGTGGTGGTGGGCGCCGGTCTTGGCATCGGGGTGGATGGTCACCGTGCCGGCCCAGAGCTTCTGCGCGCCCACCCGCGCGAAGTTGATCGCTGCCTTGCGGTCCATGCCGGGCGTTGAAGGCACGTTGCCGTCGAGCTGGTTGCCCGGCACCACGCGCACACCGTCGTGCTTCCAGGCGGGGGTGTGTTCGTGGGGGTGGTCGTGATCGTGGTCGTGTGACATGCCGTGTCTCCGGGGCGATGGAAGACCCAGTGTGCCACCGCCCCCGATGCCCGAAAATCAGCGCATCGAATCGCCCCTGTTGGAGAAACCGTTTTGCCCCTGCCCGCACCACAGTCCCGCACCCCCATGCACACCCGCCGCGTCGAGTACCGCGGCTTTCGCCGCGACGACGGCCTGTGGGACATCGAGGGCACGCTGCACGACAGCAAGCCACACGACTTCGAGATCCAGGGCGAGCGCCGCTGGGCGGCAGGCGAGCCGGTGCACCACATGCACCTGCGTGTCACGGTGGACAACGCGATGGTGATCCGCGACATTGCGGTGGCCATGGACGCACACCCGCACGGGCCGTGCCCTCAAGCCATGGCGCCCATGCAGCGCCTCGTGGGCGAGGTGCTCGGCAAAGGCTGGCGCCACACCATCCAGCGCCACCTGGGTGGCATTCAGGGCTGCACGCACCTGCGCGAACTGCTGTTCAACCTGGCCACCGCCGCCTTCCAGACCCGCTCGGAGTCGTTTGCCCCACCGGCCGACGGCAGCCCACCGCCCCACCTCGGCCAGTGCCTGGCCTGGGACTTCAACGGCCCGGTGGTGGAGAAGGTGCACCCGGTGTTTTTTCGCTGGCAGCCGCCGGCTGCCGCGGCAAAAACGTGAAGCGACCACCACTGGACGCCGGCACGATCGGCGAAATCATCCAGATGGCACTGAGCGACGAGGTGAGCTTCGAGCAGATCCGTGGCCTGCATGGGCTCGGCCCCGACGAGGTGAAGGCGCTGATGCGGACCCACCTCGCGCCGGGCAGCTACCGTGCCTGGCGCCGGCGCGTGAGGCGCTTCAGCGACCAGCGCGCGGTTTACAAGTGAGGGGCTTCGCCCAAGCTGAGCTTCAATCCACCAACGCTGCATACGCCAGCGTGCGGAACAACGCCCGGTAGTGCTCACGCTGGTTCGGGGCTTGCGCGAGGAAGATGCCGAACAGCTGTTCGGCGGGATCGACAAAGAAGCTGGTGCCGCCGATGCCGCTCCAGTGGAACGTGCCCACCGAGCCCGGCATGGGGGCCAGGCCGGCGGCGGTGCGCACCGCGAAGCCCAGGCCGAAGCCGTGGCCCGGGGGCAGCAGCGACGGGTCGTTGCCGGGGATGGGGCCCAGGTGGTCGGCCGTCATGAAGTCCACCGTGCGGGGCCCCAGCAGCCGCACACCGCCGAGCTCGCCCTTGTTGAGCATGAACTGCAGGAAGCGCGCGTAGTCGGCGGCGGTGGACATGAGCCCGCCGCCACCGCTTTGCAGCGCTGGCGTCTCGCGCGGCTCGATCAGGCGCATCGGAATGCCGCCGTCGGGGTCGTGGGCGAAGGGTTCGACGATGCGGGCGTGGCCGGCCTCGGGCACCACAAACGCCGTGTCGTTCATGCCCAGTGGCGCCAGGATGGCCTGCCGCAGGTGTTCGCCCAGCGGCTGCCCGGTGATCACTTCCACCAGACGCCCCAGCACATCGGTGGCGCGGCTGTAGGCCCACACGCTGCCGGGCTCGAACATCAGCGGCAGGGCTGCGAGCGCTTGGCTGAACTCGGCGTTGCTGCGCTCGCGCGCGCCCATGCTCTCCTGCCGGTACAGCTGCTGCACAGGCGAATCACCGAGGAACTCGTAGGTCAGGCCGGCGGTGTGGCGCAGCAGGTCCTGCACGGTGGCAGGGCGCTGCACCGGGCGCAGTGTGGTGCCATCGGGTGTCTGCACGGCCACTTGCTGATTCGCAAACTCGGGCAAGTGCAGGTGCACCGGGTCGGCCAGTTTCAAGCGGCCTTGTTCGATCAGCATCATCACCGCCACCGAGACGATGGGCTTGGTCA
>NZ_JBLYYB010000053.1:0-63267 GCF_048549895.1 Hydrogenophaga sp.
CGCTTGCGCGGCGTGACCACCGTCACCGACATCGCTCCCAACGCAACCCAACCCAACCGGTAATCAAGAAGCAATCATGGCCAAGGAATACAAGGATTTGGTGGTCGGACTCGACATCGGCACCGCCAAGATCATGGTGGTGGTCGCCGAGGTCCAGCCCAACGGCGAACTCAAGCTCGCGGGCCTGGGCGTGGCCGCCAGCCACGGCTTGAAGCGCGGCGTGGTGGTCAACATCGACGCCACGGTGCAGAGCATCCAGCAAGCCTTGAAAGAAGCCGAGCTGATGGCCGACTGCCGCATCGCCCGCGTCTACACCGGCATCACCGGCAGCCACATCCGCGGCATCAACAGCAGCGGCATGGTGGCCATCAAGGACCGCGAAGTCACCGCTACCGACGTGGCGCGCGTGATCGAAACCGCCAAGGCGATCAACATCTCCACCGACCAGCGCCTGCTGCTGGTGGAGCCGCAAGAATTCGTGATCGACGGCCAGGAGGTGAAAGAGCCGATCGGCATGAGCGGCATCCGCCTGGAAGCCAAGGTGCACATCGTCACCGGTGCGCAAAGCGCGGCGGAAAACATCATCAAGTGCGTGCGCCGCTGCGGGCTTGAAGTGGACCAGCTCATGCTCAACCCGCTGGCCAGCAGCCAGGCGGTGTTGACCGACGACGAGAAGGAGCTCGGCGTGGCGCTGGTCGACATCGGCGCCGGCACCACCGACGTGGCCATCTTCTCGGGCGGCGCGATCCGCCACACGGCAGTGATCCCGATCGCGGGCGACCTGATCACCAGCGACATCGCCATGGCGCTGCGCACGCCCACCAAAGACGCCGAAGACATCAAGGTCGAGAGCGGCTGCGCCAAACAACTGCTGGCCGACCCGGACACGCAGGTCGAGGTGCCCGGCCTGGGCGACCGCGCACCGCGCATGCTGAGCCGCCAGGCGCTGGCCGGCGTGATCGAGCCGCGCGTGGAAGAGATTTTTTCGCTGGTGCAGCAGGTGTTGCGCGATTCGGGCCACGAAGAAATGTTGTCCTCGGGCATCGTGCTCACCGGTGGCAGCGCGGTCATGCCCGGCATGGTGGAGCTCGGCGAAGACATCTTCCTGAAACCCGTGCGCCGTGGCATCCCGAACTACGCCAGCGCCTTGTCCGACATGGTGGCGCAGACGCGTGCGGCCACGGTGATGGGCCTGCTCGAAGAAGCGAGGCTGGCGCGTGTTCGCGGGCACAAGGTATCGCAAAAAGCGGGCTCGGTTCAGGGCGCGCTGGAGCGCATGAAAAACTGGTTTGTGGGGACCTTTTGATGAAACACCTGATCACGCCCGCGCCGCGAAGCCACCTGCGCACCCGTTGCATGGAATGCACCGGACCGCCTGGCTGACTTGCTGCCCCAACCGAATCTGTATCCGAATCCAAAGCGTTTTTCTGAATCACAAGCGCCCCGACAAAGGGCACACAAGGAGCACACCATGAGCATCGAAATGATTGAAGTCGAAGAATTCAACCTGGGCACCCAGATCAAGGTCATCGGCGTGGGCGGTGGCGGCGGCAACGCGGTCGAGCACATGATCGCGCGCAGCGTGCAGGGCGTGGAGTTCATCTGCGCCAACACCGATGCGCAGTCGCTCTCGCGCAGCGCCGCCCACAAGACCATCCAGCTCGGTACCACGGGTCTTGGCGCCGGCAGCAAGCCCGACAAGGGCCGCGACGCCGCCGAAGTGGCGGTGGACTCGATCCGCGAAGCCATTGCTGGCGCGCACATGCTGTTCATCACTGCCGGCATGGGCGGTGGCACCGGCACCGGTGCCGCCCCTGTGATCGCGCGTGTGGCCAAAGAAATGGGCATCCTGACCGTGGGCGTGGTCACCAAGCCGTTCGACTGGGAAGGTGGCCGCCGCATGACCAACGCCGACCACGGTCTGGCCGAGTTGGAGGCCAATGTGGACTCGCTGATCGTGGTGCTGAACGAGAAGCTGCTTGAAGTGCTGGGCGACGACGTGACGCAGGACGAGGCTTTTGCCCACGCCAACGACGTGCTGAAAAACGCCGTGGGCGGCATCGCCGAGATCATCAACGAGTACGGCAACGTGAACGTCGACTTTGAAGACGTGCGCACCGTGATGGGTGAGCCCGGCAAGGCCATGATGGGCACGGCCGTGGCCGCTGGCCCGGACCGCGCCCGCATCGCCGCCGAGCAGGCCGTGGCCTGCCCGCTGCTGGAAGGCATCGACCTCTCGGGCGCCAAGGGCGTGCTGGTGCTGGTCACGGCGGCCAAGGGTTCGCTCAAGCTGTCGGAATCGAAGCTGGCGATGAACACGATCCGTGCTTACGCGTCGTCGGAAGCGCACGTGATCTACGGCGCGGCGTACGACGACAGCCTGGGTGACGAGATGCGTGTGACGGTGGTGGCCACGGGTCTGAGCCGCCAGGGTGTGCGCCGCACGGCGCCTCCGCTGCAGGTGCTGCGCACCGGCACCGACAACGTGCCGTTCAACGTGCCGACCGTGAACACCGCCGTGGGTGGCCCGGGCGCGACCCAGCCGGACTACAACTCCATGGCCGTGCCCAGCGTGTGGCGCACCAACCGCACCCAGGCGGCGGCCAAGGTGGACGCGTTGGCGTCGGGTGGCATGGACGATTTCGAGATCCCGGCTTTCTTGCGCAAACAGGCGGATTGACGAGCTCCCCCTGCGCGGCTGCGCCGCTTCCCCCCGGAGGGGGGACGGAACCTGCGGTCTGGCAAAGCCAGTCCCGCGGCTCCTCTGGTGTGAAGTCACCTGCTCCGGCGGGCGTGTCTCGTTCCAGAGATGCCGTGGAACCGGCTTTGCCGGGCCACAGGCATCGTCCCCCCTCTGGGGGGAAGCGCCGTCAGGCGCGCAGGGGGGAACTAAAATGCTTTCATGCTCGCGCAACGCACCCTCAAATCCCTGACCAAAGCGGTGGGCGTCGGCCTGCACAGCGGTCAGCGGGTGGAGCTCACCCTGCGCCCGGCCGCGCCCGACACCGGCATCGTGTTCCGCCGTGTCGACCTGCCCGAACCGGTGGAGATTGTGGTCAACGCCACCGCCGTGACCGACACGCGTCTGGCCTCCACCATCTCCAACGGGAATGTGAAGGTGCACACCATTGAGCACCTCATGAGCGCTTGCGCCGGCCTGGGGCTGGACAACCTGTACGTGGACATCACCGCCGAAGAAGTGCCCATCCTCGATGGATCATCTGCCTCGTTCGTGTATCTGCTGCAGAGCGCCGGCATCGTGATGCAGAAGGCGCCCAAGCGCTTCATTCGCGTCACCAAACCCGTGGAGGTGCGCGAAGGCGAGGGCAGACAAGTGAAGTGGGCGCGGCTGGAGCCGTTTCACGGCTACAAGCTCGCGTTCGAAATCGAGTTCGACCACCCCGCCGTGAACTCCACCGGGCAACGCGTGGAGTTCGACTTCGGCAGCGGCCAGTACGCGCGCGAGATCGCTCGCGCCCGCACCTTCGGATTCACCAAGGACGTGGAAGCCATGCGCTCGCACGGTCTCGCACTCGGTGGCGGGTTGGACAACGCGATCGTGATGGACGACGTGAAGGTGCTCAACGCCGACGGCCTGCGCTACCAGGACGAGTTCGTCAAACACAAGATCCTGGACGCCATGGGCGACCTCTACATCGTGGGCAAACCCCTGCTGGCCGCCTACAGCGCGTTTCGCAGCGGCCACGCCATGAACAACCAGCTGCTGCGCGCCTTGCTCGCGCGCACCGACGCCTGGGACATCGTGAGCTTCGAGCAGGACCGCGAAGCGCCGCAGGGCTTCGCGCAGTTGGCGCCGGCCTGGTAAACACCTCGTCCACGCAACCATGCTGCTGTTTCGCTGGACTGTTCTGCTGCTGTTGATCGCTGCGGGTGTGTGTTTTGCGTTTTATGTGGGCACCGGTCAGGCCCGCTTTCGCGCCTGGGGCGTGATCATCCTCAAATGGACGGTGATTGCCGCGCTGGGCTTCTTTGCTGTGCTGGTGCTGGAGCGGTTGTTGTGAGCGAGCCTTTGAAACCCGTGGCCCTGGTGGTGGAAGACGATGAACACATTGCCCACCTGTTGCGCTTCATGTTGGAGCGCGAAAAGTACACCGTGCACCTGGCCCGCGATGGCCGTGAAGGCCAGGCCTTCATCCAGTCGCAACCGGTGCCCACCATCGTGCTGTTCGACGTGATGCTGCCGTTTGTGGACGGCTTCGAGCTGGTGCGGCTGGCCCGCGCGCAGCCGGGTTGGGAAACGGTGCCGGTGGTGATGCTGACCGCCAAAACGCAGGAGCGCGACATCGTGCGTGCGCTGGACGCCGGCGCGACCGACTACATCCTCAAGCCCTTCCAGCCCAACGAGCTGCTGGCCCGCCTGCGGCGCTTCACCCGGCCCCGACCATGAGCGCACGCGTTCTCACCCTGCTTGCCTGTGCTGCTGCAACGCTGCCGGCGCTGGCGCAAACCGACGGCGGACAACGCCTGATCCTGAGCACCGAGCTCAGCGACCTGAGCCGGGGCAACCGCGACTGGAGCGAGGTCTCGTTGCGTTACGTGCGTCTGGGCGCACCACGCCAGAGCACCGAGCTGGCCGTGACCGGCACGTCCCGCTTCGGGTTGAAAGACTCGCAGATCGACGTGGTGCACACCCTGCCGCTGTCGCCATCGCTCGTGGCCTCGGTGCAGGCCGGCTACAGCCCCACGGCCCGGGTGCTGCCCGAGTACAGCGTGGGCGCCAGCCTGCAGTACGAATTTGCACCCGCCTGGCTGTTGCACGGCGGCTTTCGCCACACCCACTACGACAGCACCGATGTCAACCGCCTGAGCTTCATGCTGGAGCGCTATGTCGGCAACTTCAGTGCCTCGCTCGCGTGGTCGCCGGTGCGCGCCCTGGGCACGCGCAGCGACCTGTATGAAGTGCGCGCCACCTGGTACCACAGCGACGACGGCTCAATTGGCCTGATCGCCAGCCGGGGCGACGAGGCCACGCAACTGGGTGCCGGGGTGATCGCGTTGGCCGATGTGCGTTCGCTGGCGCTGGTGGGGCGACACTGGCTGGGGCCGGACTACAGCCTGAACTATGCGCTGAGCCGCACGCGCCAGGGCAGCTTCTACACACGCACGGGTGTGAGCCTTGGTGTTCAGCGCGACTTCTGACCCTTACCTGCTCGCGGCCTTGTGGGCCGGCACCATCGCGCTGGGTCTGACCGTGGCCCTGGCGGCGGTCATCGTGGTCTTGCGGCTCAACCTGCAGCGCCAGGAGCGGCGCTGGAGCGCGTTCGTCGAACGCTGGCGCCCGCTCCTGCTGGCCATGATGATGGAGCCCGATGAACCGCCCACGTTGCCCGCCCTGGCCCGAAGCGAACGCACGCTGTTCCTGCGCCTGTGGGTCTACCTGCACGAATCGGTGCGCGGCACAGCGGCCGAAGAACTCAACCAGGCCGCGCGCGTGCTGCAGATCGACCGCACCGCGCGACGACTGCTGGTGCGTGGCACGCGCGCCGAGCGTTTGCAGGCGGTGCTCGCCCTGGGCTATTTGCGCGACGAAGCCGCCTGGGACGCCTTGCTGAAACTCGCGCGGCGCGCCGACGGTCTGGTGTCGGTGAACGCGGCGCGTGCGCTGATCCAGATCGACGCCTTCAAAGGCGCTGAAACGCTGATGCCGCTGATCCTGAGCCGGCGCGACTGGGATGTGAGCCGCGTGGCGGCCTTTTTGGTGGAGGCTCGCGACGCCTTCTGGCTGCATCTGGTGCGGCAGTTGCCGAGCCTGCCGCCGCGCGATCTGCCGCGTGCGTTGCGCCTGGCCGATGCCTTGCGCCTGAAGCTGCCCGCCAGTGCCGTGCGCGTGCTGCTGCAGCCTGGCCAGCCGGCGGCCGTGGTGAAGGCCGCCCTGCGGCTGGTGAGCACCGGTGAATTGCTCGACGATGTCCGTGCCTGCCTGCAACACCCCGACTGGCGGGTGCGCGAGCAGGCCGCACAGCAGTTGGCGCAGCAAGCCACACCGGACGACATCCCGGCCCTGGCCCGCCAGCTCGACGACCCGCGCTGGGACGTGCGCATGGGCGCGGCGCAGGCGTTGGCCCAACTGCCGTTCCTGAGCGACGAACAACTCACAGAGTTCGGCCGGCCCGGCACAGCCAGCGACACCGTGGTGCGCCACGTGCTGGCCGAAAGGACCTGGGCATGAACACTGCGGTGCAGTTCATCACCTGGTTCGTGCTGGGCTACTTCGTGCTGCTCAACCTGGGCTATCTCGCACTCAACCTGCTCTCCATGGGCAGCCTCTACCGAGGCCTGCAGGAGAAGGTGCTCGATGAACTGCCCCAGGTCTTCACCGGGCTGGACCCGGCCATCAGCCTGCTGGTGCCGGCTTACAACGAAGAGGCCTCCATGGCCGACTCGCTGCGCTCGATGCTGCAACTGGCCTACTCCAACTTCGAGATCATCGTGATCAACGACGGCTCCAAAGACGGCACGCTGGAGGTGCTCAAACGCGAGTTCGAGCTCGAGGTGTTTCCCGAAGCCGTCAACGAACGCCTGCCCACCCAGCCGGTGCGCGCCTACTACCGCTCGCGCCTGCACGCCAACCTGCGCGTGATCGACAAGGACAACGGCGGCAAAGCCGACTCACTCAACGCCGGCATCAACCTCTCGCGCCACAACCTCTTCTGCGGCGTGGATGCCGACTCGATTCTCGAGCGCGACAGCCTGCAGCGCGTGGTCAAGCCCTTCCTGCGCGACCCCAGGGTGGTCGCCACCGGTGGCACGGTGCGGGTGGCCAACGGCTGCGTGATCGAGGGCGGCTTCATGACGCAGGTGAACCTGCCCACCAACCCCTGGGCGCTGTTCCAGGTGGTGGAGTACCTGCGCGCCTTCCTGTTCGGGCGCCTGGGCTGGTCGCGCCTGAACGCCATGCTCATCATCTCCGGTGCCTTCGGCCTGTTCCGAAAGGACGTGGTGATCGCCGCCGGGGGCTACCGGGTCAAGACCATCGGCGAAGACATGGAGCTGGTGGTGCGCATCCACCGCCACCTGCGGGCGCAGGGCACGCCCTACCGCATCGAGTTCGTGCCCGACCCGGTGTGCTGGACCGAGGCGCCGGAAGACCTGCAGACGCTGCGCAACCAGCGCATCCGCTGGCAGCGCGGCCTGTCCGAAAGCCTGAGCGGCCACGCGGGTCTGATGTTCAGCCGACGCGGCGGTGCGCCCGGCTGGCTGGCTTACCCGTTCATGGTGGCGTTCGAGTGGCTGGGCCCGATCGTGGAGCTCGGTGGTTACGTCTTCATGGCGGTGGCCTATGCGCTGGGTGCGATCTCGTGGGAAGCCTTCGCCGTGTTCCTGTTCGTGGCGGTGGGCCTGGGCATCCTGTTGTCGGTGTCGGGCTTGCTGCTCGAAGAGATGGCCTTCCACCTGTACCCGCGCATGGGCCAGCTGGCCTTGCTGGCGCTGGTGATCGTGGCCGAGAACCTGGGTTACCGGCAGATCAACAGCTGGTGGCGCCTGGTGGGCCTGTACCGCTGGGCCACGCAGCGCGAAGCGCAGTGGGGCGAGATGAAGCGCAAGGGCCTGAAAGCGCGCACCTGAACGGTCAAGCGCGCGGCAGTTCGAAGTGGAACTCGGTGCGCACACCTTCCTCGCTCTCGAAGCCGATCTCGCCGCCGTGCTCCTTGACGATGGTGCGGCAGATGTTCAGGCCCAGCCCGGTCCCGCCCTTTTGCCGGCGGTCCGATCCGTCGGCCTGGGCGAAGCGCTCGAACACCCGGTCCCGGAACTTCTGCGGCACGCCCGGCCCACGGTCGATCACGCCCAGGTGGACCCGGTCGGCATTGGCGCTCAGCATCACCTGAACCAGCCCCCCCGGCGGTGAAAACTTCGCCGCGTTGGACAGCAGGTTGGTCACCACCTGCACGATGCGGTCGCCATCGGCCAACACCTCGCCATCGGCGATCACCTCGAACTCGAAGCGCACCCCGAAGCTGTCGGCATACGACTGCGTGTCGCGTATCGCAGTCTCCACCAGCGGTCGCAGCGGCTGGCGTTGCATGTCGTAGGTGAACTGCTGCGAGTCCATTTTTTCCACATCCAGCACGTCGTTGATCAGCCGGATCAGGCGCTCACAGCTCTGGCTGGAGATCTTCATGAGCTCCTGCACATCGGCCGGCAGCTCACCGGCCATGCCCGACTCCAGCATGCTCAATGATGCGTAGATGGAGGTCAGCGGCGTGCGCAGTTCGTGCGACACGGTGGAGATGAACTCGCTCTTGAGGCGCTGCACTTCCTTGCGCTCGGAGATGTCGTGCACGAAGGCGCTGAACAGCTGCACGCCGCCGGTGTCGATCAGACCGATCTTCATCTCCGTTGGAATCTCGCGGCCCTGGCGATCGCGCACGGTGCGCTCCAGCAGCTTGCCCTGGAAGGGGGCCTTGCCGGTCTGCAGGTAGTGCACCAGCGCCTGGATGAAGGCCGCCTGGTGGCGCTCGGGAATGATGGTGTGCGCCAACGACTCGCCCAGCACTTCCTCGCGCTTCCAGCCAAACAGCTTCTCGGCCTGGGTGTTCCAGTCGGTGATGCAGCCGTCGAAATCCATGCCGATGAACGGGTCCTGCGCGGTCTCGATCACCGTCTGGATGCGCTCTTCGCTGGCCGTCACGCGCTCCAGGGCTTCCTGCATGGCGGCGGTGCGCTCGTGCACCCGCCGCTCCAGCGACACGTTGAGTTCACGCACCTCGGTCTCGTTGTCCTGCAGCTTCTTCACCAGCGAAGTGAAGGCATTGCCCAGCATGGACACTTCGGCGTAGCTTCGGGCGGTGGGCACTTTCACCGCGTACCCGGCCTCGATGCCGCGCGCCACATCGGTCAGGCCCAGCAGGGGGCGGGTGATCAGGCGGGCAACGCCCCAGCCCAGCAGTGAAAACAGCAGCGCGGCCACCAGGCCGACAAGCAGCATGCGCTGGTGCAACTGGTTCACAGGCGCATAGGCCTCGCCGAGTTCCTGGCGCACCAGCACGCGCCAGCCCAGGCCGGGATACGCGCCGAAGCCGCGGTCGCTGCTGTAGCCCACCAGGTACGCCTTGCCATCGGGCCAGGTCTCCTGCACGTTGCCTCGCTCGCCGCGTTCGGCAGCGTCCAGACTCGCCAGCTTGAGCACGCTGCCCTGCACATCGGGCGGCCCCAACAAGACGGTGCCGGCCCGGGAGACGATCAAGGGTTCAACGGTCCGGCTGCGCCCGACCGGCACGAAGATCGCTTTTTCGATGTCGCGGGCCCACTGCCAGGAGAGGTGAACCCCCAGCACACCGGTGGTCTGTCCCTGGTCGTTGCGCAGCGGAAAGGCGATGTCCACGAAACGCAGCGGTTCGCTGCTTTCATTGCCCAGCAGTTTGGCCAGCAGCAGGGCCTCGTGCACGTCGCCCATGGGCGTGCCCTTCAAGGCATTGCCGAACCAGGGCCGGGCCGACACGTCGATGCCCTCCAGCATGCCGCGCGTGGCCACCAGCACCTTGCCGGCCGGATCGGTCACGCCGATCCATGCGTAGGTGGGGTAACTCTCCTGCAGCGCTTCGATCTCGCGTTTCACCTCGGCCAGGTCGAGCTCGCCATCAAGCCGCCGGGCAATCAGCTGCACCTCGCGGTAGCGCTCGAACATCGAACGGTCCAGGCGGCTGGTGGTCTGGTTGGCCAGCTCGGCCAGGTTGGCGCCAATGCCCTCACGCACCTGCGTGCTGGCAGCACGATCACTCAGCAGCGTGAGCAACAGCGTGAGCAGCACCGAGAGCAAGGTGAACGCCAGCGCCAGCCAGGCGCCCAGGCTGAGGTTGGTCGGCTTGGCCAGCTTCATGCTCAGTAGATCCTTCCCGCCTTGTAAGACGCGCTGGAGCGTGCCTGCAGCGGCGACACCTGGTTGATCGCCTGCAGCGTGCGGCTGACCTGCGCGTGCGTGATGGCCAGACCCAGCGCGTCGGCCGCGTCCTTGCCCGGCAGGCCGGGCAGTTTCAGCAGGCGTTTGACCATCTCCTGCACCTGCGGCTTGGCCGCCTTGCCGTAGCCCACCACCGCCTTTTTGAGTTGCAGCGCGGTGTATTCGGCCACCGGCAGGTGGTTGGCCACCAGCGCGGTGAGGCAGGCACCGCGCGCCTGGCCCAGCAGCAGCGTGGCCTGCGGGTTGACGTTGACGAACACGATCTCGCAGGCCGAGACCTCGGGCTGGTAGCGGGCCACCACCTCGGTGATGCCGTCGAACAGAATCTTGAGCCGCTCGGGCAGCAGCGCGCCGTCTTTCGGGCTGGTCTGGATGGTGCCGCTGGCCACGTAGTGCAGGTGCGGGCCGTCGGTGTCGATCACGCCGAAGCCGGTGCACTGCAGACCGGGGTCGATGCCGAGGATTCTCATAAGTTGAAGGTCCAGCGCACCGAATGGAAGAACACCGGCGCGGCAAAACACAGCGCATCCACGCGGTCCAGCAGGCCGCTGGCGCCGGTGGTGGAGCGGCCGGCCAGGCCCCAGTGGGTCACGCCACGGTCGCGTTTGATCGCCTTCATCACCAGATGACCCATCGACCCGGCCACGCAGGCCACCAGCGCCATGGCCAGCGCAGGCAGCGGCTTGAAAGGCGTGAGGCCGGCCAGCAGCGCACCGAGCAAGCCGCCCGCGGCCAGCCCCATGCCCCAGCTGCGCCAGTGAAAACTCTCGCTGATGGCGGGCGCCACTGGCTTGCCCATGGTGCGCGACGCGATGTGCTGCACCAGCATGCAGGTCTGCACCACCAGCACCAGGAAAAACACGAGGAAGGCGGTGCGGCCCGCGAAGCCGGGGAAGTTGAGCAAGAGCAGCGCGGGCACGTGGCTCATGCCGTAGACGCAGACCATGATGCCCCACTGCAGCTTGGCGTTGCGCTCCAGAAATCGCTGCGGGTCGTTGCCCAGCGCGCTCACCACCGGGATGGCGAGGAACACATAGACCGGAATGAAGACGGTGAAGAGGTTGAAGCGTTCGTTCCAGACCAGCGCGTATTGCAGCGGCAGCACGATGAAAAAGGCCAGCACCAGACTGCGGTGGTCGCCACGGCGTGTGGGCGAGAGGCTGATGAATTCGCGCAGGATGAAGAAGGACACCAGGCCGAACAGCACGATGGCAACACCTTCACCCATGGCCCAGCCGATCCAGAACACCAGCGCCATGCCCCACGAGCTGCGCAGCAGCGCCTGGTTGTCGCGCAGGCGCAATTCGCGTTCACCCGACTCGTCTTCACCCGCACGGCGCTCGCGCACCGAGAGCAACACACTCACGCCGCTGGCGATGAACAGCAGGCCGAACAACAGCACGAACAACAGGCTGACCTGTTGTTCGCCGGTGAGGCTGCGCAGAAAGGAGCCCATCAGACTTCCCTGAGAGCGATGACGCTCTCACGTGCGCGCTTCAGAAAATCGGCGCGGGGTTCATCGGCCCCGGGTGCAATGGGTTCACCAAACGTCACCGAACACAGCACCGGCACCGGCACCACCTCTCCCTTGGGCATCACGCGCTGCACGTTGTGGATCCAGGCCGGCACCAGCACCACGCCGGGGAAGCGCTGGGCCAGGTTGTACAGGCCCGATTTGAACGGCTGCGGGTCTTCGCCATGGCCGCGTGTGCCTTCGGGAAACAGGATCAAAGAGTCGCCACTGTCCAGCGCGTTGATGAGGGGCTGCAGCGGGTCTTCGTCGCCCTTGCGCTCGCGCTCCACGTACACCGCGTTGAACACCTCGGTGGTGATCCAGCGTTTGAAGTTCGACGCGGTCCAGTAGTCCTTGGCGGCAATGGGGCGCGTGATGCTGCGCAGCTCGTGCGGCAGCGCGGCCCAGATCAGCACCAGGTCGGCGTGGCTCTGGTGGTTGGCAAAGTAAATGCGTTGCTCGGCCTTGGGCGGGCAACCGTACCAGCGCGCCTGCGCGCCGGTGAGCAGGCGCACCAGGCCCAGCAGGAACACGCTCATGGCGGTGGCGCGCAGGTTCATGGCAACTGAACGTCACCCATGCGGGCCACGATGGTGCCGGTGCGCCGGGCGAGGTAGGCCGAGCCCTGGCGCGTTTCGAAAAACTTGGGCGAAGGCAGCATCACCGCGAGCCGCGCGGCTTCCGACGCGCTGAGCCGGCTGGCCGGCTTCTTGAAGTAACGCTGCGCGGCGGCCTCGGCACCGAACACGCCTTCGCCCCACTCCACGCTGTTGAGGTAGATCTCCAGGATGCGTTCCTTGCTCAACAGCGCCTCCAGCGCCACCGCGAGCACGAGCTCCTGGCCCTTGCGCAGGAACTGGCGTTCGCCCGAGAGCAGCAGGTTCTTGGCGAGTTGCTGGGTGATGGTGGAGCCGCCCACCACCTTGGGTTCACGCACCGGCTTGTTGGGCTGGGCGGCGGCGCGCTTTTCGGCCTGCTGCTGGCGCCGTTCGTTTTTCTGCCAGGCGGTCTCGATGGCTTCCCAGTCCACGCCACCGTGCTCCAGAAAACCCGCGTCTTCCGACGCGATCACCGCGCGCTTGAGGTGGGGGCTGATCTGTTCACCCGCCACCCACTGGTGCGACCAGCGCCATGTCTTGTCGGTGGTCATGCTCTCCTGGCCTACACGCCAGGCCTCGGAGCGCATGAACGCAGTGCTGGTGGGATCGATCGCCACCATGGCGGCGATGCGCAGCGCAAAAAACACCTGCAGCGCCACGCCGGCGAGCAACATCCACAACAGCCAACGCCCGAACGATCGCATCTATTGCCCGGACAGTTGTGTTTGCAGCGTCTCGTCGCGCGTGAAACGGAAACGCGAGACCACCACGATCTGGTCGGCCTGGCGGCGCATGCCGTCGTTGAACTGGCCAAACGAGAGGCTGCGCACGATGGCCTGGGCGCGGCGGTCGAGCAGGTTGTTGCCCGAGGTCTGCACGATCTCGGTGTCGAGCACGCCACCGGTGTGGTTGACCGTGATGATCATGGTGAGATCGCCATAGAGCTTGCGCCCGGCGGCCTCCGGAAAATTGGTGGTGCCGCGGTCTTCGATCTTGCGGCGCAACTCGTCGTAGTAAATGGCGTAAACCGCCTCGCGCGTGGCCGGGCTGATGTAGCGCTTCTTCGGCCTTGCGCTTTCTTCGTTGATGCGCCGCTCGATCTCGGCCAGGATCTTCACCAGTGCCTTGCGTTTCTCTTCGCGCTCCACCACCTCGCGGCTGGGGTTCACGGCCTGCGTGTCGGGCGCCGGCATCCTGGCGAGTTCACGCCGCACCTGGGCGAGCAACTGGTTCTGCTGTTCGCGCAGCGCTTCGATCTTGCGTTCGTCTTCTTCGGGCGTGTCGCCCACGCGGGCCACCGTGGTGGGCGGCAAGGGCGAGGTGGAGCGTCCGCGCACCGCATCACCCCCACCGGCGAGCGACGCCTGCGCAATCGCGGTGGCCTTCTCGGGCCGCTCGTTGCTGCGCGCGTTGACCAGGATCACTTCCAGCGGCGTGTCCTGGAACACCCGGTTGAAACCCTCGGGATTCACAAACCGCACCGTGAGGACCGCAGCGTGCACCGCGATGGAGATGCCCAGCGCCAGCTGCAGCGTGCTCAGGCCTTTCAGGAACGCGAGGAGGGTGGTCTTCACGCGGCGATTATGGGTGTGGCCCGTGCCTTCAGGCCGAATGGCCCGCCGGGTCGGTGGCCTCGGTCGGCTGGGCGGCGGGCTCGGTGCCATCGCCTTCGTTCACATCGATGGCCAGGGCCAGCGGCGCAGACAGCTCCTCGTCCTCACCGTCCTCGCCCGCGCCCTCCATCGCTGCGTCATCCACCGGCAGGTCCAGCCGCTCGATCACGGTCCCGTGCACGTCCAGCGTGATGTCGTCGATCTCGCCCAGCCTCACGCGCACATGCGCACCGCGCGGCAGGCCATCCGCGCCCAGCACCGGCAGCACCAGGGGCAGCGAGTCCGCGCGCACCAGGTTGTCTTTCACCAGCGTGGCGGTGAGCTCGGTGGTGCCGCTTTGCTGCAGGTGCTTGAGTGTCCAGTAGCGTTCCATGCCGTTCTGGAAACCGTTGTAGGCGGTGTAGGCGGCATCGAACGCGCTGATGATGGAAAACAGGTTCGCGTCTTTGGGCTTGAAGGGCGCGGCCAGCGCAGCCGTTTTGCCGTGGCGCGCGCAGGCAATGATCTGCCACTGGTTGACCATGTCCACATAACGGCGCAGGGGCGAGGTGCTCCAGGCGTAGCTCTTCACGCCAATGCCGGCGTGCGGCTGCGCCTTGGTGCCCATGCGCACCTTCACGCCCGGCGCCATGCTGGCCTGGCTGCGGTAGATGCCGGGCACGCCGCAGTCGTTGAGCCAGTTGCCCCAGGTGCTGTTGGCCAGGATCATGGCCTCGGCCACCATCAAATCGAGCGGGGCGCCACGCTGGCGCGTGCCGATCACCACCGTCTCGTCGCCCACCGGTTCATCGCCGGCTTTGCCTTCGAGGCGGAAGGTGTAGTCGGGGCGTGTGAAGTTCTCCGGCTTGCCGCGCACCACCTCGCGCTGCGCTTTGAGGTGCCGCGCCAGCGTGAAGATGAAGGCCAGCGTGGGTTGCAGCGCAGCGATCTCGGGCACGGCGTTGTCGGCCGGGGCTTCGCCCGACAGCCAGGCTTCGGTGATCACGGTGTCGAGCTGGTCGTGGCGCAGGTTCTGCACGATCGGCACGCGCT
Source organism: Hydrogenophaga sp. (assembly GCF_048549895.1). Lineage (GTDB taxonomy): Bacteria > Pseudomonadota > Gammaproteobacteria > Burkholderiales > Burkholderiaceae_C > Hydrogenophaga. The sequence goes on from NZ_JBLYYB010000053.1 coordinate 14,680, forward strand.
CGAGCACGGTGCGCGTGTCGGTGATGGCCAGCGTGGCTTCGTCAAATGTGACGTATAGCGACACCGCAGGGCAGTCGCGCCCGGCCATGAGCGTGTAGGCCTGCACCACCTCGTCGGGCAGCATGGTGATCTTGTGACCCGGCATGTAGACGGTGGACAGGCGGTGGCGTGCCACCTGGTCGATGGCGCTCTCGGGCGCGATGGCCAGGCCCGGCGCGGCGATGTGGATGCCCAGCACCACCGAGCCGCTGCCCAGGCCCTGCAGCGAGAGCGCGTCGTCGATCTCGGTGGTGTGCGAATCGTCGATGGAGAAGGCCTGCACGGTGGCGAGTGGCAGTTCGTCGGTGATCACCGGGGCCTGCAGCGCCGGGAAACCGGTGCCCTTGGGGAACTGGTCGAACAGGAAACGCTGCCAGTGGAACTGGTAGGCGCTGCTGATGGCGCCCGCGTTTTGCAGCAGGGTCAGCGGTGCGGTGTGGCTGCTGCGCGCGGCCTCGACCACGGCCTTGTACTCGGGCGCGTTCTTGTCGGGCTTGAACAGGATCTTGTAGAGCTGCTGGCGCACCGGCTCGGGGCAGGTGCCGCTGGCCAGGTCGGCGGCCCAGGCTTCGATCTGCGCCTGCTGCTGTTTCTTCTTCTCGATGCCGGCCAGCGCCTGGGCCAGGATGTCGGCCGGCGCCTTTTTGTAGCGGCCCTTGCCGGCGCGGCGAAAGTAGTGCGGCGCACCCTGCAGGCACAAGAGTGCGGCCACCTGCTCGGCGGTGCTGGCGCTGCTGCTGAAGTACTCGCGCGCCAGGTCGGCAAAACCGAACTCGTCTTCGGGTGCGAACTCGTAGGCCAGGGCGAGGTCCATCTCGTTGGACAGCTGGGTGGCCGAAGCCATCAAGGCGGCGGGCGCGGGTTTTTCGAACCGCAGCAGCGCGTTGACCGCCTTGACCTTGACGCGCTTGCCGGATTCGAGCTCGACTTGCAGGGAACTTTCAGCCTCGGACAGGAGGCGGCCGGTCAACAACTTGCCGGCTTCATCAAACAGGATGTGCATGGGCGGGATTGTCCCATGGGGGCGCTACAGGTTCAGGAAACCAAACATCGCATCGGTATGGTCATCAAAGTCGCTGATCGCGTGGTCGCTGCCTTCGAGCAGGCGCACCCTGCCACCGGCGCAGAAGGCCTGCATTTCCCGCCAGTCCAGCACCTCGTCGCCTTTGGAAACGATGGCGAACAGGTCTTCATCCGTGGCGGGTCTTTGCGCGGCCAAGCGTTCGATGTCGGCCTGCTGCACCTTGAGTTCGTCCACAAAACCGGGCTGGAAAAAGAAACGTTCCTGGGGATCGTGCCACGCCGCCTGCTCGCCGATGTAAGCCGAAAGATCGCGTGCCGGGAACGGGGCCGGGTTGAGCAGCACCGCGGGGCAACCGGTCTGCAGCGCGACCCAGCGCGCGTAAAAACCGCCCAGCGACGAGCCCACCACCGCCATGCTCGCGCGCGGCCAGCTCGCCGTGCCCTGCATCACCAGGGTCATGGCCTCGGCCGGCGAGGGCGGCAACTGCGGGCACCACCAGACAACGCCGGGGTGATCGGCCTGCACCCGCGCGGCCACCTTCTGCGCTTTCAGGGATTGCGGCGACGAACGAAAGCCGTGGAGATAGAGCAGGTGGGTGGTGGGGGCGCGCATCGGCGAAGGATAATCGTGCTCCATGTCCGCCGTGTTCGACAAACCCTCCCTGCTGCAGCGCATTGCCCCGGTCTTTCAGGGCTTTGACCTGCCGCTGCTGCTGGCCATCATGATCATGGCGGGTGCCGGCTTGTTGACCATGTACTCGGTCGGGTTTGACCACGGCACGCGGTTCCAGTCCCATGGCCGCAACATGATGATTGCCGCGGGCGTGTTGTTCATCGTGGCGCAGATTCCGCCCCACCGGCTCATGAGCCTGGCGCTGCCCGCCTATGCGGTGGGCGTGGTGCTGCTGCTGGGCGTTGAGTTCTTCGGCATCGAACGCAAGGGCTCGCAGCGCTGGTTGAACGTGGGCATGGTGATCCAGCCCAGCGAGCTGATGAAGATCGCCATGCCGCTGATGCTGGCCTGGTGGTTCCACCGCCGCGAAGGCCAGCTCAAGCCGCTGGACTTCGTGGCCGCCGGCCTGCTGCTGGTGTTGCCGGTGGCACTCGTGCTCATGCAGCCCGACCTGGGCACTTCGCTGCTGGTGCTCTCGTCCGGCCTGTTTGTGATCTTTTTCGCTGGCCTGAGCTGGAAGCTGATCCTGCCGCCGGTGCTCCTGGGCGCGGTGGGCATCGTGCTGCTCATCATCTTCGAGCCGCAGCTGTGTGCGCCCGATGTGGACTGGCAGGTGCTGCGCGAATACCAGCGCCAGCGCGTGTGCACGCTGCTTGACCCGTCCAAGGACCCGCTGGGCAAGGGTTTCCACATCATCCAGGGCATGATCGCCATCGGCTCCGGCGGGGTGTGGGGCAAGGGTTTCATGCAGGGTACCCAAACCCACCTGGAATTCATCCCCGAGCGCACCACCGACTTCATCTACGCGGCGTTCTCCGAAGAATTCGGCCTGGTCGGCACGCTGTGCTTGATGGCCGGTTTCATCTTCCTCATCGTGCGCGGCCTGGTCATCGCCATGGAAGCGCCGACGCTGTTCTCGCGCCTGCTGGCCGGCGCGCTCACGCTCAACATCTTTGTGTATGCCTTCGTCAACATGGGCATGGTCAGCGGCATCCTGCCGGTGGTGGGCGTGCCGCTGCCGTTCGTGAGCTACGGCGGCACCGCCATGGTCACCATGGGCGTGGGGCTGGGCATGCTGATGTCGATCGCCAAGTCCCGGCGTTTCATGCAGTCATGACGGTCGCCTTCATCGGCGCGGGCAACATGGGCGGCGCGTTGGTGGAGCGGCTGTGCGAAGCCGGCTGGCCCGTGACCGTGTGCGACACCGACCCGCTGCGCCAGCAGCAGGCCCTGGCCGCCGGTGCCAGCCTGGCCGACTCACCGCTGTCGGCGGTGGCCCAACTCGGGCCCCAGGACGCACTGGTGATCGTGGTGGTGGACGCCGACCAATGCCGCGAGGTGCTGTGGGGCGAGCAGGGCGCAGCCAATGGCCTGCGGCCCGGGCAGGCCGTGGTGCTGTGCCCCACCATCGCGCCCGACGACACGGTGGCCATGGCCGAACGGCTGGCCACCCGAGGCATCGATTGCATCGACGCGCCCATGTCGGGCGGCCCGCAGCGCGCGCGCGACGGCCGCATGAGCCTGATGGTCGCCGCGCCAGCGGCGGTGCTGGATCGCCACGCCGATCTGCTGGCGGCCCTGTCGCTCAACGTGATGCGCATCGGCGAGCGTGTGGGCGACGGCGCGCGCACCAAACTCGTCAACAACCTGCTGGCCGGCATCAATTTGGTGGGTGCGGCCGAGGTGCTGGCCCTGGCCGAGCGTTTGGGGCTGGACCTCACGACCACGCTGGACGTGATCGAACGCTCCAGCGGCCAGAGCTGGATCGGCTCGGACCGCATGCGCCGCGCGATCGACGGTGACCTCGCGCCGCGCGCCCATGTGACGCTGCTGGAAAAAGACACGCGGCTGGCGGTGGCGGCCGCGCACAGCGTGGGGTTTGAAGGCCCGCTGGGCGCGCGAGCGGCCCAGGTGTTCAAAGCGGCCCATGAAGCGGGCATGGCCGATCTGGACGACGCCGCGCTGCTCGCGTTCCTGCGCCAGCCCACCCCAAGACCCTGAAGCGCGCGCGTGGGGCGGGTCGTTCTTACAATGACCCCCATGATTTCACGCGAACCCACCCTGGCCCGTCTGGCCACCGCCCAAAGCCTGCTCCTCGAACCGTTTGGTCTCACGCCCGCGCATTTGCAGCGCGCGCTCGGCGAGATCATGTCGCACGGTGTGGACGACGCCGACCTGTATTTCCAGACCACGCGCAGCGAAGGCTGGAGCCTGGAAGAGGGCATCGTCAAGACCGGCAGCTTCAGCATCGACCAAGGCGTGGGCGTGCGCGCGGTCAGCGGCGAGAAGACCGCGTTTGCGTATTCCGACGACCTCTCCTGGGACTCGCTGCTGGACGCCGCGCACACCGTGCGCAGCATCTCCGGCCAGGGCCAGTCGAAGAAAGTCAAGACACCGGCGGCCAAGGTCGCCAAGTCGCGCTCGCTCTACGGCGGCGTGGACCCGATCGGCACGCTCGACAGCACCGCCAAGGTGGCGCTGCTGGAGAAGGTGGAAAAAATGGCCAAGGCCAAGGACCCGCGCGTGGTGCAGGTGATGGCCGGTCTGGCCGCCGAGCACGACGTGGTGCTGGTGGCGCGCGCCGACGGCACGCTGGCCGCCGATGTGCGGCCGCTGATCCGCCTCTCGGTCACGGTGATCGCCGAGCAGGCGGGCCGCCGCGAGGTGGGCTCATCCGGCGGCGGTGGCCGCTTTGGCCTGGCCTACTTTGACGACGCGATGGTGCAGACCTACGTGGACGAAGCCGTGTCGTCCGCGCTGACCAACCTCGACGCCCGGCCCGCGCCGGCCGGCGAGATGGTGGTGGTGCTGGGCTCGGGCTGGCCGGGCATCCTGCTGCACGAAGCGGTGGGCCACGGTCTGGAAGGCGACTTCAACCGCAAGGGCAGCAGCGCGTTTGCCGGGCGCATCGGCCAGCGCGTGGCCGCCAAGGGCGTGACCGTGCTGGATGACGGCACCATCGCTGACCGCCGTGGTTCGCTCAACGTGGACGACGAAGGCCACACCTCGCAGAAGAACGTGTTGATCGAAGACGGCATCTTGCGCGGCTACATCCAGGATTCGATGAACGCGCGCCTGATGGGCGTGAAGCCCACCGGCAATGGCCGCCGCGAAAGTTACGCCCACGTGCCCATGCCGCGCATGACCAACACCTACATGCTGGGTGGCGACAAGGCGCCGGAAGAAATCGTGGCCAGCATCAAGAAGGGCCTCTACGCCACCAACTTCGGTGGTGGCCAGGTCGATATCACCTCGGGCAAGTTCGTGTTTTCCGCGAGCCAGGCCTACTGGGTGGAAAACGGCCAGATCCAGTACCCGGTGAAGGGCGCCACGTTGGTGGGCAATGGCCCCGATTCCCTCACCCGCGTGAGCATGATCGGCAACGACATGAAGCTCGACAGCGGCGTGGGCACCTGCGGCAAAGAGGGCCAGAGCGTGCCGGTGGGCGTGGGTCAGCCCACGCTGCGCATTGACGGGTTGACCGTCGGCGGCACCGCTTAATCCGCCGCCGCAGTGCCAGAAGCCGGGATCTTTCCCGGCTTTTTCACGACTGCGTAGCGCAACAGCGTTTGATCGCGTGCCACTGCGTGGTCCACCACTGGCCTTGGGTAGGTCTTGCCCAGCTCCACGCCACCACCCAGCAGTTCCATCTCACGCGCGAGCCACGGCGCGTGGATCGCAGCATCGGGCAGGCCCGCCAGCTCGGGCAGGTAACGCCGGATGAACTTGGCCTGCGGGTCGAACTTCTCGCTCTGGCTCACCGGGTTGAAGATGCGGAAGTAGGGCTGCGCATCACACCCGCTGGAGCTGGCCCACTGCCAGCCACCGTTGTTGGCGGCGAGGTCGAAGTCGATCAGCTTCTCGGCAAAGTAGCGCTCGCCCCACTGCCAGTGGATGCCGAGGTCCTTCACCAGAAAACTCGCCACCACCATGCGCAGGCGGTTGTGCATGTAGCCGGTCTGGTTGATCTGGTGCATGGCCGCGTCCACCAGCGGGTAGCCGGTGCGGCCCTCGCACCAGGCGGCGAACAGCTCCTTGGCGTGTTTGCCGTGCTCGAACTTGATGGCGTCGTACTCGGGCTTGAAAGCCTTGTCCACCACGTGCGGAAAGTTGGCCATCACCTGGTGGTAGAAGTCGCGCCAGATCAGCTCCGAGAGCCAGGTGCTCGCACCCACCAGGCCCTGCAGGTGCATCTGGTAGGCCACCGACGCCAGGTGGCGGATCGAGATGGTGCCGAAGCGCAGGTGCACGCTGAGGTAACTCGGGCCTTTGACGGCGGGGAAGTTGCGCGTCTCGTCGTAGCGGTCGATGCGCTCCACGAAGTCTTCAAACAGGCGGTGTGCGCCGCTGGCGCCCGTGGGCAGCGGCAGTTGCGACAGGTTGGTGGGCTCGAAGCCGATGTCGGCCAGACTCGGCACCGGTTTGGCCCAGGCCGTGGGCACGGTGCTGAGCGTGCGCGCGTACTGCGCCACCGGGTAGGCCTTGAGGTGGAAGGGCGTGAGTGCCCTGAGCCAGGCGTTTTTGTAGGGCGTGAACACACCGAACGCGTTGCCCATCTGCGTGAGCACCTCGCGCCGCTCGAAGATCACGTGGTCCTTGTGGCTGTGCAGCAGGATGCCGGCGTGCGCCAGGTCGCCAAACACCTGCGCGTCGCGCGCTTTGGCTGCGGGCTCGTCGTCGTGGTTGGTGAACACCGCCTGCACCGCGAGTTGTTGGGCCAGCGCCGACACTGCCTTGGTCGCCGGGCCGTGCATCACGATCAGGCCCACACCGTCCGCGCCGTTGTCGCGTCCCAGCGCTCGCAAGGCAGCGTCGAGCTCTACCAGCGATTCGCGGATGAACTCCACGCGCCGGTCAGAGCGGGGCAGGGCGTCGAGGATGTCGGTGTCGAAGACGAACACGCACCAGACCTGCCGGCAGACCTTGAGCGCGTGGTACAGCGCGGCGTTGTCTTGTGTGCGCAGGTCGCGGCGGAACCACATCAGGCCTTTGTCGTAGGTGTTCATGGGTTCGGGCGGGTGGTGCTGGGGGGATGGCTGCGCGCAGCCATGCTGGGGAGGGTAAGCGGCTTAAAATCCGCCGATGCCTGCTGATTTTGCCCCCATCAACCTGACCAATCATTTCCTGATTGCGATGCCCGGCCTCAGCGATGAGCTATTTGGCCGCAGCGTGGTGTTCATGTGCGAACACAGCGAACGCGGGGCGCTCGGCCTGGTGATCAACAAGCCCAGCGACATCCTGTTGCCCCGGCTGTTCGAGAAGGTCGACCTGCCCATGGGCCGCGATGATCTGCTGGAACACCCCGTGTTCCAGGGCGGCCCGGTGCAGACCGAGCGCGGTTTCGTGTTGCACGAAGCGGTGTCGGGCGAGGGCGAATCGGTCTACGCCTCCACGCTCTCCATCCCCGGCGGGCTGGAGATGACCACCTCCAAAGACGTGCTGGAGGCCATGGCCTCGGGCGCCGGCCCGCGCCGGGTGTTCGTGTCGCTCGGTTATGCCTCGTGGGGCCAGGGGCAGCTGGAATCGGAAATCACCGAGAACAGCTGGCTCACGGTGGAGGCCGATCCTTCGCTCATCTTTGATGCGCCGGTGGCCGAGCGGTATGAGCGCGCGATGGCCTTGCTCGGTCTGCAACCCTGGATGCTTTCACCGGATGCAGGCCACGCATGAGTGCACCTGCCGCTGCGCCCACGACCCTTGAAGTCCCGGTGCACTGCCAGATGTTTCTGGCGTTCGACTACGGCACCAAACGCACCGGCGTGGCCACCGGCAACCGCATCACCCGCAGCGCCACACCGCAAACCACCATCAACGCCGAGGGCGATGCGCGCTTCGCGTTGATCGCGCAGCGCCTGAAGGAATGGCAACCCGACGCCCTGGTGGTGGGGGTGCCCTACCACCCCGACGGCGCGGCGCACGAGAACACCGCACGTGCCTTGAAGTTCGCCCGCCAGCTGCGCGGGCGCCACGGCCTGCCGGTGTTTGAAGTGGACGAGCGTTACAGCACCACCGAAGCCCACAGCCTGGGCGCGAAAGACGCCGACGCGGCGTCGGCCTGCATCATCATGGAACAATTTTTGAGGAGCCTGCCTTGACCGAGTCTTTGCCTCTGAATGCAGAGGCGCTCTACGCCGAGCTCTTGTTCGCCGTTAAGGCGCTGCTCGCCCAATCGCCCGGCCCTGTGGTCCTCGTCGGCATCACCTCCGGCGGCGCCTGGCTGGCCGAGCGCCTGCAGCGCGAGCTGGGTTTGCCCGGCGCAGCCGGTGTCATCTCGTCCAGCATGCACCGCGACGACTTCGCGCAGCGCGGCCTGGCATCGAGTGCTCAGACCGTGCTGCCCTTCGACGTGAACGGCGCACACGTGCTCCTGATCGACGACGTGCTCTACACCGGCCGCACGCTGCGCGCCGTGATCAACGAACTCTTCGACTACGGCCGTCCGGCCAGCGTGCGCTTGGCGGTGCTGGTGGATCGGGGCGGGCGCGAACTGCCGATTGAAGCCAACGTGTGTGCCGCGCGCGTTGACGTGCCCGCAGGCCAGTCTCTTGAGCTCGCCAGAGACGGCGGCGGTCGCCTGAGCTTCGTGCTGGAAACCAAGGAAGCCTGACCGTGCAACGCAATCCCCAGCTCAACAAGAACGGTGAACTGATTCACCTGCTCTCCACCGAGGGCCTCTCGCGCGACATCCTCACGCAGATCCTGGACACCGCGGCCAACTTCACGAGCGTGAGCAACCGCGAGGTGAAGAAGGTGCCGCTGCTGCGCGGAAAAAGCGTGTTCAACCTGTTCTTCGAGAACAGCACCCGCACCCGCACCACCTTCGAGATCGCGGCCACGCGCCTGAGCGCCGACGTGATCAACCTGGACATCGCGCGCAGCTCCACCGCCAAGGGCGAGTCGCTGCTCGACACCATCGCCAACCTCAGCGCGATGGCGGCCGACATCTTCGTCGTGCGCCACAGCGAGTCGGGCGCGCCCTACCTGATCTCGCAGCACGTCGCGCCGCATGTGCATGTGGTCAATGCCGGCGACGGGCGCCATGCGCACCCCACGCAGGGCCTGCTCGACATGTACACCATCCGCCACTACAAGCAGGACTTCACCAAGCTCTCGGTGGCCATCGTGGGCGACGTGCTGCACTCGCGCGTGGCGCGCTCCGACATCCACGCGCTCACCACGCTGGGCTGCCCCGACGTGCGCGTGGTCGGCCCGCGCACGCTGGTGCCGAGCGACCTCTCGCACATGGGCGTGCGCGTGTGCCACACGCTGGAAGAAGGCATCAAGGACTGCGACGTGGTGATCACGCTGCGCTTGCAGAACGAACGCATGAGTGGCGCGCTGCTGCCGTCGAGCCAGGAGTATTTCAAGAGCTTCGGCCTCACGCCCGAACGCTTGCGCTGGGCCAAACCGGACGCGATCGTGATGCACCCGGGCCCGATCAACCGGGGCGTGGAGATCGACTCGGCCGTGGTGGACGGGCCGCAAAGCGTGATCCTGCCGCAGGTCACTTACGGCATCGCGGTGCGCATGGCCGTGATGTCCATCGTTGCCAGCAATGAGGCCTGAAGCATGAATGTGGCCCCCACGCTCCGCCGCTTCGCGGGTCGCTGCCCCCCGAGGGGGCGCGTTTCGCCTTGGGGCGGCCCGGCGGCGAAACCTATGAGGACCTAACGTGAAGATATTGATCCAGAACGGCCGCGTCATGGACCCGGCCACCGGCCGCGACGAGATCGCCGACGTGGCGGTAGCCGCGGGCCGCATCATCGCCATCGGCAACGTGGCGCCCGACTTCCACGCCGCGCGCACCATCGACGCCACCGGTTGCGTGGTCGCCCCTGGCTTGGTGGACCTCGCCGTTCGCCTGCGCGAACCTGGCCAGGAACACGCCGGCATGCTGGAGAGCGAAATGGCCGCGGCCGTGGCCGGTGGCGTGACCTCGCTGGTCTGCCCGCCGGACACCGACCCGGTGCTCGACGAACCCGGCCTGGTGGACATGCTCAAGTTCCGCGCCGAAAAGCTGCACCTCGCGCGCGTGTTTCCGCTGGGCGCTCTCACGCGCGGCCTGCAGGGCGAGGTGCTGACCGAAATGGCCGAACTCACCGAGTCCGGCTGCATCGGCTTCGGCCAGGCCGAGGTGCCCATCGTCAACGTGCAGGTGCTGCAGCGCGCGCTGCAGTACGCCGCCACGTTCGGCTACACCGTGTGGCTGCGCCCGCAAGACTTCTGGCTCGGCAAGGGCGTGGCGGCCAGCGGCCCGCTGGCCACGCGCCTGGGTCTCGCGGGCATTCCCGCAGCGGCCGAAACCATCGCGCTGCACACGCTGTTTGAACTCATGCGCGCCACGCAGGGCAAGACGCCCGGCAGCGCCAACGCGCGCGTGCACCTGTGCCGCATCAGCAGCGCGGCCGGCCTCGCGCTGGTGCGCCAGGCCAAGGCCGAGGGCCTGCCGGTCACGTGTGACGTGAGCGTGCACAACCTGCACCTGACCGACATCGACATCGGTTACTACGACAGCCGTCTGCGCCTGCAACCGCCCGTGCGCCAGCAGCGCGACCGCGACGCGCTGCGCGCCGGCCTGGCCGATGGCACGGTGGACGCGCTGGTGTCCGACCACAACCCGGTGGACAGCGACGCCAAGACGCTGCCGTTCGCCGAGGCCGAACCGGGTGCCACCGCCGTTGAGCTGCTGCTGGGCCTGGCCTGCACCTGGGCACAGCAAGACGGCCTGGGCCTGATGCAGGCGCTGGCCGTGCTCACCAGCGGTCCTCAATCGGTGCTGGGTGCGAGCCTGGGCACGCTGCAGGCGAGTGTGGGCCGCATCGCGGTGGGTGGCGTGGCCGACCTCTGCATCTTCGACCCCAACGCGAACTGGACAGTGCAGGCCGATGCGCTGCGCAGCCAGGGCAAACACACGCCGTTTGGTGGGCACGAGCTGCCCGCGCGCGTGCGCGCCACGCTGGTGGGCGGGCAGGTCGCGCACCAGCTGTCGGACGCGCTCGCGTGAAACAGCTGCGCGCCGCCTGGCGCGCCCTGCGTGCCATCGGCCACGTGGTGCGCGGCCTGTGGATCATCCGCAGCGAATTCGGCCGGCTCACCCCGCCGCAAACCCAGCTGCTGGTGCGCGAGTGGTCGCGCCAGATGTTGACCATCCTGGGTGTTGAACTGGTGGTGCAGGGCGAGGTGCCCGCGCACGGCCCGCTGCTCATGGTGAGCAACCACATCTCGTGGCTCGACATCCTGGTGCTCAACGCCGCCCACCCCAGCCGGTTTGTTTCCAAGGCCGACGTGAAAAGCTGGCCGCTGCTGGGCTCGCTCATCACCGGCGCGGGCACGCTCTACATCGAACGCGAAAGCCGGCGCGACGCCATGCGCGTGGTGCACCACATGGTCGAACGCCTGCGCGCGGGCGACGTGCTCACCGTGTTCCCCGAAGGCACCACCAGCGATGGCCGCACGCTGCTGCCGTTCCACGCCAACCTGCTGCAGGCCGCCATCACGGCCAATGCGCCGGTGCTGCCGCTGGCGCTGGGTTTTGTCGACAGCGTTCGCGGCGGTCGGCACGACGCGCCCATGTTCATCGGCGACACCACGCTGGTGGCTTCGATCTGGACCACGCTGTGCGCCGACGGCGTGCAGGCGAAGGTGCGCTACGGTGAAGCCCAGCCGCCTGGCGGCCGCGACCGCCGGACATGGTCGCAGGACTTGCGCACCGAGGTCGATCGGCTGCGCGGCATGCCCGACTGATCAGCCCTTGGCGCGCTGCATCATCAAGGCGGTGTTCGCCTTGCGCTCGGCGTTCACCTTCTGCACGGTGGCCCGCTCGCCCAGGCGCTTCAGGTACTCACCCACCGGCAGTTCGGCCAAAAAGTCGCGGCCGTAAATGATCTTGGTGGCGCTGCTCACCAGCGGCAGGTGCACCGCGGCGGCGCAGTCGGCCAGGGTGAAGGTGTCGCATGCGATGAAGGGTGAAAACTTCGCCAGTTGCGCAAAAGCCGCCACGTTTTTGGTGAGTTGCTCGCCGGTTTTTTCCTTGGCTGCGTCGCTCACCTTGCCGCCAAAGAAGGCTTCGCCGTACAGGTTGCGCGCCACCAGCTCCAGGTGCAGTTCGAGGTAACGCAGGATCTCGCGCACCTTGGCTTTGCCAAAGGCGTCGGCGGGCATGAGCGGGTGGGCGGGGTAGGCGTCTTCGATGTATTCGAGGATCACGGTGGACTCGGACAACGAACCGGCATCGGTCTTGAGATAGGGCACCTTGCCCAGCGGGCTGGCGACCCGGTCGGTCTGGCCGAGCCAGGCCAGTTCTTCGTCAAACGCCACGCCTTTTTCCAGCAGCGCGAGCTTGACCTTGTTGTAGTAGTTGCTGGCCGCAAAGCCGCAGAGTGTGAGCATGTCTGTCTCCTTGGGGTGGGTGGTGTTGGGTGGCGTGATGTTAGTGGGGACGTGTCGCCGCGATGGGTCTCGCATTTGACCCCGCTGATAAACTCGCACCCCATGTTTGCACCCTCCTGTCACCGTCGTTTTGCCGCCTGGCTGGCCTTGCTGGCCGTGCTGTGGGGTGCGCTGGTGCCCACGCTGGCGCAGGCTGCGGTGTCCGCCTCAAGCCGCCAGGGCTGGGTGGAGGTGTGCAGCGCCAGTGGCGTGCTCTGGATGCGGGTCGACGGCGGGGCAGAGTCGCCCACCGGCCAGCCGAGCGGCATGGCGGACGCCTCCGCCCACTGCCCGTGGTGCCCGATGCAGGGCGCGGCCGGTCTGCCGCCCGAGCCTGCGCTGGTCGCTGCCGTCAGCGCCCAGGGCTCCGTGCCCATCGCAGCGTTCACCTCGGCCCGCCCGGCGGCGGTGTGGTCTTCGGCGCAGTCGCGCGCCCCGCCGGCCGCCTGAGCCTGCTGTGGACTGGCACCGCGCTGCGCGCGGTGCTGCTTTTTTTGTGTCTGACCCGGTGTTTGCGCTGCATGCCGCGCGCCCGTCAGACCTGTTTCAAATGTTCTGGATTCCCTCATGAAAAAAATCATCATCGCCACCCTGCTGTCGCTCACCGCCAGCGCCTGGGCCCAAGCGCCCGCCAAGGTGGAAGTCAAGGACGCCTGGGTGCGTGCCACCGTGGCGCAACAAACATCCACCGGCGCCTTCATGCAGCTCACCGCTCAGGCCGACACCCGCGTGGTGCAGGTCAGTTCGCCCATCGCCGGCGTGGTCGAGATCCACGAAATGGCCCTGGACAAGGACGTGATGAAGATGCGCGCCGTGCCCGCGCTGAGCTTGCCAGCCGGCAAGACGGTGGAACTCAAGCCCGGGGGTTACCACGTGATGATGATGGACCTCAAGGGCCCGGTGAAGGCGGGCGATGTGGTGCCCGTGACCCTGGTGCTGGAGAGCAAGGACGGCCTGCGCTCGACGCTGGAGGTGAAAGCCACAGCGCGCCCGCTGGGCAACGCCGCTGCCGCCGCGCCCGCTGCGGCGTCCCACGGCCAACACAAGCACTGAGGCCATGAGCCGCACCGCTGAACGCGCGTCCCCGGCGGACGCGGGGACAAGGCCGTCCCGGCATCCTGACTTTCACGCCGTGGCGTGGCGCTGGCATTTTTATGCCGGACTCTACGTCGTGCCCTTTCTGATCATGCTGGCGCTCACGGGTGCCGTCATGGTGTTTTTCACCGGTTTCCAGACCCGGCTCGGCTTCACCGTGCACGTGGCACAACAGGTCGCCGTGCAGCCCGTCAGCGCGCAGTCGCAGGCGGTGCTTGATCTGCGCGCAGGAGGCCAGCTGGTCGAATACATCGCACCGCGCGCGCCCGACGAGGCCAGCTGGTTCGTGGTCGAACGCGACGGCCTCACCGAAGCGGTGGCGGTGGACCCGCACACCGCGCAGGTGCTGCACCTGGTGGACAAGCAGGACACCGTGTTCGCCTGGGCCGAACGCATCCACGGCACGCTGCTCATCGGCGATGTGGGCGACCGCTTGATCGAGGTGGCGGCGGGTCTGGGCATCGTGATGATCGTCACCGGCCTGTATTTGTGGTGGCCACGCGGTGGTACCCGCTGGGCGCAGGTGCTGGTGCCCGACCTGCGGCTCCAGGGCCGTTTGTGGTGGCGTTCGCTGCACGCCAGCGTGGGCTTCTGGATCAGCGCGGTGCTGTTCGTGTTCCTGCTCACCGGCCTGTCGTGGACGGGCGTGTGGGGCGCGCAGTTCGCACAGCCCTGGGGCACATTTCCAGCCGCCAAGTGGGACGCGGTGCCGCTGTCGGATGCGGCGCATGCCACGCTGAACACCGGCAAGAAAGAAGTGCCCTGGGGTCTGGAGCAGACGCCGTTGCCGGCCTCGGGCTCAAGCGCCGGGATGGTGGGCGTGCCCGCTGGCCAGCCGGTGAACCTGGACGCCGTGGCCGCGCTCGCGAAGCAGCTGGGCTTCAGTGGCCAGCACCACATCCACCTGCCCAAGGACGCCACCGGTGTGTTCACTGTGTCGGCCGACACCATGAGCGGCGACCTGAAGAACCCCACGCAGGACCGCACGGTGCACGTGGACCAGTACTCCGGCCGCGTGATCGCCGAGGCCGCCTTTGCCGACTATTCGCCGGTGGCCAAAGGCATGGCGGTGGGCATCGCGCTGCACCAGGGGGACCTGGGGCTGTGGAACGCCGTGCTGAATTTGCTGTTCTGCGCAGCCACCGTGTTCTTGTGCGTCAGCGGCGTTGTGGTGTGGTTCAAGCGCCGTCCGGCTCGCAACTGGCGCCTGGTGGCGCCCCCTGTGCCGCGCGATCTGCCGCTGTGGAGAACCGGCGTGGTGTTGATGTGTGTCGTGGCGCTGGCGTTTCCGCTCAGCGGTGCGGTGTTGCTCGCGGTGCTGTTGCTGGACTGGCTGGTGATCTCACGCCTGCCCGCGCTCAAGAACAGGCTGAATTGATCAGACCGCCTGCGCCCGCGCCACACCCGGCGCTGGCGGGCTCGAAGCGCCCGAGCCGCGTTCGAAGGTGACCACGTGGTCCACCTCGGCGCGGATGCCGATCCATTCGCCGACCGCATGGTTGTGGTGCGAGGGCACATGCGTCATCAGCACCTCGCCGCTGGCCAGGCGCAGCGTGTAGAGAAATTCAGAACCGCGAAACGCCTTGCGCAAAATCTGCGCCTTCACCGGCGCATCGTCGTCGTGCACGATGTCGTCGGCGCGCAGCAGCACGTCGCACAGGCCCGAGGTATAGGCCGTGGGCAGCGGGCATTCGTCCACATCTTGCAGCGCACCCAGCGGGGTGTGCACCGACACCTCGTTGCCCACCTGGCTGATCTGCGCCGGCGCGAACACACCGTGGCCGATGAACTCGGCCACGAAGCGCGTGGCCGGGCGGTGGTAGAGCGCGTAGGCGTCTTCCCACTGGTGCAGGTGGCCTTCGTGCATCACACCGATCACATCGCCGATGGCAAAGGCCTCCAGCTGGTCGTGTGTGACGAACAGCGCCGTGGCCCCGGCAGCCTTGAGGATGCCGCGCACCTCGTGCGCCAGGCGTTCGCGCAGGTCCACGTCGAGGTTGGAAAAAGGTTCGTCGAGCAGCAGCAGGCGCGGGCGCGGCGCCAGCGCACGCGCCAGCGCCACGCGCTGCTGCTGCCCGCCCGAGAGCTCGTGCGGAAACCGCTTCTGCATGCCGTCCAGGCCCACGAGTTTGAGCACCTCGGCCACGCGCGAATCGCGCTCGGCTCGCGGCAGGCGGTCGATGCCGAAGGCGATGTTCTTGCCCACATCGAGGTGCGGGAAGAGGGCGTAGTCCTGGAACACCATGCCGATGCGGCGCTGCTCGGCCGGCATGTGGTGCGCGCCGTCGCTGACCTTCTCGCCTTCGAGCGTGATGCTGCCACCGCTGGCGCGCTCCAGGCCCGCCACTGCGCGCAGCAGCGTGGTCTTGCCGCAGCCCGAGGGGCCGATGAGCACACCGATGTCGCCCGCGCGCAGCCCGAGCGTGACACCGTCCACCGCCGCCTGGGGCTGGCCGGGGTAGCGCACGCTGAGTTGGGAGACGTTCAGGAACATGGAGGGGCATTGTAGATAACTACAATTCTCATTTGCATTGATGTGCATCAAAAGCCCCTCGCGGAACGCGGCGGGCCTGCGTGCCATCATCGGGCCCAGCCCTCTGTCTCCTCGTCCCCCAATCCCTCACTCCATGCTGCGCTGGTTGGCCTTCGCCCCGTTGATCCTGCTCGCGTGCCTGCTCACGCTGCCCGTGCTTTCGCTGGGCGGCTCGTGGTTCCAGTTCGACGCTGCGGCGCGCGATGTGCTGGGCCAGATGGCGCAGACCGTGTTGCCCGAGTACGCGCTCACCACCGTGCTGCTGTGTGTGTCGGTGGCCATGGGCGTGGCGGTGGTGGGCATGCTCACGGCTAGCGCGGTGACGCTGTTCGAGTTTCCTGGCCGGCGCTTCTTTGAATGGGCGCTGCTGTTGCCCCTGGCCATGCCCGCGTATGTGGTGGCCTACGCCTACACCGACTTTTTGCAGTTCAGCGGCCCGCTGCAGGTGTGGATGCGCGAGAGCTTTGGCCTGAGTGGCCGCGTGTTCCCCGAGATCCGCAACACGCCGGGCGCGGTCTGGGTGTTCACGTTTTCGCTCTATCCCTATGTGTACTTGCTGGCGCGCACGGCGCTGGCCGAGCGCGCCTCGCAGCTGATGGAAGCTGCGCGCCTGCTGGGCGCGCCGCTGGCGCGGCGCATCCGCGAGGTGGCCTTGCCGCTGGCCCGCCCCGCCGTGGCCGCGGGCGTGGCGCTGGCGCTCATGGAGACCCTGGCCGACTTCGGCGTGGTGAGCTACTTCGGCGTGCAGACCTTCACTGCCGGCATCTACAAAGCCTGGCTGGCCATGGACAACCGCTCTGCTGCCGCGCAGCTTGCCACCATGCTGCTGGCGGTGGTGGCGTTGCTGCTGTGGCTCGAACACCGCGCGCAGCACCGCATGCGCTTTTCCACCCTGCGCGGCCTGCGCGCCGGCAGCTTTGAGGCCCAGCCCGCGCAGCTGCGCGGGGGGCGTGCGGCGCTGGCGGTGGCGCTGTGTGCCCTGCCCATCGCGTTTGGTTTTGTGTTGCCGGTGCTGTTCATGCTGCGCCCGCTCATTGGCGGCTGGGAAGAACTGCCCTGGACGTCCTTCGTGCAGTGGTCGCGCAACAGCGTGTGGCTCGCCGGGCTGTCGGCGGCGCTGGCCACCGCCATTGCGCTGGCGCTCGCGTTTGCCCTGCGGGTGCGCCCGGGCAAGGTCACGCGCGGTGTGGTGCAGCTTGCCAGTCTGGGCTACGCCGTACCGGGCGCCGTCATCGTGGTGGGCCTGCTGCTGCCGGTGGGCTGGTTGCAGGCCATCAAGCCCGACACCAGCGTGGGCTACTTTGTCACGGCCACGGCGCTGGGCATCGTGTGGGCCTACATGGTGCGCTTCACTGCGGTGGCCTTGCAGTCCATGCAAAGCGGTTATGCGCGCATTCCGGCCAGCCTCGACGATTCGGCACGCATGCTCGGCACCACCGGCCTGGGCCTGGCCGCGCGCGTGCACTGGCCGCTGCTCAAACGCTCCACCGCCGCCGCCGCGCTGCTGGTGTTTGTGGACGTGATGAAGGAGCTGCCCGCCACCCTGGTGCTGCGCCCTTTCAACAGCGACACCCTGGCTGTGGTCACCTACCAGCTCGCGCGCGACGAACGCCTGGGCGAAGCGGCGCTGCCCGCGCTCACGCTGGTGCTGGTGGGCCTGGTGCCGGTGATGCTGCTGAGCCGCACCTTGCGACAGCGGTAAACGTGTGTTGCGGCCTGTTGTGCCGGTGCGTGTGCGCTGGTCCAATGGTTTTTTCATTCGAAGGCCTGCCCACATGCTCAACAAATCTCAAGAAGACCGCCGCCGGTTCATGGCACTGGCCGCTGCCACCGGCGCAACGGCGCTGGCCGCCGGCTGCGGCACCCGCGCACCGTTGCCCGGCCAGGCCCCCGCCAGCGCGGCCTACCGCCGCGAAGCCGCCACCCACCTCTACCGCAAATACGCCGACCGCATTTACCGCGGGAAACTGCCGCCCATGCTGTACGCCATCGGCGTGTTCGAGGTCGAGCTGAGCCAGGGCGGGCGCGTGGGCGCCACACGCTGGCTGCGTGGTCCCAGCCACGCACCCGAGGTCATGGCCGAAATCGAACGCCTGGTGCGCGCCGCCGCGCCGTTTCCCTCACCGCCCGGCTTCGGGCGGGTGCAGTACGTGGACACCTGGCTGTGGGACCGCAGCGGGCGCTTCCAGCTCGACACGCTGAGCGAAGGACAGCTCTGAGGTGATCCATCGCCCTTGGCCCACGTCGTCGTTTCGACAGGCGTGCAGCGTCAATGCGGCGAGCGCTCACCGACTACCATCGCTGTCCATGGCGCTCAACTGGGTCTGGGTCGGTTTCTTCACCGTGGCATTCGCCACCGCCGTGGTGCGCTGGTTGCTCGGCGAGCACGGCATCCTGCAGGCGCTCATGATGGCCATGTTCGACGGCGCGCGCTCGGGCTTCGAGATCTCGCTGGGTCTCGCCGGGGTGATGGCGCTGTGGCTGGGGCTCATGCGCGTGGGCGAGCGCGCCGGCATGATCGAACTGCTCGCGCGACTGACCGGACCGCTGCTGCGCCGCCTGTTTCCCGCCGTGCCGCAAGGCCACCCGGCGCAGGGCGCCATGACCATGAACATGTCGGCCAACCTGCTGGGCCTGGACAACGCCGCCACGCCGCTGGGCCTCAAGGCCATGCGCGAGCTGCAGACGCTCAACGTCGAGACGCTCGGTACCGCCAGCAACGCGCAGATCATGTTCGTGGTCATGAACACCGCAGGCCTCACGCTGATCCCCACCTCGGTCATCGCCATCCGCCAGAGCATCGCGCTCAAGCAGGGGCTGGGTGCCGATTTCAACGCGGCCGACATCTTCCTGCCCACGCTGCTGGTCACTTTCATCTCGCTGCTGGCCGGTGTGCTGGCGGTCGCGGTGTGCCAGCGGCTGCCGTTGTGGCGGGCGCGGTTTCTGTTGCCCGTGGTGGCGGTGGCGGGTCTGCTGGCGATGGCCGTGACCGCGCTGGCCCGCCTGCCCGCCGAGCAGGCCGCGCGCGTGGCAGGCACCACCGGTGCGGGGGTGATCCTGAGCGTGGTGATGCTGTTCGTGTTGGCGGGCGCCTTCAAGCGCATCAACGTGTACGACGCCTTCATCGAAGGTGCGAAGGAAGGTTTCGGCGTGGCGATCCAGATCGTGCCCTACCTCATCGCCATCCTGATCGCCATCGGCGTGTTTCGCGCCGCCGGGTGCATGGACTTCCTGCTCTCGGGCATCGGGGCGGGTGTGGCGGCGATGGGCTGGGACACCGACTTTCTCCCGGCTCTGCCGGTGGGCCTGATGAAGGTGCTCTCGGGCGCGGGTGCGCGAGGCTTGATGATCGACGTGATGCAGACGCACGGCGTGGACTCGTTCGCCGGGCGCCTGGCGGCCATCGTGCAGGGCTCGACCGAAACCACGTTCTATGTGCTCGCGGTGTACTTCGGCAGCGTGGGCATTCAGCATGCGCGGCACGCACTCGCCTGTGCGCTGTTTGCGGATGCGGTGGGTTTGGCGGCGGCGATCGGTGTGGGCTACGCCATGCTGCGCTGAAGCGGGTCAACGGAGCTGCTTGTTGCGTGGTGCGGCCAAAGGGAATCGAACCCCTATCTGGCCCTTAGGAGGGGCCCGTTCTATCCATTGAACTATGGCCGCGCAAGCGAGTGCGCATTGTACGGGGGCACCCGCATCCAGAGCGCCGCGGAACTGGCTTTGCCAGGCCGCAGGTGTTGCCCCCTGGAAGGGGGTGACGCGCTGCAGGTGCGGCGCGGGGGTCAGTCGTATTTCACGGTGAAGATCAGGTCCAGCGCGTTCTCTTCACCGGCACGCGCCCGCACCGTGAGTCGGCGCGACACGTCGTAGAAGATGCTCACCGTGCCCAACGCCCCGGCCAGGCTGCGCTCGTAGCTGAGGTAGAGGTTGTTGGACAGGCGCTTGCCCAGCGTGAGCGCGGCCGACGCGGCCGAGCCGTCGGCGTTGGTGCCGCTGCCGGCGATCGAGAGTTCGTCCAGGCCGAGTGCACCCGCCAGGCCGCCATCCAGCCGACCGTCGCGGCCCGCGAGCAGAGCGAGTGCGGCCTGCTGCAACACGGCGGCTTCGGCCCCCGCGCCGCTGGCCGGGCGGCCGAGCACCAGCCAGGCGAGTTTTTCGCTGTCGGGCAACTCGGGGTCGGAGAACAGGCGCACGCGAGGAACTTGCGCCGTGCCGCTGATCTGCACGCCCACGCGCTGGCTGCTGTTGGGGCGCACGGCGGTGATGTCCAGCGTGGGGTTGTCGTACGGCCCGGTGAAACGCAGCACGCCGTTTTCAATGGTGAGTTGCTGGCCGTAGGCGCGGTAGGAGCCGCGTTCGGTGCGCACGTCACCCAGCACGCGCGGCGTGGGCAGCTCGGGTGTGCTGCGCACATTGATCTGGCCGGCCAGCCGCGTCTGCAGGCCCTGGCCACTCACCTGGAAGTCGTCGCCCAGGTCGATGTCGATCAACACGTCGGGCCGCACGCGAAACGCGCCCGGCGCCACCAGCGCGGTCTCGGTGCCACGCACCACCACGTCGGCACCCAGGCTGGGGGTGGATTCGTCGGGCAGCACGAAGAGCGCGGAGTCGGCCCGCAGGCCGCCGCGAATCTGCAGCGCCGTGCCCACCAGCTCGGCCTGCAATTGACCAGACAGTGTGAGGCGCCGGTCGGCGCGCGATGACACGCGCAGTTTGGTGGCCGTGGCCTGCAGGTTGATGTAGGGCTGGCGCTGGCTCACGCCGTCCACCGTGACGCGGCGGAACTCGGTGGTGCCGCTGGCCAGCAGCGTGCCGCCCACCTCCACACCGCCACGGCCCTGCAGGTAGAAACGGTCGATGGTGATGCGCTCGCCGGCCAGTGTGGCGCGCAGTTCGCCGCGCGAGAACGAGATGCCGTTGACGATGGAGCGCAGCGCGAGCTGGTCGGCCTGCAGCGTGCCGTTCCACAGCGGGTTGGCGCGCGTGCCGCTGAGCGTGGCGCTGGCGGCCAGCGTGCCGCGCACGCGCCAGCCGGGTGGCGCCAGCGCGGACCACACCCCCACCTGCGGCAGGTTGGCCGTGAGGGTGCCGCGCAGCGGTGCGTCGGGCGCCCAGTGCCAGGCGGTCTGCTCGCCACCGGGCGGGCTCAGCGTGGTGCCGAGTTCGGCGCTGGCCTGGCCCAGGCGCTCGGTGTCCCAGCGCAGGCTGGCCTGCACGTTGGCGCCCTGGGTGGTCACGTTCAGACGCGCGTCCTTGATGCCGGTCTGCAGGCGCTGGGTGGAGGTGGTGTTTTCATCGAACGCCCCATCGGTCTGCACCGACAGGTCGCCGCTGCGGCGCTGGAGCAGCGCGCTCAGGCGCGGCGGCGTGGCGGCGTCCGCGGGCAACAGGAAGTCCCAACTGCCGTCGAACACCACGTCGCCGCCCAGGCCGGCCTGGCTCAGCGGACCGGTTTTTGCGCCCTCGGCGGTGGTGAAGGCGTCCACCCACGAGAGCGGCAGGCCGGTGAGCTGGCCGCGTGTCGCCAGCGCACCTCGTTGCCAGCTGAGCTGGTCCCAGGCCAGGGTCATGGGGCTGGTGACCACGGCGGCTGCGCGGTTGCTGAAGCTGGGTTGCAGGCGCAGCTGGCCGGCGTCGGCCTGGAGGTTGATGGCGGAGCGCGCGTCCTGCCAACGCAGGCCTAGCGCGGCAACGCTCTGCAGCGTCCAGTCCACCACGCGGTCCTTGCGCGCGCTGTCGGTGGCGCGCAGTTGCAGGCGGCTGAGGTCGAGGCGCCCGCTGTCAAAGTCGGGCCGTTGCGCGCTGCCCAGTTGCAGCCGGCCCTGGGTGTCCAGCGTGCCGCGCCACGGGCCTTGCTCGGCCTGGCCGGTGGCGGTGATGTCGAGCTGGTGCGGCTGGCCGCTGGCCTGCAGGTTCAGGTTGGCCAGGGTCAGCGTTTGCAGCGTGCCCACCACCGCGGCGGTGCCGGTGGCCGGGTCGGCGGCGCGCGCTGCGGTGCCGCGGGTGATGGTCAGCTTCGGCGCTTGCACACGGGCCTGCACACGTGGCGGCGCTGCGGTGCCGGCGCCCGCCACGGGCGCGGGGTAACCGAGCACGCCCAGGCCACCGTCCCAGGTTGCACCCAGGCGGGCGCTTCCCTCCACTTGCAGACCGGGTTGCGCGTCGAGCTGCGCGCGCAGCAGCGGGCCCAGCACGGGAAGCGTCTGCAGACTCTTCACCCAAGCGAGCACCCGCGATGCGTCGTCCAGCGCCAGGTTGAATTCGCCCTTACCCTGGGCGTGTGCCACACGGCCTTGCCAGTCGCCTTGGGCGCCGGGCAGTTTGAGCGCGAGGCGCCCGTCAAAGCTGCGCGCGCCCACATCAAGCTGGCCCTGGCCGTCCAGCGTGGCGTCTGCCAGACCGGCGCTGAGCGTGCGCAGGTCGAGCACGCCGAGCGCGGCGTTGTCGGGCTGGGGCGTCCAGCGGCCCTGCAGGTTCAGGTCGCGCAGGCGCACGCCGGCGAGCTGCCCGGCCTTGGGCTGGGTGCCCGAGGGCTTGACCACCGCGTTGAGGTCGATCGCGGGGTTGGCCGATTCGGCGTTCACCGCGCGGGCGGAGAAGCTGCCGTCGAGCGCGGCCGGCGCGATGCTGCTCCAGAGCGTGGCGGGGTTGATGCGGCTGGCCTTGAGCTCGCCTTGAAAGTCGCCCAGGGGCGAAGCCGCCGGTTCGCGCCAGCCCTGGCCCACCACACGGCCGCCGCCGAG
This sequence comes from Hydrogenophaga sp., assembly GCF_048549895.1. Lineage (GTDB taxonomy): Bacteria > Pseudomonadota > Gammaproteobacteria > Burkholderiales > Burkholderiaceae_C > Hydrogenophaga. The sequence continues at coordinate 37,214 of NZ_JBLYYB010000053.1, forward strand.
CTGGGCGTCCAGGTTCGAGAGCGTCCAGCGCGCACCGCGCTGCTCCAGATCGGCCTGCAGGCTTTGCAGCGGCAGGCGTTGTTGGTCGGCGGGGCCGGGCACGGTGTTGGTCAGGCGCACCTGGGCGCGCCAGGCGTCCCCCTCGGGCTGCGCCACCACCGTGCCGCTGAGTTCGGTCACCGGGGCTTGGGGCCAGAGCGCGGCGAGGTTGAGCCGGTTCATGCGCGCGTTGGCCGCCTCGATCGGCTGGGTCTTCCAAGGGCGGATGCGCGCGGAGGCGTCGAGCACCGGCGTGTCCGATGTGCTGGTGGTGATGTTGGCCGTGGCGTCCAGCGCCGCGTCGGACTCGGCCAGCTGGCCCGTCACTTTGGCAATGGCCTTGAGCACCAGGTCCTCGCCGCCGGGCACGGTGGCCCTCACCTCGCCCTGCGCGTCCACCCGCAGCGGCATCGGGGCCTGCGCGCCCAGCACGGCCTGGATCTGGTACAGCCCGCCGGCCACGCGCAGGTTCTCCAGATCGAGCTGGTGCGCATCGGCCACGCCGAGGTTCCACAGGCTGTCGGCCGGCCGGTAGCGGTACTGGCCTTTGAGGGTGCTCAGCGAGAGTTCCTGTTTGCCGTCAAGCACCAGTTCACCCACCGACCAGTGCAGCGTGATGGCCATGGGCAGGGTGATGGGCTGCAGCGGCTCCACCGGGGTGGACGGGCGGCGGTCGGTGATCTGCAGGCGACCAATGTCGAACTGCGATAGGCGCAGGCCGCGCGCGAGCAGGGCGTCGAGCCAGAAGCGGTTGTCCAGCGCAATGCGCACGCTCGTGGCCTGCACGATCAGTTCGTCGCGCTGCCACTGCAGCCGCCCGATTTCGCCGCCGTTGCGCAGGCTGCCCTGCACCTCGGCCACGCTCAGCGTGCCCGCGCTGGGGCCCTGGTCGGCCATGTAGGACTGTCCCCAGCCGATGGCCTGCGCGAGCGAGCCTGCGGTGCCGGCCCACACCCAGAGGGCGATGGCGCCCGCCAGCACCAGGCCGAGCAGGGCGCCGGGCAGCCAGAGGGCGAACCAGCCGATGCCGCCGAGTGCGCGCCGCCGGGTTGCTTTGGGATCGGGTGATTCGCTCAAAACGCGAAGCCCACGTTGAGGTGCAGCCGCAAGCGTTTGGTCTCCAGGCCGTAGGCCAGATCGAGCTGCAGCGGGCCCACCGGGCTGTTGTAGCGCACGCCGGTGCCCACGCCCCACAGCGGCTTGAGGTCGCCCGCGCGGTTGGCCACCGCGCCGCCGTCGATGAACAGCACGCTCTCCACCGGCGAGCGGCCGTTGGCGTTGAAGATCGGCCGCTGCCATTCCAGGCTGACCACGCCTTTGTAACGACCGGGCAGCACGCTGCCGTCCGCCTGGCGCACGCCGATGTCGCGCAGGCCGTAGCCGCGCACGGTGGCGTCGCCGCCGGTGAGGAACAGCTGGGTGTCGGGGATGGCCGCATCGCGCCGTGCCACCACCGCACCACCTTCCACACGCAGCGCCAGGCGGCCCTGGTTGGTGCGGTTGTTCAGCACCTTCAGCTCGCGCGCTTCGCCCGGCTTGGCCTCGGGCGGTGGTGAGCGGTCGCCCAGCGGCCAGTAACCCAGCCAGCGCGCCTGCGTGCGCGTGAAGGGCTGTCGGGTGGTGCCCAGTGTGTAGCCCACGCCCAGCTCCACCGCCAGGCCGTGGCCCGAGTTGGGCGAGATCGGGTCGTCAAAGCGGCGGCGCGTCCAGGCGTAGTTGGCGGTGATCGACGAATTGGCCTCGGCCGTGCGCAGGGTCTGCGTGGCTTCGTTGAAGACACTGGCGCGGTCGTACTGCAGGTAGAAGCTGCGGTCGTACTCGATGCCGTCTTGCGACTGGCCCGCGCGCAGCCGCTGGCTGGTGGTGATGTTGAAGTCGTCCTGCTCTTGCAGCAGGCGCCCCCCCGCGATCCAGCGCCAGCCGTCGTTGCTGGGCGGTGAACTCCAGTCGGTGCTGGCGAGCTGGTCCACGCGCTCCACCTTGAGCACGCTCACGGCGCGCCAGTTGATGCCGGGCACGCTGTGGTGCGTGTGTTCGATCGACAGGCGCGCGCCGCTGTCGGTGCTGCCACCCACACCGAGCACCAGTTTCTGGCGCAGGCTTTCGCGCAGCTGCACCTTCACCGGCAGGGACTCGCCGTCCATGCTGGGCTCCACGAACACGAAGGCCGAGTCGTAGTAGCCGCTTTCGATCAGGCGCTGTTGCGCCGCTTGCAGCTGGGCCAGGTCGTAGTCGCTGCCGGGCACCACGCCCGAGAGGCGCACCAGGCGCTCCACCGTGACCTTGTCGTAGCGCTGCGCGCCTTCCACCACCACCTCGCCCATCTGGAAGGCGCGGCCGGAGTCGAGCTCGATGTAGAGGTTGGCCTGGCGGTTGTCGGCGTCGATGTCGGCCAGGCTGTTCTGCACCCGGCCGGCGGGGTAGCGCCGCGCGATCAGCGCGCGCAGGGCGGCGTCCTTGGTGCGGTCCCAGTCGCTCTGCGAAAACGGCAGGCCCTGCATCACGCTCACTTCGCGCTGAATGGTGTCGCGCTGCTCGCTGGCCTCGGGCGCGGTGGCGATGTCGCCCAGAAAGGACACGTTCACCGACGCCACCCGGGTGATGGGGCCGGGCGAGACGCGGATGGTCACGGTGCCCAGGGGTCGGCTGCTGGAGCCGTTGCCGGCTGCGGCCGTGTCCGCCGCCGCGGGCAGGGCAGGCGGCCCGATCACGTCCACCACGGGCGAAAAATAACCCAGGGTGGCCAGCAGTTCGCGCAGGTTGGCGGGGGCCGCGGCCAGCAGCCGGGTGAGTTCGTTGGCGTCGAGGTTGCGCAGCAGGCGAAAGCGCTGCAGCTCCAGGTGGCGCAGCAGAAAGTCACGCACCTCGTCGGGCGCCTGCAGGTCGATCTCGAAACGCGGCTCCGCCGGTGGGCGCGGTGTGCGGGGAGTGGTCCGGTCGCGGGTGGTCGGCGGGGCCGGCGCATCGGCATCGGCCGCATCCACCGCGTCCTGCAGGGCGCTGGCCGCCGGTGCGACGGGCGCTTCCACGGCTTGCGCCAGCGCAGCCGGTGGACACAACAGCGCGACGCAAAGCACTAAAGACCCCGCCCAGCGGGCGGAGTCCGGAACAAAACAGGTCATGCCGTTATTTGGAGAGCAATCTCATCGTGTCTTCCAGCCCCTTCAAGGTCAGCGGGAACATGCGCTGGCTCATGAGTTGCTGGACCACGCTGATGCTCTGTCGATACTGCCACACGCCCTGAGGTTCCGGATTGATCCACGCGTACTTGGGAAAAGCGTGCGTGAGGCGCTGCAGCCACTCGGCGCCAGCCTCCTCGTTGTTGTATTCCACGCTGCCGCCAGGTTGCAATATTTCGTAAGGACTCATGGTGGCGTCGCCCACGAAGATCAGTTTGTAGTCCTTGTTGTACTTGCGGATGATGTCCCAGGTCGGGAATTTCTCGGCGTAGCGGCGGCGGTTGTTCTTCCACATGAAGTCATACACGCAGTTGTGGAAGTAATAAAAGTCGAGGTGCTTGAACTCGCCTTTGACCGCCGAGAACAGCTCCTCCACCCGCTGGATGTGTTCGTCCATGGTGCCGCCCACGTCCATGAGCAGCAGCACCTTCACGTTGTTGTGCCGCTCCGGGATCATCTTGATGTCCAGGTAACCGGCGTTGGCTGCCGTCGCGCGGATGGTGTCGGGCAGGTCCAGCTCGAACTCGTTGCCTTCGCGCGCGAACTTGCGCAGGCGGCGCAGCGCCACCTTGATGTTGCGCGTGCCCAGCTCCTGGGTGTCGTCGTAGTCGCGGTAGGCGCGCTGCTCCCACACCTTCACACCGCTCTTGTTGCCGCCCTTGCCGCCTATGCGCACACCCTGCGGGTTCTGCCCGCTGTTGCCAAACGGCGAGGTGCCGCCGGTGCCGATCCACTTGCTGCCGCCCTCGTGGCGTTCCTTCTGCTCTTCGAGCCGCTTTCGCAGCGTCTCCATCAGCTCGTCCCAGTCCATCTTGGGCGCGTTCGCCTTCTGCTCATCGGACAGGATGCGCTCCATTTCCTGGCGCAACCAGTCGGCCGGAATCGGCTTGGTGAAGTCCGCGATCATCTCCACGCCCTTGAAGTAGGCAGCGAAGGCGCGGTCGAACTTGTCGTAGTGCTTCTCGTCCTTCACCAGCGCCGTGCGCGCCAGGAAGTAGAAGTCGTCCATGCTGCAGGCATCGGGATTGCGCGGCCCGACCACATCGGACTGCAGCGCCTCCAGCAGCATCAGGTACTCCTTGACGGAGACCGGCAGCTTGGCCGAACGCAGGGTGTAGAAGAAGTCGATCAGCATGGTGATCTCCTGGTTTCAGGCGTGAAGGGCCCGCAGATAGTGCAGCTGCGCCTTCGCCTCCGGCCACTCACCCGCGCGCATGCTGTACATCACCGTGTCGCGGATGGTGCCGTCGCGGCGCAGGGCGTGGCCGCGGATGACGCCGTCTTTTTTCGCGCCGAGGCGCTCGATGGCCTGTTGCGACGCGAAGTTGTAGTTGTCGGTGCGCCAGCCCACCACATGGCAGGCCAGGGTGTTGAAGGCGTGACCCATCATGAGCAGCTTGCACGTGGTGTTGACGTGGCTGCGCTGCACGCTTTTGGCGTACCACGTGTAGCCGATCTCCACGCGTTTCACCGCCGGCAGGATGTCGTGAAAGCTGGTGCTGCCCAGCACCTGGCCTGTGGCTTCGACGGTGACGGCAAACGCGAAACGGTGGCCCTCTTCGCGCATCTTCAGCGCGGTCTCGATGTAGCCGCGTGTCTCGTGCGGTTCGGGCACCGAGGTGATGCGCAGCTTCCAGAGTTCACCATCGGCCGCCGCTGCGCGCAGGCCATCTTCGTGGTCCAGCGACAGCGGGACCAGGGCGATGCCGTTGTTGCGCAGGGTGACGGGTTGAACGAATGACATATCAAAGCCGTTCAACGGTTCCTTTGGTTCATGAACACCAGCTTCTCGAACAGCGTCGTGTCCTGCTCGTTCTTCAGCAACGCGCCCACCAGCGGCGGGATGCTGACCTTGCTGTCGGCGCTTTGCAGGGCTTCGAGCGGGATGTCTTCGGCCATCAGCAGCTTGAGCCAGTCGAGCAGCTCGGAGGTGCTGGGCTTTTTCTTCAGGCCGGGCAGGTTGCGCACGTCGTAGAAGGTCTTCATGGCCGCGGCCAGCAGTTCCTTCTTGAGGCTGGGGAAGTGCACGTCCACGATGCGCTGCATGGTCTCGGCGTCGGGGAACTTGATGTAGTGGAAGAAGCAGCGGCGCAAAAACGCATCGGGCAGCTCTTTTTCGTTGTTGGAGGTGATGAACACCAGCGGGCGGTGTTTGGCGCGCACCAGCTCGCGCGTCTCATAGCAATAGAACTCCATGCGGTCGAGTTCGCGCAGCAGGTCGTTCGGGAATTCGATGTCGGCCTTGTCGATCTCGTCGATCAGCAGCGCCACCGGCTCATCGGCGGTGAAGGCCTGCCACAGCACACCCTTCAAGATGTAGTTGTGGATGTCCTTGACCTTCTCTTCACCCAGCTGGCTGTCGCGCAGGCGGCTCACCGCGTCGTATTCATACAGACCCTGCTGCGCCTTGGTGGTGCTCTTGATGTGCCATTGCAGCAGCGGCAGCTTGAGCGCGGTGGACACCTCTTCGGCCAGCATGGTCTTGCCGGTGCCCGGCTCACCCTTGACGAGCAGCGGGCGCTTGAGCGTGATCGCGGCGTTCACGGCCAGCATCAGGTCTTGCGTGGCGACGTAGTTCTCGGAGCCTTGGAATTTCATGAAATGCTCTGCTGGAAGGGTGGAACAAGTGGGGGAATCCTGGGTGATCCGGCCCCCTGGCTGCTGGCAGCAGCCTGACAAGGCCCGCACCGCCGGGGGTTTTGAGGGGAGGGGCGCCTCGACCGGTCTATATAATCAGCGGTTGATTTTCCCCCGCTGACTCATTCATTGTGCTTGCAAAATGACCTCACTGTTGTCCACGATCACCCGCACCCTTGTCGCCGCTGCGACGCTTTCCGCAGCCGCTTTTTCGGTTCACGCCCAGGGTGTCACCGGTGATGTGGCGGCCGGTCAGAAGAAGGCCGAAATGTGCATCGGCTGCCACGGCATTTCGGGCTACCAGAACAGCTTTCCCGAAATCCACAAGGTGCCCATGATCTCGGGCCAGTCGGGTGCGTACATCGTCTCAGCCCTCAACGCCTACAAAAAGGGCGACCGCAAGCACCCCACCATGCGCGGCATCGCCGGTTCGCTGAGCGAGCAGGACATGGCCGATCTGGCCGCCTACTACGCCTCGCACGCCGACAAGACCGCACCCGACGCGCCCCGCACCGCCAGCACCACCGCTGCCGCATTGATTGAAAAAGGCGCCTGCGCGTCCTGCCACGGTGCCAACTTCAGCAAGCCGATCGACCCGAGCTACCCCAAGCTGGCCGGCCAGCACGCTGACTATTTGTTCTTCGCGCTCAAGGCCTACACGGTTGAAGGCAACGCGGTGGTGGGTCGTTCCAACGGCATCATGGCCGGCATCGCCAAGCAGTACTCCACCGCCGAAATGCGCGAAATCGCCAAGTACCTGGGTTCGCTGGACGGTGAGATGAAAGTGGTTTCGCAGCCGCGCTTCAAGTAAGCACCGACCGCCCCGAAGAAAAGCCGCTCACCGAGCGGCTTTTTCATGTCCGCTCAGTCCTGTGTCGCTCGGCGGCGCACCTGGTCGATGTAGGCCTGGCCGTCCGGCGGGCGCCCGGCGCGCTGGCTTTCCCACAGCATGGTGCCCAGGCACTCCATCACCTCGTGGTGCGCGCTGTGCAGGTCGTCGCGGCGCGCGGTGAGCAGTTCCACCGCCTGCCGGATGCCGGGGGGCTGGTCGATGCTGCACTGTTCGCTGATCGACAGGTGCATGGACAGGTGCAGAAACGGGTTGTCTTGCTCGGTGCCGGGTTCGCCGATGCGGGAGAGCGCCGCGTCCACGTCGCTCAGCTCGGCGTGGTACTCGGGATGCTCGGCGATCCACTGGCTGGCCAGCATCTCGATGGCTTCCATGGGCTGCTGCTGCAGCGTCTTGGCGTGCACCGCGCAGAAGAAGCGGCGCACGTCGGCTTGGGTCGGATTGAACATGGGGCGATTGTCCCGCAGCGCAGGGTTCAGAGCCGCCAGGCGGGCAGTTGCCAGTTGCGCCACAGGGCCAGGCCGCGCAGCCCGGCGGTGACACCCACACACGCCAGCAGCGCCAGCCAGCCCGGCGCCTGCAGGTGCCACAGGCCCACGTAGACCCAGCTGCCGGCGAACGCGCACACGGCGTAAGGCCGGTGGTCGTGGAAGGCGGTGGGGATCTCGTTGCACACCACATCGCGCAGCACGCCGCCGCACACGCCGGTGATCAAGCCCATGAGCACGGCCACCAGCGCGGGCATGTCCAGCAGCAGCGCCTGGTGCACGCCCGTGGCGGCGAACAGGCCCAGGCCCAGCGCGTCGGGCCACTGCATGGCGCGCTCGGTGAGTGCAAAGTGGCGCGAGCGCAGGAACAGCATGGCCAGCACGCACAGTGCGAACACCCCCCACAGCAGCTCCACCTGGCGCACCCAGAAGAACGGGCGCTGGTCCAGCAGCAGATCGCGCAGCGTGCCGCCGCCAAAGGCCGCGAGGAAACCCACCACGCACACGCCCACCGCGTCGAGCTTCTTGCGCGCGCCCGCCATCACACCCGAGAGCGCAAACGCGGCCGTGGCGCTGATCTCCACCAGCAGGCGCAGGCCTTCGCCCCACAGCGCCACGTTGTTCAGGGCCGGGTTCATGCGCTGCCTTTCACCGCGAGCAAGGCAGAGATCTGGCGGGCGGCGTCCAGCAGCGGGGGCAGCAAGGTGTCTTGCACAACCCGCGCGCTGGTGCGGTTGGCCTGGCCACTGAGGTTGAGCGCGGCCACGGTGCGGCCACTGGCGTCCAGCAGCGGCGCGGCCAGTGAAATGAGGCCTTCTTCCAGTTCCTGGTTCACCAGGCACCAGCCTTGTTTGCGCGCTTGCTGCACCCGCGCGAGCACGGTGGCCGGGTCGGTGAGGGTGTGGCGGGTGAGCGGTTGGAGGTCGGATGCATCGAGCCGCGCGCGCACCTCGGCGTCGCTCAAGCCCGCGAGCAGCATGCGGCCGAGCGACGTGCAGTAAGCCGGCAGGCGCGAGCCGATGCCCAGCGAGTTTTTCATGATCTTGTGGGTGGGCACGCGCATCACATACACGATGTCGGTGCCGTCCAGCACGGCGGCCGAACTCGATTCCTTGACCGATTCGACCAGCGCCTCGACCACCGGCTCGGCCAGGTTCCAGATCGGCATGGACGAGAGGTAGGCGAAGCCCAGGTCGAGGATGCGCGCGGTGAGGCGGAAGTCGCGGCCATCGCTCTCCACATAGCCCAGTGCTTGCAGCGTGAGCAGGATGCGGCGGGCTCCGGCGCGTGTGAGGCCGCTGCGCGCGGCGACTTCGCTCAGCGTCTGGCGTGGTGCCTGGGCGCTGAAGCTGCGGATGACTTCAAGCCCGCGCGCGAACGACTGCACGTAGCTGTCGCCTGGGCGGGGTGGGGCGGTTGTGGTGGCGGAGGGCATGGGTGGTTTTGGCGAATGCCTGTTTATAATTCAATATGCGAACATTTGTTCTTTAGACGAACAAAATTTCACCGCGCCGCAGAGTACCCGCACAGGAGACAACGTGATCAACAAGATTTCCCCGTCGATTGCCGACGCGCTCTCGGTGGTGCAAGACGGGCACACCGTGCTCATCGGTGGCTTCGGCACGTCCGGCATTCCCGCCGAGCTGATCGACGGCCTGATCGAGCACGGCGCGCGCGACCTCACGGTGGTGAACAACAACGCCGGCAACGGCGACACCGGGCTGGCCGCCCTGCTGGCCGCCGGGCGCGTGCGCAAGATCGTCTGCAGCTTTCCGCGCCAGGCCGACAGCCACGTGTTCGACGGCCTGTACCGCGCCGGCAAGATCGAACTGGAATTGGTGCCCCAAGGCAACCTGGCCGAGCGGCTGCGCGCCGCTGGTGCCGGCATTGGTGGCTTCTTCACGCCCACCGGCTATGGCACCGCGCTGGCCGAGGGCAAGGAAACGCGTGAGATCAACGGCCGCCACTACGTCTTCGAGTCGCCGCTGCCCGGCGACGTGGCGCTCATCAAAGCCGAGCGCGGCGACCGCTGGGGCAATCTCACCTACCGCAAGGCCGCGCGCAACTTCGGGCCGGTGATGGCCATGGCCGCGCGCCACACCATCGCCACCGTGCACCACCTCGACGAACTCGGCGAGCTTGACCCCGAGACCATCGTCACGCCCGGCATCCACGTGGGGAAAATCGTTCGCATCGACCGCGTGGCCACCCAGGCCGGCGGCTTCAAGGGGGCCGTATGAGCTACCAGAAACGCAGCAAGGCCGAACTCGCCCAACGCGTCGCGCGCGACATCCACGACGGCGCCTATGTGAACCTGGGCATCGGCATGCCCACGCAGGTGGCCAACCACCTCGCTCCAGGCATCGAGGTGGTGTTGCACAGCGAAAACGGCATCCTGGGCATGGGCCCGGCACCGGCTGCGGGGGAAGAAGATTACGACCTCATCAACGCCGGCAAACAGCCGGTCACGCTGCTGCCCGGCGGCGCGTACTTTCACCACGCCGACAGCTTCGGCATGATGCGCGGCGGCCATCTCGACATCTGCGTGCTTGGCGCGTTTCAGGTCTCGGCCACGGGTGATCTGGCCAACTGGAGCACCGGCGAGCCGGGCGCCATTCCCGCCGTGGGCGGCGCGATGGACCTGGCCGTGGGCGCCAAGCAGACCTGGGTGATGATGGACCTGCTCGACAAACAAGGCCGCAGCAAGGTGGTGGCCGCCTGCACCTACCCGCTCACCGGTGTCGCCTGCGTGAAACGCATCTACACCGATCTCGCCACACTCGCGTGCACACCCCAAGGCCTGAGGCTCATCGACACGGTCGATGGCCTGGAGCACGCCGAACTCGAACGCCTGGTGGGCTTGCCCATCGCCATCTGAAACTGTTCGGACAGTACAAAATTTCCGTTCGGGCTGAGCCTGTCGAAGCCCCCGCCAACCCACACCGCAAGAGCCCTTCGACAAGCTCAGGGCGAACGGTGTTTTTGAAGTACCTGCCATGACCCAAGCCTTCATCTGCGACGCCATCCGCACCCCCATCGGCCGCTATGGCGGCGCGCTCTCCAGCGTGCGCACCGACGACCTCGGCGCCATCCCCCTGCGCGCGCTGATGCAGCGCAACCCGGGGGTGGACTGGGCCAGCATCACCGACGTGATCTTCGGCTGCGCCAACCAGGCTGGCGAAGACAACCGCAACGTGGCCCACATGGCCACCCTGCTCGCCGGCCTGCCGCTGGAGGTGCCCGGCGCCACCATCAACCGCCTGTGTGGTTCGGGCCTCGATGCCGTGGGCACCGCAGCGCGAGCCATCCGCGCAGGCGAGGCCGGTCTCATGATCGCCGGTGGCGTGGAGAGCATGAGCCGCGCGCCATTCGTCATGCCCAAAGCCGAGACCGCCTTTGGCCGCAACAACGCGGTGTACGACACGACCATCGGCTGGCGCTTCGTCAACAAGCTGATGAAGGAAAAGTACGGCGTGGACTCCATGCCCGAAACCGCCGAGAACGTGGCCACCGAATTCAAGATCGAGCGCGAGGCGCAGGACCGCATGGCCCTGGCCAGCCAGACCAAGGCCGTGGCCGCGCAGAAGGCCGGGCATCTCGCGCGCGAGATCGTGGCGGTGACGATTCCCCAGAAGAAGGGCGACGCAATCGTGGTGGAGCACGACGAACACCCGCGCGCCACCACGATGGAATCGCTCGCCAAACTCAAGGGTGTGGTGCGGCCCGACGGCAGCGTGACCGCTGGCAACGCCAGCGGCGTGAACGACGGCGCGTGTGCCCTGCTGCTGGCCGATGAAGCCAGCGCGAAGAAAAACGGCCTGACGCCACGCGCCCGCGTGGTCGGCATGGCCACGGTGGGCGTGGCCCCGCGCATCATGGGCATCGGTCCGGCACCGGCCACGCAGAAGGTGCTGGCGCTCACCGGCTTGTCTCTGGCGCAGATGGACGTGATCGAGCTCAACGAAGCGTTCGCCGCGCAAGGCCTGGCCGTGCTGCGCATGCTGGGCCTGCAGGACGACGACGAGCGCGTGAACGCCTGGGGCGGTGCCATTGCCCTGGGCCACCCGCTGGGCGCCAGCGGCGCGCGGCTGGTCACCACCGCGGTGAACCGCCTGCACGCCACCGGCGGGCGCTACGCGCTGTGCACCATGTGCATCGGCGTGGGGCAGGGCATTGCGCTGGTGATCGAACGCGTCTGATCGGCCCGTTTTCCGGCGCGCGCAAAACTGATTTGCGCAGCGCCGGTTGAAGTGGTGCGGCAGGCCCGCGACACTGCCTGAAAGGCTGGGCATTGCACCGTCGCACGCCCCCGGCCACAGGAGACACCACATGCGATTGCACTTCATCGGCGTGGGCAAGATGGGCCTGCCCATGGCCACGCACCTGCGTTCCAGCGGCGCCGAGCTGAGCGTGAGCGACTTTGATGCGGCGCGCTGTTCGCTCGCCACCGAACAGGGGCTCAATGTCGCAGCCGACACCGCGCAGGCACTGAAACAGGCCGACGGCGTGTTCTCCTCATTGCCGCACGATGCGGCCCTGCTCAAGGTGGCCGAGCAGGTGGCGACCCACGCGAAGCCCGGCACCTTCTGGGTCGACACCAGCACCGTCTCGCTCACCGCCTCCGCCACGGTCGCCCGGATCTGTGCCGGCGCGGGCATCGACCACGTGCGCACCACCGTCTCGGGCAACAACAAGATGGCCGAGGCCGCGCAACTCACCGTGCTGGCTTCGGGCCCGCGCACCACCTACGACCGGGTGCTGCCGCTGCTGCAGCGCTGGGGACCCAACCAGTTTTACCTGGGTGGTGCCGAGCAGGCCCGCCTGATGAAGCTGGTGATCAACCTGATGATTGCGCAGACCAGCGCCATGCTCGGCGAAGCGCTCACGCTGGGTCGCAAGGGTGGGCTTGACTGGCACGACATGTGGCGTGTGATGGGTGCCAGCGCCGTGGCCTCGCCCATCGTCAAGGCCAAGTCGGCACAGCTCTCGGAGCGCGATTTTTCCGCCACCTTCACCGTGAACCAGATGATCAAGGACCTCGACCTCATCCTCGGCGCGGCGAGCGACCACCAGGTGCCTCTGCCGCAAACCGCCATCACCCGCCAGCTCATGGACGCCGCGCGCGCCCATGGTGATGCGGACGCCGACTACGCCGCCATCATCAAGGCGGTCGAACGCAGCGCAGGGCTCTCGGCATGAAACGCTTCACCTACCAAAGCCTGCCGTCGCGCGTGGTGTTCGGCGCCGGCTCGCTGGCCCAACTGCCGCGCGAGATCGAAGCCATGGGCGCGCACCGCGCGCTGGTGCTGTGCACCCCCGAACAACGCGGCCTGGCCGAGCGCGTGGTGGCCCTGCTCGGTGAGCGCGCCGCGGGCGTGTTCGACCGCGCCGTGATGCACGTGCCGATCGAGACCGCGCGCGAAGCCCGCGAGGTGGCGCGCCAGCTCGGCGCCGACTGTGCGGTGGCCATCGGCGGTGGCTCCACCACCGGCCTGGGCAAGGCCATCGCACTCGATTCGGGTCTGCCCATCCTGGCCATCCCCACCACCTACGCCGGCTCCGAGATGACACCGATCTACGGCATCACCGAAGCGGGTCTGAAGAAGACCGGACGTGACATCCGCGTGCTGCCGCGCACCGTGATCTACGACCCCGAACTCACGCTGAGTCTGCCGGTGGGCCTGAGCGTGACCAGCGGCATCAACGCCATCGCACACGCCGCCGAAGGCCTGTACGCGGTGGACGCCAACCCGGTCATCAGCCTCATGGCGCAAGAAGGCATCGCGGCCCTGGGCCGAGCGCTGCCGGTGATCAAGGTCCACCCGGGAGACGTGGCCGCGCGGTCCGACGCGCTCTACGGCGCCTGGCTCTGCGGCGTGGTGCTCGGCGCGGTGGGCATGGCCCTGCACCACAAGCTCTGCCACACGCTGGGCGGCAGTTTCAACCTGCCGCACGCCGAAACCCACACCATCGTGTTGCCCCACGCCCTGGCCTACAACGCCACCGCTGTGCCCGAGGCGATGGCCCGCATCGCCACAGCACTCGGCGGCACCAGCGCCGCACAAGCGGTGTTCGACCTGGCGCGGGACAACGGCGCGCCGGTGGCGCTCAGGGACATCGGCATGAAAGAAGCCGACCTGGACCGGGCCTGCGAAACTGCGATGAGCAACCAGTACCCGAACCCGCGGGCGCTGGAACGCGGGGTGATCCGGCGGTTGTTGCAGGACGCGTTTGAGGGCAGGAGGCCTGGCTGAGATATCTGCAGGTTGATGCTTTTGGCTGTCAAACGATCTACGGACTCATGTCCTCACGCACCAATGTTTGGGTGATTCTGCGCTGCTTGCTGGATGGCAAGCTTGAGAACTCTGTCCAGCATTGAATCGACCCTTGCTGCAAATTTCGACGGAAACGCGGTGGTTGATTGCCTCCTTATTGCTCCCATGGTGCGGACATAGACTGTGGGTCCGCATTTGCGAGCAACTTGTCGGATTGCATCGGCAAGGACTTCCAGCGTGACCTCCCTATCGAGATCATCCAAGTTTGTCATCAGAATCTCTTTCACATGTTCCTCCTCGGACGGCACTTCGAGAGCGTTTGCAATGCTAGGAATTACCGTAACCAAGGATGACACGCTTTTAATGACTTCCTTGCCTTTTAGGTCGTATGCAAGCAAAGGGTCGTCCCGAGCAAGATCGGAAAGCGCTCGGAGAAAGGGCTCGATGATCTGTATTCCTAACGCCTCCACCTTTGCAGCCTGAATATCTCGCACGAACTGCCTTAGTTGCGGAACAAGTGCCTCGCGCTGTGCATCTGGGATGACAACTTCGTTTCGCTTAAATGTCGCATTGACTACCTCGAGGTACTGTTCTGGAAATTTTGCGATTCCATACTCGGTTGCTGCAAAGTGATGCCGCATTTCGAGAAGATGGTACAGAACGGTTCGTGTTGTTCGGAGCCGCTCATGGCGAGCTTTTCCATAGTAGGCAAATGCTGCGATCAAAGCGCTCAGTGTTGCGCCAAGTAGCGCGACGATTTCTGTGGTCACGGTTTGCCAGCCCTATGGTTTTTCGTTGGTGATAGGTAGATGCGCGCACGAGAAAACCCAGCGTACTCGATGTTCTTTCAATACACCGTGAACCGCCCCGTCCATTTGCGCTCATACCCCATCTTCACGAAGTGCTCGGCCATGAAGTCGATGAAGGTGCGCACCTTGGCGCTCAGGTGTTTGCGGCTGGGGTAGGCCAGGTTCACGGTGATGCGGGGCAGGTCCCAGTCGTCCAGCACGGGGACCAGGCGCCCGGCCACGATGTCGTCGTAGACGATGTAGCTGGGCTGCACCAGGATGCCCAGGCCGTCGAGCGCGGCGGCGCGCAGGATCTGGCCGTCGTTGGATTCGAGCAGGGCCTTCACCGCGACCGTCTGGCTCTCGTCACCGCGCGTGAAGCGCAGCTCGTAGGGGTTGTTGGCGTGCACGTAGATCAGCAGGTGGTGGCGCTGCAGCTCGTCCAGCGTTTTCGGGAAACCGTGTTTGGCGAGATACCGCGGTGAGGCGGTGAGCACGCGGCGGGTTTCGGCCAGGCGGCGGATGGTGATGTTGCTGTCGGGCTCCACCTCGCGGTTGCGGATCGCCACGTCGATGTTGTTGTCGATGATGTCCAGGTAGCGGTTGGCGGCTTCCACGTGTACCGTCACGTTGGGGTAACGCTCGGTGTACTCGCGCAGCAGCGGCGCGATGTGGTGCAACGAGAACGAGAGCGAGGCGCTGATGCGCAGCGTGCCGGTGGGGTTGAGCGCGGCAGCGTTCACCGTGGACTCGGCGTCGCGCAGATCGGCCAGGATGCTGCGGGCGCGCTGAAAGAACTCCTGGCCCGTGTCGGTGAGGTAGAGGCGGCGCGTGTTGCGCTCCACCAGGCGCACGCCCAGGCGCTCTTCGAGCGCGGCCAGCTGGCGGCTGGCGCTCGCGTTGGACATGTCCATCAACTCTGCCGCACGGCTCAGGCTGCCGCTCTCGGCCACGTGCACAAACAACTCCATCTCGGTCCAGCGATCCATGTTCACCCCGTATTTGCAGCGCGCGGAAAAGTCATTTGCAGCGCCGCACTGGATGTCATTGTGCGCAGCTTCTACAGTGCGACCTACAGAGAAAACCCCGCAGGAAGAACCAGAGGAGACAGGCCGTGCGCAACCTCGACCAGTACAACATCACGCAAGCCGTGATGGCGCGCTTCGCGCAGACACCCGATCCGCGCCTCAAAGAGATCATGACCAGCCTGGTGCAGCACTTGCACGCCTTTGCGCGCGAGGTGAAGTTGACCGAGGCCGAATGGATGCAGGGCATTGAATTTCTCACCGCCACCGGCCAGAAGTGCGACGACAAGCGCCAGGAGTTCATCTTGTTGTCCGACACACTGGGCCTGTCGATGCTGACCGTGGCGATGAACAACGACAAGCCGCCGGGCTGCACCGAGGCCACGGTGTTCGGCCCGTTCCATGTGGAAGGCGCGCCGCAGATCGAGCTGGGTGGCGACGTGGCGCAGGGCGCCCAAGGGACACCGTGCGAGGTGCGTGGCACGGTGCGCGGCCTGGACGGCACGCCGGTGCCGCAGGCGCACATCGAGGTCTGGCAGGCCGATGCGGAAGGCCTGTACGACGTGCAGCGCGCCGACTGCGATGGGGCGCAAGCGCGGGGCGTGTTGCAGGCCGACGCGCAGGGGCGTTACCACTTCAGCTCCATCCTGGCCGAGGCCTACCCGATCCCCGATGACGGCCCGGTGGGCGACATGCTCAAGGCCACCAAACGCCACCCCTGGCGCCCGGCCCACCTGCACTTTCTGATCAAGGCGCCGGGCTACCAGACGCTGATCACCCACGTGTTCCGCAACGGCGACCAATACCTCGACTCCGACGCCGTGTTCGGCGTGCGCGAATCGCTCATTGCCGACTGGCTGCCGCAGGCGGACGGCCGCTACCTCGTTGAATTCGATTTCGTCCTCAACCCCGCCACCTGAGTTTTTGCCACCGCCCTACAACAAGGAGACAAGACCATGATGAAACGCGCCTTCCTCACCACCACGCTGGTGGCCGCCCTCACCGCCGCCGGCCTGGGCACCGCCCATGCGCAGCAGACCTTCAAGCTCACCATCGCGTCGAGCCACCCGACCACGCTGCCGTGGGTGGGCTTGATGAGTTCGCTGTTCGTGCCCGAGGTCAACAAACGCGTGGCCGCGCTCAACAAGGGCTACAAGATCGAGTGGCGCGAAGCCTACGGCGGTCAGCTCTACAAGATGAACGCCACGCTCACCAGCGTGGAGCAGGGCATCACCGACATCGGCTGGGTCTTCCACAACCTGGAAGCCGCCAAGATGCCGCTCTCGCAGTTCGGCACCGTGACCCCGTTCACCACCGACGACGTGCGCATCATCCTGGACGTGGCCAACGAGATGAACGAGAAAGTGCCTGCGCTGCAGAAGGAATGGGAGAAGAACAACATGGTGTTCCTGGGCGCCACCGGCGTGGACACCTACCACCTGTTCACCAAGAACCCGATCGCCACCTACGCCGACCTCAAGGGCCGCAAGATCAGCGCGCCGGGCAGCATCGGCCTGTGGCTCAAGGGCTCGGGCGCGGTGCCGGTGGACGGCTCGCTCACCAGCTACTACACCGACATCCAGACGGGGGTGAGCGAAGGCACGATCTCCATTGCCACCGGCATCCTGCCCAACAAGATCTACGAAGTGGCGCCCTACGTGACCACGGTGAACATCGGCGCGCTCTACATCGGGGGCATGGCGATGAACAAGGACAGTTACGCCGGCCTGCCGCCCGAGGTTCAGCAGATCGTGAAAGACGTGGGCAAGGAATACTCGAAGGCGCTGGGCGCCACGCTGATGCAGCGCTACGAGACCGCACTCAAGACCATGGAGACCAACGGCGCCAAGCAGACGCCCTCGGTGCGCATCACCAACATGAGCTCGGGCGAGCGCGACAAGTGGGTCAAGACCATGCCCAACCTGGCGGCCGAGTGGGCCAAGACCAACGCGTCCAAGGGGCCAGCGAAAGAGATCGTGAAGACCTACATGGATGCCTTGCGCAAGCGGGGTGTCAAACCCGCGCGCGACTGGGACAAAGAACTCTGACATGAGCTACGAAGCCAACACCGACCTGGAGGCTGGGCCGCCGCCATCGGGCGCGCCCACCAGCCCCTTTGGCCGTTTGATCGACAGCCTCAACGCATTTGGATCGGTCGTCATCGGCCTGGTGATGGTGCTGATGGTGGTGGACGTGCTGATGCGCAACCTGCTCAACCACCCCATCGACGGCGTGGCCGAGCTGGTGGCCACGTCCATCGTGGTGATCGTCTTCCTGCAGCTGCCGGCCACGCTGCGCCACGGCCGCATGAGCCGGGCCGATCTCTTCATCGACCCCTACATCCTCAAGCGCCCGCGCGCCGGCAAGCGCCTGCGCGCGGTGTTCTCGGTGGTGGGCATCTTTGCCTGCGGTGTCATCGCGTACGCCACCTGGCCGCTGCTCAGCCGCGCCTGGGGCAACGACGAGTTCCTGGGCATCGAAGGCATCTTCACCTTCCCCACCTGGCCCATGCGGCTGGTGGTGCTGGGTGGTGCGGCGCTGGCCGCCATTCAATACGCCTTGTTGGCGGTACAAGACTGGCGCGAAGCCGGAGAGCACGCATGACCGAACTGCACATCGGCATCGCCGCCATCGTCTGCATGCTCGCGGGCATCTACTTCGGCATGCACATCGGCATCGCCCTGATCGCCACCTCGTTCGTGAGCGTGTGGCTCATCAAGAGCCCCGAAGTGGCGGCACGTTTTGTGGCGGCCTCGGCCAACGACGCCATTCGCGATTATTTGTTCGGCGTCATTCCACTCTTCGTGCTCATGGGCATGCTGGTGAGTGTGTCGGGGGTGGGGCGCGACACGTTTGACGTGTTCCAGTGGCTCCTGCGGCGCATCCGCGGCGGGCTGGGCCTGGCCACGGTGGCGGCCAACGCGGTGTTCGCCGCCATCACCGGCATCTCCATCGCGTCGGCTTCGGTGTTCACCAAGGTGGCGGTGCCCGAGATGATCCGCCACGGCTACACACCGCGTTTCTCGGTGGGCGTGGTGGCGGGCTCGTCGGTGCTGGGCATGCTCATTCCGCCCAGCCTGCTGATGATCATCTACGGCGTGCTGGCCGAAGAATCCATCGGCCGCATGTTCATCGCCGGCATCATTCCCGGCGCCTTGCTGGCGCTGGGTTTCTGTGTGCTGATCGTGGGCATGGCCTGGCTGGTGCCGCACAAGGTGGGCACGCCAGAGGCGTTGGCTGGCGTAGGCGCGGGGATTGAAGAGACGCCGCTGTCGGCGGCCATCAAGTTCGTGCCCATCCTGCTGCTCATCACGCTGGTGCTCGGTGGTCTGTACGCTGGCTTCTTCACGCCCACCGAGGCGGGTGCCGTGGGGGCTGCGGGTGCGCTGGTGATCGCGCTGGTGCGCGGTCGCCTCACCTGGCGCAAGCTGTGGCAGGTGCTGGTGGAGACCGGGTTTGTGTCGGTCTCGGTGCTCTTCCTCATCATCGCGGCCATGCTCTACAGCCGCATGCTCGCGCTCACCGGCATGCCCTCGGCCGTGACCGAAGGCATCACCCACATGGGCCTGGGCCCGTGGGGCTTTCTGTTCATGTACGTGCTGATCGTGATCGCGCTGGGCTGCATCATCGATTCGGTGTCCATCATGCTGATCATGTTGCCCATCGTGCTGCCGATTGCGCGCGCCTTCGGCATGGACGTGGTGTGGTTCGGCGTCATCACCGTGGTGGCGGTGGAAATCGGCCTGCTCACGCCGCCCTTCGGCGTGTCGGTCTACACCGTGAAATCGGCGTTGAACGACCCGCGCATCACCGTGCGCGACATCTTCGCTGGCAGCTTTCCCTTTGTGCTGATGATGGTCGTTGTACTCGCCATCCTGGCCGCGTTCCCCAGCCTGTCCACCTGGCTGGCCTACCTCTGAGACACCCCCATGCTGTTCACCTTCATCCTGATCGACAAGCCCGACGCCGCTGCGCTGCGCACCGCCATGCGTCCGACCCACAAGGCGTATCTGGCGGCGGTGGCCGAGCGCATCGCGTTTGCCGGTCCCTTCGTGCACGACGACGGCAGCACCATGCTGGGCAGCCTGCTGGTGATCGACTTTCCCTCGCGCGACGCGGCGCACGCGTGGCTGGCCGATGAGCCGTTCACGAAGGCGGGGCTGTACGGCAGCGTGTCGGTGCAGGCTTTTGTGAACCTCTGGCCCCAAAAGGCCGGCTTTCCACCCGCCGCCTGAACACCATGGTCAAACACATCGTGATGTGGAACATCCAGGGCGGACCTGACGAAGCCAAGGCGGCCGCGATCGACCGCGTCAAGGCGGGGTTTGAAGCCTTGCGCGGCAAGATTCCCGGGCTGCTCCACATCGAGATCGGCGTGGACCGCAGTGGCGTCGACTACGCCTGCGACGTGGTGCTGTACTCCGAATTCGAATCGCAGGCCGCGCTGGACGCTTACGCCATGCACCCCGAACACCTTCGGGTGCGCCGGAACATTGAAGGTCTGCGCGTGGCGCGTCACCAGGTGGACTACACGGCCTGAAGCACGCGCCGATAATCGATCCACCCCAACGAGCCCGCTCTGTAAAGCGGGCTCTTCTTTTGTCTGTTGCCCGTGGCCCTGTCCCTCATCACCGATCCGTTTTTTTACGCCGTGGCGATTCCGGCTGTGCTGTTGCTCGGCGTGAGCAAGAGCGGTTTTGGCGCCGGTTTCGGTTCGCTGGCCGTGCCCATGATGGCGCTGGCGGTCACGGTGCCGCAGGCCGCGGCCATCCTCATGCCGGTGTTGTTGCTCATGGACCTGCTGGGCATGGCGGCGTTCCGCAAAAACGTGGACCGGCGTTTGCTGATATTCCTGTTGCCCTTCGGCCTGGCGGGCAT
Organism: Hydrogenophaga sp.; assembly: GCF_048549895.1. Taxonomy (GTDB): domain Bacteria; phylum Pseudomonadota; class Gammaproteobacteria; order Burkholderiales; family Burkholderiaceae_C; genus Hydrogenophaga. The sequence continues at coordinate 57,373 of NZ_JBLYYB010000053.1, forward strand.
TGTGGTGGGCGCGCTGCTGTTCAAGCTGCTGGACGCGCGTTTGGTGGCCGGCATCGTGGGCGTGTTCACGTTGCTCTTCCTGGCACAGCGCCTGGTGTTTCCCCCCAAGCCCGACAGCGCGCCACCGCCGAAGTGGGTGGGCGCTCTGCTCAGTGTCACTTCGGGTTTCACCAGCTTCATCGCGCACGCGGGCGGGCCGCCGCTCAACGCCTACGTGATCCCGCTGCGCCTGTCGCCGCTGCTGTTCACCGGCACGCTGGCCTTCTTCTTTTTCTTCATCAACCTCGCCAAGTGGATTCCCTACGCCTGGCTGGGCCTGCTTGATGTGCGCAACATGACGACCTCGCTGGCGCTGTTGCCGTTTGCCCCCATCGGCGTGTGGGTGGGCGTGCGCATCGCCCACCGCATCAAGCCGCAGCTCTTCTACCGGCTGGTTTACACCGGCATGTTCCTCACCGGTTGCAAACTCGTCTGGGACGCGCTCGCATAACATAGGCGTTCGCCGTTCCCGCCCCGCCTCGCGCCCAGCCGCGCGGGCCGTTCCCCAGCCAAGGAGCTCCAGATGCCGATCGTGGTGGTTGCCAATCCCAAAGGAGGCGTGGGCAAATCCACGCTGTCGACCAACGTCGCCGGCTACTTTGCCAGCCGGGGCCACGCGGTGATGCTGGGCGATGTGGACCGCCAGCAGTCGTCTGCGCTGTGGCTCAAGCTGCGCCCGCCGGCCGCGCGGCCGATTCAGAACTGGGCCGTGTCGCACGACCTGATCGCCCGCCCGCCCAAGGACACCACCCACGTGGTGCTGGACACGCCCGCCGGCCTGCACGGCTGGCGCTTCAAGGACGTGCTCAAGATCGCCGACAAGGTGCTGGTGCCGCTGCAGCCCAGCATCTTCGACATCTACGCCACGCGTGCCTTTTTGGACGAACTCGCCGAAACCCGCCGAGCCGACAAGCTGCAGGTGGGCATCGTCGGCATGCGGGTGGACCCGCGCACCATCTCGGCCGACAAACTCAACGAATTCGTGGCCAGCCTGGGCCTGCCGGTGCTGGGCACGCTGCGCGACACGCAGAACTACATCCACCTCGCGGCGCGCGGGCTCACGCTGTTCGACGTGGCGCCCGGTCGGGTGGAGAAAGACCTGCAGCAGTGGCAGGCCATCTGCCGGTGGCTGGACGCCTGAGGCGCCTTCGCTGTCCCGGTGCCGACATCACCTGGCGCCGGTCGGCCGTACAGTGGCGCGCATGAAAACATTCGAAACCCTGGCCGACGTGGCCGCCTGTGTGGGCCAGGAAGTGGCGTTAAGCGACTGGGTCACCATCACCCAGGAGCAGGTCAACCGTTTTGCCGAGGCCACCGGCGACCACCAGTGGATCCATGTGGATGTGGAGCGCGCCAAGGCCGGGCCGTTCGGCGCGCCGATCGCGCACGGCTTTCTCACGCTGTCCCTGTTGCCGGTGTTTTTTGAATCGGCGCTGGACATCAAGGGCTCCAGCATGGGGGTGAATTACGGCCTGAACCGGGTGCGTTTCACCTCGCCCGTGCCGGTGGGCAGCCGATTGCGCGCCCGCCTGACGCTGCAGGCCTGCGATGCCATTGAGCACGGCGGCCGGCAAATGACCTGGGGCGTGGTGGTGGAGCGCGAGGGCGCAGACAAACCGGTGTGCTTCGCCGAATCGCTGGTGCGGCGCTACCCCTGACACTGGGGCTACTTGATCCGAACGAGCTGCTTGGGTTCGAGCCAGCCTTCAAAGAACTGGATCAGCGCATTGATGCGCTCGGCCGCCACCGACTGGTCGTGTTGTTGCGAGATGACCTGAAACGCGTCGTTGCGCAGCATCCACAACTCTTGCGGTGTGCGGGCTGATTCGATTTTCTTGCGCAGGCGCAGAGCTTGTTGGTCCAGGCAATCTTCAATGCAGCGCAACAAGGGACGGCGGATGCCCGCGAGGTCTTTGAGCGTGGCTTTCTGTGCACTCCGCCTGCGAGGCGTGAGGTTGGTGCCCAGCCAGCGGGCGATGGAAGCGATCACACAGAGCTCCGTGCGCAGGGCGCAGTCATGGCAATGGGCTGGGCCAGGACGGCTGCGAAGTCGGTGCGAATGCTCATGAGAAATTATCGGACGCGCATCGACGGAGTTGACCGCTTTGATTCGGTCGGGGCGTGACCTGCATCACGAAACCGCGCCTGCAAAAGCCTGCTGGCGCCATGCCTCGAACACCACCACCGCCACCGAGTTGGAGAGGTTCAGACTGCGCTGCCCGGCCAGCATGGGCAGGCGAAGGCGTTGGGCGGTGGGGATGGACTCGCGCAGCGCCTCGGGCAGGCCGCTGGTCTCAGACCCGAACACCAGCCAGTCGCCGGGTTGAAACGCGGTGGTGAAAGCGCTGTGGCTGCCGCGCGTGGTGAACGCAAACAAGCGGGCTGGATCGGGTCGCCCGATGCGCAGGAAATCGGCCCAGTCGGCGTGGCGGTGCAGCGCTGCGTACTCGTGGTAGTCCAGCCCGGCGCGCTTCATGTGTTTGTCGTCCATCGAAAAACCCAGCGGTTCGATCAGGTGCAGCGCACAGCCCGTGTTGGCACTGAGCCGGATCACGTTGCCGGTGTTGGGCGGGATTTCGGGGCTGACGAGAACGATGTTGAACATGGACGCCGAGCTTAGCGGTTCGGCGGCGTGCGTGCGAACACCAGTGCGCTGACCCGATCAGCCCCGGCTTGCAGCAAGGCCTGCGCCGCTGTGTGCAGGGTGGCGCCGGTGGTGGTCACGTCGTCCACCAGCAGCACGTGGCGGCCTGGCAACCGGTGGGCGTGTGACGGGTGGGCCGCGAACGCGCCGCGCAGGTTGCGCAGGCGCGCCTCCCGGCCCAGGCTGTGCTGATCGGGCGTTTCGCCCAGGCGCACCAGTGCGGTGGCCAATGTCTCGAAGGGCAGGGTGGGTGTGCGCCGCCGCCACAGGGCATGCAGTGCCTTCACCAGCTCCCAGGCCTGGTTGTAGCCACGCTCACCCAGGCGGGTGGCCGTCAGGGGGATGGGCACCACCAGCGGCTGCGTTTGCAGCAGCTCTGTGGTGTGGGGCGCGCTCAGGAGCTGTTGCGCGAATGGTTGGGCCCACCCCGGTTCCGAGCGGAACTTGAAGCGTGCAATCAAGCCGTCCCACGGGTAGGCGTAGTCCACCGCCGCCACGCAGCGCTGCACGGCAGGTGCATCAGGTCGGGTGTGGCAGGCGCCACACACAAGCTGTTCGTCTGGCAACACGGCGGCGCATGCGAGGCAGCGCGCCCGGGCGGGTGCAAATCGCTGGATGCACGCCTCACACACCGGTTGTGATGGCCAGGCGGCGCACACCTGGCAAGTGCCGGGCAGGGACGGTGCAAAGGCGCTTCGGGCATCGAGCATCGGGCCAATATACTGGCGCGCTTCGGCCAATACCCCATGGGCCGACCGATCGAAACGCCCGCTTGAACACTCCCGCCAACGTTGAAAATCCTGTGCCCGGCATGGACCTGGTCGCCGCGCAGCGTTGGTCGCAACGCGCCGCCTGCGAGAGCCCGTGGTTGCACGAAGAGGTGGGCTCGCGCATGGCCGATCGGTTGCCGTGGTTTCGCGAGCCGCCCACCAGCTGGCTGCATTGGGAGCCGCTGCAGGGAGGACTAGAGGTGCACCGCAAGCTGCGCAGCATGTTGCCCGGGGCCTTGTGCCACGTGGCGGCGCGCCGGATCCCCGAGGTGCTGGCGGCCACGCGCGAAGCGCCAGAGCGGTCCTGGAATCCGTTGCAGTGGGGGAAGTCCACCGGCCCGACCGCCGCGACAGCCAACACCCGCGTGCGCATGCTTTGGGCCAACATGGCCTTGCACATGGAGCTCCAGCCGCAAACCTTGCTGGCGCAATGGCACCGGCAGATCGAAACCGACGGCTTTCTCATGTTCTCCTGTCTGGGCCCCGACAGCCTGAAAGAGCTGCGCGCGGTTTACGCTGCCGAGGGCTGGCCGCCCCCATCTCACGCGTTCACCGACATGCACGACTGGGGCGACATGCTGGTGCACGCTGGTTTTGCCGAACCGGTGATGGACATGGAGCGCATCACCCTGACGTTCAGCACCGCCGCTGCCATGCTGAAGGAGCTGCGCGGCCTGGGTCACAACCTGAGCGACCAGCGGTTCGGCGCTTGCCGGTCGCGTCACTGGCATGCCCGTCTGTGCGCTGCCATCGAGTCGGGCCTCCCCCGCTCGGCGGATGGCAGGCTCAGCCTGACATTCGAGATCATCTACGGCCATGCCTTCAAGCCGGTGCCGCGAGTGCCGGTGGCGTCGAGCACGTCGCTCGCGATGGACGACATGCGGGCCATGTTGCGAGCCGGCCGGCGTTGATGCCGGGATGACACCTTGTCCCACTCGGGAGTGACGCCTTTGTCAGGGGAGTCGTGGTTTCACGCCGCTACAATCTGCGCTGGCCAAATTCCAAGGGTATTTTCCCTTTGCCAGCGCACCGTCTCCCGGGATGGTTGCGACCAGTACCGGTGGTGGATGGTGAGCCAGGCAAACAACGCATTCCGATTCGCGACGCTGTCTGAACAAGGCATCGAGTGGACACTGAAGCGCAACTGCTCGGTTACTCCTGCCCAATTGGGCTACCTCTATGTTTCCCTGTGCATCCTTTCGATGGGAGTGGCGGGGTTTTTCTGGTTGCAGGGTGCCACTTTGGTATTGCCTTTTGCGGTGCTGGAGTTGATGGCGGTGGGGGCGGCATTTCTGGTGTACGCCCGTCACGCGACCGACAGCGAGCGCATCAGTCTGCTGGAGAGGTACCTGGTGGTGGAGCGCGAAACGGCGGGCACGTTGTTGCGGTGTGAATTCGCCCGCGAGTGGGTCCGCGTCGAGCCCCGGCAGGATGTGGGCCAGTTGATCGAGGTCCGCGGTGGTGGGCAGTCGGTGCAGGTGGGACGTTTCGTGCGGTCTGACCTGCGTCCGGTGCTGGCACGGGAAATTCGCCAGGCCCTGCGTGGGGTTTGACGAACGTCCGAGATGGGGTTGTGGTGAATGGGCGGCTGTATGGAGCCCTGAAAGTTTGTTCTAATCGGCATTGATATAAATCAATACTTATATTTGAGGCGGTAAAAGTGAGTACGACGAAGAAAACAGCGCATTCCCCACGCAGCCCATGGGCCAAGCTCTGCGCAGCCGCAACCACACTGATGTTGGGTCTTGGTGCCTGGACCTCGGTGGCGGCACAAAAAGTCAATGACCTGCCAGGTGGTCCTGCCGTCAACCAACTCAACTTTGCGCCCCCCGTCACGCGCATCGCCGAAGAGCAACACTGGCTGCACTGGTTCATGATGGCCTTGTGCGCTGTGATCTTCATCATCGTCTTCGGCGTGATGTTCTATTCCATCCTGAAGCACCGCAAGTCGGTGGGCCACAAGTCGCAGGCGCTCGCCGAGCCGATCTGGGTCGAGCTGGGCTGGACCATCGTCCCCTTGCTGATCGTGATCGGCATGGCGCTTCCGGCCACCAAGGTGCTGGTGGCCCAGAAAGACACCACCAACAGCGACCTGACCATCAAGGCCACGGGCATGCAGTGGAAATGGGGCTACGACTACATCAAGGGCGAAGGCGAGGGCATTGGTTTCCTCTCCACGCTGGACAACAACCACCGCGTGATGTCCAACAGCGGCAAGCCCGAAGCCACCGACAATTACCTGCTCAAGGTCGACAATCCACTGGTGGTTCCAGTGGGCAAGAAAGTCCGCATCATCACCACCGCCAATGACGTGATCCATGCCTGGATGGTGCCCGCCTTCGGCGTCAAGCAGGACGCCATCCCCGGCTTCGTGCGCGACACCTGGTTCCGCGCCGAGCAGACGGGCGACTTCTACGGTCAGTGCGCCGAGTTGTGCGGCAA
>NZ_JBLYYB010000054.1:0-3992 GCF_048549895.1 Hydrogenophaga sp.
CATGCAGATGCATTTCCCGAGTCTTCACTCCATCCTTGGTCTTGTAGTACGGCTGAAGCTGATCCTGCACGATCATCGTCAGCGAGTTACTTGCGCTGTATATGGCCCGCTCCAGGCTCGGCACGCCGTAGCCACAGTGGCGCAACAGGCTCCTCAAAGTTTGCTTGGTTCGCACGCCACCGGGCGTGTAGGTGTCGAGCATAGGCGGTGTCCACCTCGCAGAATGCACCATCAAGCCGCGCACAGTCTCTGGCCAGAAGTCGGGATAGGCCGCCGAGATACGTGCGCTCATGCCAGCGGCCAGCGCAGTGGCTGCGCTTGTAGCCCAACTCAGCGAGAAGAGGCGCTCGTGGGGCAGATGCCCCGTCGTCAGCAGGGACAGACTGCTCATCGAGCAGGCGAAACCCATCGGCTCCATGGCGGTGTTCCCCCCCTCCATCACGATATCGGGCTTGAACGGCCAGCCGTTCTGCCAGGTCATGGATGTCGTGGTGTACGGGCTGAGGTTCCCCGCAGCAGCAACAGCTGCATAGTGCTGTGCGTTTTCTTCAGTGATCGTGGTGAGTTCGGAGCAGGCACCGACAGTCAGGGCGTTCCACGCTTGACCCGGGTCATGTATCGAATTGGTCGCCAGGCTATCGGGGTAGGCAGCCCAGGAGTCGTTGTCGATCGTGTTGCCTGCGCTTAGGACGAAGAGCCGCGGTGATGCACCTTGGTCATCGTAATCGCACGCCAGGCGGTCCACTTCGGCCGACCAAGACGATGGCCGTCCACGATCCCGAGCGTCGGTGGATGAGACTGCCATGGCAAACACGCGTCGGCGATCTACATCAGTGATCTCGACACGCGCCACGGCTTCTGCCGTGATGGCGCCGTAGGACTCACCTTCATTGTCCCCCGGCCAGCGCAAGATCTTCACCGACTCCAGGCGATGGGGAACCTGCAGTGGCACGTTGTCCGAAAGCACATGGGTAAGGTCGCCCATGAGGGCCAAGCCCGCCAGTTCGGTGCCATGGCCGTTGGCGTCATCTGCACCCCATTCCGGTTCTGTCGAATGGCGGTCTGCATCGGCGATAAAGGGTGCCAAAAGAGGATGGCCATGGTTGACCCCGGTATCGAGCAAGGTAACGTAGGCATTGCCAGCAGGTTGTGGCATCAGGCGAGCTTGGAGATCACTTTGCCATTGGGCTTGTTCGTCCAAGGGAAGGCCATCGAAGAACGCTGCAGTGGTCTTCGCCCGGCGCAACTCCGCAATCATGTTGAGTACCAGTGATGCTTGGAGCAACTGCGCCTTACTGCCGTGAATCTGGGCAACGATGCGCTCGGGGAAATAGAGCACTCTCTCGCTGACCTGCAGTCCGGCAAGCTGCGACACGGTCCGGAAGTCTCCGAAGGTCTGCTGCGCATGCCCGCCCAGTGGCAGCCAGGCCTCCCACCAGATCATCTCCGCATCGTCTGCGGGCAGCGCTTCAGGTGCATCGGTCCAGAGCGACCAAAACGTCGCCACGCGCAGCGTTTTGATGGCATCAACCAGACCTTGGTTGTCCAGAGGGCCGCCGTTCTTGTTCGTCTTGTAGCCTACGTAAGCGGTGACCAAATTCTCGAAATGCTTAAGCTTGCCTTCGGGGATGAAAACAGTCGCCAAAACCTGATCGTCGCGTTTTCGGACGTTCATCAGCTCGATGCCTTGCTTGTCCCTTGCAAGGCTCGCTGCCGCCAGCTCGACCGCTTGCTCACTCTCGAATTCGACCTGGATGCCGATAGCGCTCTGCACATTGACCGCATGCAGTTCCGCTGCGCGCTGCTTTTGGACGATGGCCACTGCAGCGAGCTGTGTGCGCAAGTGCAGGCCATGCTGCTGTCGCTCCTTGGCGGGGATCCCGGGCTCAGGATCGCGCGCCTGCTGTTTTGCGGTGTATTTCTCTGCAGTACTCGTATTCTGCGGGATGAGGTGCTGACGATTCTGCGGATGTTGGGTCGCCATACCTTGGATTCGTGCTCGGCTCTGTGTTTATGCGCGTGAAGCCGGAGAGCGGCGTCGAACGGCTTGGCGCTGCTGCAGCAGCAACTTCACTGCCTCGACCGGAACACTGTCATGGTCGTGCATGACCGCCTCCTTGACCGCATCGCCTACGGCGCGGGTGATTTCGGCGTGACTCAAACCGACTGCTTCGGTCACCAGGCTGCCGATGGACCTGGTGGACTTCAGGAAACCCCCAAGCCGCATACGCAGCAAGGCTCGGATTTCATCAGCCGATGGAACGTGGTACTCGACTAGGTCGTCAAAGCGCCTGAACAGCGCCTCGTCCAGAATATCCACGTGATTGGTGGCGGCGACAATGACACTGCTGGACTCGTCCTGTTCGATCATTAGCAGAAAGCTGTTGAGGATGCGGCGGATTTCCCCGACGTCATTGGACAGACCCCTCTGGCTGCCGATGGCATCGAACTCGTCGAAGAAGTAGACGCCCCGCGTCGATGCCACGGCATCGAATACCTGTCGCAGCTTGGCGGCTGACTCGCCCATAAACTTTGTGATGAGCGCATCGAGCCGGACCACAAACAGTGGAATCCCGAGCTCTCCCGCCAATGCGGCAGCCGTCATTGTCTTGCCCGTGCCGGACGGCCCAACGAGTAGCAGCTTGCGACGTGGCTGCAGCCCATGACTGCGTAGTTTGCTGAAGTGCCGGTGTTCTTTTAGTAACTGCTTAAGGTCATCCAGAACTGTTGGTGCAAGAACCATGTCCGACAAGCGCCTGGACGGGTAAGAAACGCTCAGCAGCGACGACAGCTCGCCTTTGGGGCGAGCTATGGGAATTGCCGCTTCCGCGCCGCCGGTGTTGCGCCTTGCCTTTGCTACGTCGATCAGCCCGCGCAGCTCTTCAGCGAGCTTACCGTGGCCGTGCCTGGCTTCGTGCGCCGCCATTTGCATCGCCACGCTATAAAAATGGCGCTCATCTCCCTCCGCATAGGAGCGGAACAGAGCTTTGAGTTGGTCACCATTTGCCATTTCGTCAAGAATATCAGGCTTATGCCTACGATAATGGCAAGCCTGACGCGCGTGGCTTGCATGGCGCGCAGAATGTCGTTTTAAAGACGGCTCGTGTCAGTGCAATTGCTGGTGTTGGCTCACCGCGGAACAGCGCCATAGCTTACCCAGCGCTCTGTGGGCCGTTTCTGCGAGGCCCCATCCAACTCAGGATGGAAGTCTCACTTCAGCCGTAGCGCTGTAGGTGGGCGGTCCATGCCTTCTCCGTGTTGGGGCGGTTCACATTCAAGCCGATGCTGTGATCTTTTGGGACCTCATTTAGAGCCAGTGCAATGGCGCAAAAACCCCTCGGCTGCAGATCCGAGCTTCTTTGATCGATGCAGAACGATTGAAAGCGTCCGATCCACAACAGGAAAAGTTGTGGCGAGCTGCACAAGCCAGCGGTGCTGCACTGCATCGCTGACTGCAAGAGCTGACAGACAGCCCAGACCGATGCCCGCGGCTACGGCTCGTTTGACGGCCTCGTTGGTGCCGAGCTCGAGCTCCACCTGCATTTCAGGCAATTGAGGGATGAGCCAACGATCGGCCGCCTCCCGTGTCCCTGATCCTGATTCGCGCAGGACCCAACTCGTATGGGCCAATTGCCGCGCGCTCACCTTCCGCAACGCCATTGGGTGCCCAGGTGAAGCGATGATGACCATGTGGTCAGTCCGCCATCGCCGCACGCTCAACTCGGCATGAGTATGCGTGCCTTCGATAAAGCCGATGTCGGCACTAAATGCCGCGACGGATTCGAACACGTCGTGAGTGTTGGCGATCTGGACCAGCACAGGACTGCGAGGATGTGCGCTCTTCCATCCGGCGATAAGTTCCGGCAATAAATACTCGCCTATCGTGTAACTCGAGGCAAGTCGGAGCGGGGCTGCGTGGGCGGCCGTGAATAGGGCCTGGGCTTCCGCAGACTGCTCCAAGATACCTGCCGCCTTAGGGAGCAAGGCTCGAC
>NZ_JBLYYB010000055.1:0-8359 GCF_048549895.1 Hydrogenophaga sp.
ACTCGACACCGGATCGAAATTCGCGTCCAGTCGCGCCACAAGTCCGTAGGACCGTGTCGGCGCCCACGGCTTCAGCATGCCGAGATGCTTTTGAGCGCCGCCTTGCAGTGGCTCCAGAAAAGTGGATGACGGATGGAGTGAAGACTCGGGAAATGCATCTGCATGACCTTCCATGGCCAGCAGACATGTTGATGGCACTTGGCAATGAACCTGTCACGTTGCGTGTAACCCTCTCGTACTTCATCGAACCCAATCCGGGGGAGCGTGGAGGTATCGATAAGTATGCTTACCAGTCTCATGCGTTGCGCTTCGCGGTACGCCGGCCTCTCGAAAACGAAGCTGCATTCCGACAGCGCATCAACGCTCAGGCCGCAGCAGACGAACAGGGCTTACCAGGCGCCGCAGCCGGTGGGGATGCAGGCTGGACCATTGGTGAAAAGCTGCGTGCACGCGGGTCCTTGTTGTCTGACAGCTGGACGGGTACTGCGGTCGACTTGGCCAACCGCGGCCAATTGGCGGTGTTTCCTGCGATGGGATGGTGGCGAAACCGCACGTCTCACCAGCGATTCAACCGCTCGGCCCGATACAGCTTGTTGATCTCGATCGAAGCACCGACGGTCGAACAGGATCTGTATGTGCAGGTCTCACAGCAAATCGAGGCCGCCGCAGCCGTGCCCGTCGTGGTTCAAGTGCCTGGGACGGCCAGCTAGTTCATACAGCCAATTGCTCTCCGTTTACTCCCGCTAAAGTTAAGACATCGCAACACAGCGGAGCAATCTTTCACAGACCAACACGTCATGAGTAGACCGTTGCGATTGCCTGCTTCCAGCCGCATCGTCCCATCGCTGTCGTCTGAAGACCCTGCACTGCAGAACATCCAGAGCGTCAAAGTCATTTCAAAGCTGGACTGAGGCGATTGCCTGCGATCTCCGAAGGACAACACCGGTGATCGCTTCGGCGTTCGTCGGGAGGCGCCCAGTATGGCTGTGGCGGTTTGGCCTCTTTAAGTGCCTGCACCCGACGTGAACGTGCGCTGGGGCGCACACAGGGATCCGTGCGAAGGGACTGAATGTCCTCCAAGGTGACGAAGGAAGTTTCAAACCCCGCAGTGCGTGCCACTTTCATGACGCTGATACCTAGCCGCTCTGCATGGGCCAAGAGAGCTGGAGTGGAAGTACCAAGTTCATTTGCCAACGTGCAGAGAGGCCGCCATTGACTCAAGAAGTTTTCGACCGACATCCGGCATATCCCGTTGATGTGCTTGGCAGAACGAACTACATGCCCGGCAGCTACTAGCGCGGTCACAACGTCAGCGTGTGTACCGACCAAACTACCCGCAGCCTTGGCCGAGATGAACTGGCGATCTGAATCAACGGCTTGTCGAATCCTGAAAGACTCGACGTCCGCGAGGTCAAACATTAACGAGCCCAGCGTGTTACCCGACTTTGCACTGGGCACAATCTTCCCGTCCAAAACCTCACCCAAGAAAATACCTTTTGATCGAACTTCCCCAAGCTTTTTAAGCGCCAGAATTCGGTCCAATGATATGAGCCCTTCACCTTCAGAGCTGGGACCTTGGACCCCATCAGTTGGTTTTCTGGTGACCACGATCAAACGTTCAGTGAGTGCCTTCAGATCATCTGGCCAGTAACCCATTCGAACATTTGCAACAGGGTTATTTGAGTAGTGGCCAGAGCGCTTCAACTGCTGCAGTACGCTCACCGGCAACCCTGAGAGCTTCCCGGCCGCGCGAGCTTGGAGGCGATCTTCGCTATATCTCGGCGTCTGATCCACAACCGCAGCGTCGGCGATATAACGGAGACTCTTGCCCGCTTGAACCGTCTTCGACTGGATGAAGCCTCGAGCAGTCCAATTGCGAACAGTGATGGGACGGACGCCTAGGCGCGAAGCTAACGTAACTTCGGAGACGAAGCGGTGCTTAACGGACTCCGCCCGCAACAGCTTGTTGTCCACAACAGCCCCACCCCACTGGTCGAGTCCAAAACGGACGAACTCCTCGCGGAGGAAGTCGATTCCCTGTATGCGAACCCTACTTTTGAAAAGCGCCCTGAACAGCGTTTCGAATCTCTTCCGCAAGCCACTGGTCTTTACGTCTGAAGCGATCCCATCATCGGCCATTCGACGCAGGTAGCGATGAAAACCCAACGGCCATTCAGCAAACGCGTCAGATACAGGCCATGTTCCGCCGCGTGATAGGCCCACCTCCTTGTTCAGCTTTTCCAAAAGCGCAAGTACTCGGAGCAGTGAGCCCAAGGGTACGCGCAGTAGATGCTCTGTGGGGAGGCCGCCGTCGGTCTTGTTGAGTTCAGAGACCGTATCGCCTCGAATTTTTTTGCGCAGAATCGACATCAGCGCAATCGTTGCCGGCGTCGCGGGCTTGGTCACTGCGTCGACCAGAGACGCGCCGCAGCTGCAGGTCAACAGGCCCGGCCTGAGCCATCGAAGCGGCGAACTACAAGCTGGACAACAGTGGAGCAAATGTGTACCGTGCGCAGGACAAGCCACGAATGCCGTTGCGTCCCAGCACACATCAATAAATCTGCTTTCCTTGACACATGCAGGACAAATGGCGGGTCTCTTCAAGCGAAGTGGTGCCAAGCTGAGTCCTCTGCCGATCGGATGGCCGTTTAGCCTGTACTCCGTAAGACCATCGTTGGCGAGGCCGCTGTAGGCGTGAGGGGCCAGCAAGCTGGGAGCCTTGTTCAGAATCGAAGCGAGTTTTTGAACATTAAACCCGGCAGTCAGCATCTCGCCTTGTTCATAGCCAGCATGCCGAAAAACATGCCATGACGTGTCGTAGCCATTTGCTTCGGAGACTCGGAGCACGTAGCCGAAGATGCCCTCATGTGGCGTGGGATCTGGCGTTCTCAGCAGCAACGTGTGGGCCACCTAGGCGCCTCGTGCCGTAAGCACCTGGCTCAGTGCAACTGAATTTGTCTTTGACCTTCCACGCTTCCGATGATCCGGTTCAGTCTCCACCTCCCGCACACCGACAGCCAGCGCCATCGCAATCTTCTCCTGTGTCACGTCGAAACTGAACGCCCGTGCAAAGGGCGAGTCGACAATTACAACGCCAGATTCAGCCCATATCGAAGTCTTGTGAGCCTGCTCAAATCCCTCAAGAGAAATTGAAGATCTTCCCACGTCACAAGCATCCCACACAGCTTGCCGAAGAAGTTTGGTGAGGTGCCCCATCAGCCCTCCTGACGCACACCAGAATCGAAAGGCCATTTCTGGACTGTTCAGTTGTGGCATCGTGAAATTCTGCGACATGGACTCGTTGAACGCTTCCAAGATTGACATGAAGTCTTCCCTGCTCGCAGCATCTAACCAGTTGAACCGTCGCATGTAGATCGGCGCAAGAAACCGTCCTGAGAGTTGCTCGTTCCGACAAAGCACAGGCAAACAGCTTTCCAACCCACTGACCACCAGCGTTACCTTTGTCTGGTCAACGAGGGTCTTGAGCCAATCAGCAGCATCGTAGAAAATTTTTTGCGTGCCTTTGTCGAAGAAGTGCTGAAACTCATCGATCATGATCATCAATGTCCCGGACAACCGCAGTTGGTCTTCGAGACGCCCTGTTCGGTTGATCTCCGTACCCGACTCCCATTTCGGATCACCTAAAGACTTGAGCAACAGTCCAGCCACACCTTTCACAGTTGGCCGTGAAGGTGCAGTTACTCGAAGAATTGGAACCACTGCACCGTCTGCGGTGCGACTACGCGGCATCAGGAGTTCGGTCTCTTCCAACACACGGCTCTTCCCCGTGCGCGACTCGCCCACCAGGGCCAAGCAAATGGGTTCGGGTGACTTCAAGCTGTATCCCAGACACTGTTTGATGCGCTGAGTTGCGGTTTCGAAAGCAGTGTGCGGAATGAGCGTGGACTCTACGACGAAGCGGGCTTCCATGTAATTACTCAATCGGGAAGGTGGTTGTTGGGGCTTTGATTGCGTTGCCGAATCACCGGCGCAAACCGCCGCGATGGCGCGTCTGGATGGTGGAGCGTCGGCGGTTTGGCTGTCGCCACCACAGGCGGCGACAGCTTGAGCGCCTTCACCGGCGCGACTACCGTGGCGTGCTTTGTGGGCGGAGTATCAGACTGGTCAACCTGATCGGCGCTATGCGGTGTCGCTACCGCAGGGATGACAGCAGTGTTTCCAGGCAGCACAAGAGTTGATGCGGGGGATGCTTCGCCGCCCTCGACATACCTCGCGATACGTGCGCGAGTCTTGGCTTTCGCTTTTTTGTGCGCGAACTCGTCACGGATCATTTGCGCGATCTGCTCTTTGGCCTGTAACCAGGCAGTGGAGTCATACTTTTGTGCCTGCTTGGCGGCGTAGCGCTTGCAGAGTTTGTGTTGCCATGCAGTCATGCCGGCGGCATAAATTTGTGCCAAAGCCGGCACCTTGAACATCCGCTTTTTGTCGGGCGACAGCACCACAATCTTGCCAATGTCGCCATCGTCGACACATATCTCGACGTCCAATTTTTCGCCGAGCTGCATGCGCAAGGTGGTCATATCGGGCGAGTTGTAGAACAAGCCTTCGAATTCAATTCCCTTGTGAGTTAACCTTCGCTGCTCGCGGCGCCCTAGAATCGCGTCGAGTTTTTCAGGATCGTCAGGCAGTTGGATGTCTTCGGCATTGATGCTTGACCTCCACATGACGATCGGCGGCATTTTCAGGCTTCGATGCACTCGCTCGTGATACACGTCGACGATCCACTTTCTGACGATGTGCTGCAACGTACCCAAACTCACCACCGCATGTTTGACAGGGTCATAGTCGTCTTTTTCAAAGATGTCTGAAAAGGTGGTCCCCGGGGCAGTATGCGCAACCTCATGGTTCAGGGTCCCCTGAAATCGTTCGACCTTGCCCTTGAACCATGGAGTCTTGCGCGGTGAATAGTGGATTTCGATGCCGAGTGAGTAGCAGCCCTCTTCAAGGCTCAGGCTGTGGAACTCGGCGCCGTTGTCCATTGACAGCTCCCGCATCACCCCGTGCGCGTCCCAGCTACCGAGTACCTCGGGGTACAACGCGTTGAGATCGCTTTTGGGCATGAAGGCGTTCTTCAAGCACCTGGCAACAGTCAAAAAGTTCGGTGGCTCAAAGCCAATGTTGATGCCAAGGACGCAGCGGGTGTAGTCGTCAACGCATACCGTGAGGTACGGGCGACCCAGCGGCAACCTCGACTTGTCATCGATGACCATCAGGTCCATCAAGGTGTGGTCAATCTCTGCGCGTTGCAGCGGTGCCTCAGTTGTACGATGCCCAAGTACAGATCTGAAGCGGCGCACTGCTACTTCGCGCCCTTCTCTCGCAACGCTGCGATCGAACGCAGGAACCTCACTGATCATTCCCCCGACAAGGCGCAGTGTCGGGTGAGGTAGTTGCAAATCCACAGGCCGAAGCCTATTTTCGCGATTGATCTCAACTTTCGCCTTGTCGAGTACGTCCTGGATCGACCTTTTCTCACGCGTCAGGTACACGGTGTCGATTGCCTGCTCGATGACTGCCAGTACTTCTCGCGGATACCGCCGGTTTCGGTTGCCACGCTTTGTGACCTTGGCAACCACGCCATAAATGTCCCGACCTGAATTGATGAGTTGCTTGCGCCAGCGGTAAACCGTTGTCCAATGCGGCGCTCTCTCTGGCTTGCCGAGCTTGGTCCAGACGGCCAAGGCCGCGGAACGGAGCGCTCCCTCGGTGGCGGGACCATCCATCGCTGCAATGGCATAGGCCCTGCGCACCTTGGCATCCTCCATCAAGGGCGCCGGCACACTGAAGATCGGTTTTCCAAACCTTCGTTCGTCGTGATCTTCTTCACCAGCTTCCATATGATTGAATTCGAGTACTCCTGCGACATACAGGGCGCGAAGCTCGGCGTCAGTCTTCTCCTGAATTCGCTTTGTCTTGGTTTCCTCTAGTTGCCACAAGTCATCGCTGACCTTTCGCAGCATCAGCATTTCCTTGCCGTTGATGCGCAAGGCGGTATTTTTTTGGAAAGCAGCTGTCCCCATTTCATTCTTTCTTAGGCATAGCATGGGCACCGAGCAGCGCGATCGCCCTCAAATGCCGGTCAATCTGAACCGAGACTTGGACCAGTGCAGTACGCGCTTGATGCGTTTGCTCGGTGAACACAGCTGAAACGGTTGATATCAAACTTTGCTCTCCGTCTGGGTGGTCACCGAAATGCCGCGGTGAGGTCAGAGAAAACACACTCATTCGAAGACACCTCGGTGGCTAGAGCCCGCCCCGGTGATCCCGATCAAGGTGCTCTGTTCAAGTGCTTTTCCCATGTCAAAGTAAAGCGCGCCTTCCAGAATGAGTCGACACACATGGGCCTTGCTTCTGACACCAAGCGCACCAGCCAAGACGTCGCTCCAAGTTAGTTTTTGCGTGTGCTTCAGAATCAGGCGCAGGCGCTCGCGCTCAACGACGTGAATATCACCGCGCCCAGACCGCAGCACCGTCAGCGCGTTTTGCAATCGGGGAGACGCCGTCAGTTCTTCGGCGATCGCGACACGGTACTTGTAGCCGTGTGTGGGCAGCGCCTTGGTCATCAGTTCAGTACGACGGGAAACTTCGGGGCGGCTGGCATCAGCTTGAGTCTTGACTTCCCAGAGTTCCTTGACGCCGTTCACCTGTACTTCTATGTCCGGGTAGTGGTCGTGCTCAATGCCATCAAGGACAAAGCTCACCACCAACGGCTGCTCTTCGAACCGTGCGACCGCTGGGTTTGCATCGAGCAGCCTGAATGCATTCAGTTCGTGTGGAGACTCCCACTGGAGCATTCGCCCCATCTTCCAGCTTGGGTACTTGCCAGAACTGGAGGCCTTTGATCTTGAAATGACTTTCCGCGAGCGGATCTTGCCGTCTTTGGGGTAGCGGATGGCCAGGATGGCATCGGAAACATTGAGCCGTCGATTTTCTTTAATTTGTATTGCTTTTGACATAACATTGGATTACTGCTGCTTCAGAGCAGGCCCAACCCCGGCCACAAATCGTTATCCCATGTGCGTAAATCAAGCGCAGTGGTGCGTCGCCTTGCTGATACGGCCCCAGACTTGGTCACCTTTCAACTGACCCAGAGGTTTCCTCTGGCGGCGTGCATGCTGTTCGGCCTGCAATTCCGATGCTGCGGGCTGTTCACATCAGTGAAGTCTGTCCGCCAGCTTTGCGTTGGGAAGCAGACGTGTATTGAGGTTGGCGTGGTTCATTCGTCTTCTTGCGGAAGCCCGAACGTTATCTGGCACGCCGCTGCCGTACTAGGCTAAAAAAACGTACGTGTTTTCCATTCCAGTCTTTACCAATGCTGCTTTCTGCAAGTCAGACCAAGTAGTCTTGCGCCTCGCAGAGCGTTCATCTGCCAAGCCCTGGTCCCAGCGCGACGCACGCCGTGCATGCGAGCGGCTACAAACGGTTGCGTTCTTGAACGATGTCATGGAGGCCACTGGAACGCCCTCTCCCTACGCGCTTGAAGAGCTGTTGATGAAGGGACTTCCGGGTTTAGTTTTCCCTGCGGATCGTCCCAAGTTGTGCGACCGCATGGCAAGTCTGGGGCAGCCTGCGGTAAGCAAACAGATCGCACCTTCAGGTAAAAAGGATCTACGGACCAAACGCTGGTTTGACCGTATGGTCGCCCTTGCTCCATCTTCTAGCCAGCTTCTCACCCTTCCTATATGGAGGCTGCTCGATCCGCGACCAATCGATCACGTCGAGTGGCATGCCTTGGCACACGTGCTGGGGAAAATTCATCTTGAACAGCTAGGTGAGCCCTTGACTGCCATGCCACCTACAGCCGCTTGGATGATCACTATGCAAGCCAGTGCCGTGGAGGACGAATGTGAGTACTTCGTCAACTATCTTGGCCATCAACCAGACAGGGCGGTCATGACCACCATGCTGCTACAGCTTCGCCGTTGGGAGGCTCTGGGCAATCTGATTGGCTACGATCTGTCATTGCAGCAGGCGCTTCGAACTGCAAGTCACCCGACCGCTGCCCTTGATCTTGCAGTCTTACAACCAAGAATTGAGGAGTACATAGTGCAATGCTTTGGCGCTGTGCGAGTTCCCTACCCCGAGCTAAACCTTGAAGCGCAAGGTGAGCGTATTGCAGGTGGGCGTAGCGCTTGGGAAAAGCGGGTATTGGTGGGAAGAGGAGTAGGCCATCCGGGTTTCGATGCCGCTGCGTAGGGCGCCAGAGTAGTTTCTCTGGCGCGTTCGAGAAATCAAGGACTTGCCCCGATGGCCACCCCAAACTGCTCCACTTATGGCCGGTCAAACTGCTCCAGGCAGGACGGTCGGATTATGACTATGTGGGTGTGATGGCGATGCG
>NZ_JBLYYB010000056.1:0-14312 GCF_048549895.1 Hydrogenophaga sp.
CGGGCGGTCACGTTACCGAAACGGCGCTGAGAACATCGCTCAGCCCACCGGTCACGATGCGCCGAAATGACCGGTCACATTCGCCGAAATACGCAGCCATCTCACGGTATGAGTCGAAAAGCTCGAGACCGTCATCGTGTACGTCGTCAAAGGTCTCTCCCTGCAGACGAGCAAGCCGGACGGCCAGATTGTGATCAGCACCTCGGAGCAAGAACCCAGCGCAAGTTGCTGGCCGGGTGGCTCCACTCTCATGGCACGCGAACTTTCGGTCGCTCATGTCGTAGGCAGTGCCTGCCGAAATGACGAATGCCTCTCTAGGGAACTCCCCCGCGTTCTCCCGCACCCACGGGCAAGGCGGGCAGGGCGTTTTTCGGTAGCTGCCTCGGCCGCCGCACACCGAGACCACCTGGTGGTCTGGCCCTGCCTGTCTGATTTCTTGAACGGTGACCGGCTTAGAGCGTTTGGTGAGGCGCGGGGAGCCTTCGCGAGTGTTCGCCTGTTCTTGCTTCGCTTTTGCGGGGGAAGGAAGGGAGGTGTCCATGTGCTTGAGCGGTGTGTGCTGCATTCTTCACACAGTCTGCCACCGAGGACCAAAAGTTCAAGGCCCGCCCCGTCCACTGATCTTGAGTGTGTTCTACGACTTGTTTTGCACGCGTAGAGGCACCTTGACATAGGCGGTTTGTTTGAGATGCTGAGTCGTCCGTTTGAGCGGCCCATTTGCTCCACCGGCACGCGCATCCCATCTACCGATCCCCCTCTACGCAAACTCAATGAATCAATCGACCAGCCTCATCGCCTTGGCGCTCACCGCTGTGCTCATCGCAACCTTCTCAACGGGCGCCTTGGCCCAGAAGACGATCACTTTCGATCAGGCTGTTGCCGACATGCAGGCTGACGTCACCAAACACTGCGGCAAGGGCCACAACAAGAAGAAGTTCCTTCTGCTTACCATCACCGCTGCCGTGCCTCATTCAGAGGGTGGCTTGCATTCCGTGATGCTGATCGATGCCGAATCGGAGTTTTCTGCTCGGGACCCTGACGTCCTCGGGTTCCTGAAACCTCAGGCGACGGCTGCCCAGATGAAGTCGCTGGTCGGCAAGAAGAAGTGCGTCCCTGCCTGAGTTCTCGCGCTGCCCTAGAGTATGTCCCTCGCCGGCACATCAGGCCATGACAGAAGACTTGCTCGGCTCCACGTGCGCAATGGGAACACTCGCAGATGGGGAGGGACTTCATATCACCTCTGGATGCCGAACAAGGTGGGTGCTGCAGGAGGACGCCTATGGGTGTGGAGTCGCATGCCTCGCCATGGTCAGCGGCGCTCCCTACAGCGAAGTTCGTGCGCTTTTTGTGCGGGGAGGCATGGGCGCGAAGCAGATCGCCCACCGCCCATTCGCATCGAATTTCCGGCAGTTGATGGCCATTGGTGCCGAACTGGGCCTGCGCTGCGCCATGCAGCGCTGGACGGGCTGGGACTCGTTTGACGGCGTCGGAATCATCAAAGTGCCGTCGACAAAACCCGGTTGGCACTGGATGGTTGCGGAACGCACAAGTATGTACGGGGTGATGGTGCTAGACCCTGCACTTGACTGGCCTGCCTTCGACCGCGCGCCGTTGAACGTGATGTACCGAAGCCCCCAGTCGCTCCAACCTTATGGCAACTGGATTTCCATCCGCATCTCCTGCACTCTGGAGGGTTGACTTTCACCTCCCAACGGTGCGCTTGAATTCGTTTACGACAATCCGCTCTCGCCTCCTAAATAGGTTGACGCAGACGTCTCGAATGGCTGCCTATGAACCTCTGTCGGCTATTGAAGCGTGCTCGGGAAGAGAGGCTACGCTTCCCCAGAGGATGATCAACGAAACCTTCAGGAGCGACTTGCGAACCAGTCGGCCAATTCGTCAATGATGCGCGAGATTTCGAGCTTTTCGTCAACCGTAAAGCCCTGTGCTTTGATGGACCAGAGGCCCTGACCACTTGCATCGGAATAACCGGACGTATCCATGAAACGCTCAAGCGCCTGAATCCAGGCACGAGCATTGTCATCAAACTGAGCGCTGTCGATATTGTGCAAACCAAGGCTGCATTCGTGAAAAGCATTTGCAATGGCCTCATGCTCCCCGCGGGTGTGTGGCAACATCAGCGCGCGCCGCGCCGTAGCGAATTTTTCAGCTTGATAGCTCACTTCTGTTTCCCTTTGCGTAGATTCTGTCGCGACTAAACGATCACAAACACCATGTATCGCCGCACCGGCTTCAGAAATGCCGTCTACACCGTCAGTTGTTGTGAACGCAGCAATGTACACCGCGAAAGGGGTGTCTTTCTTGATGTAGCCATGTCTCGATTCCTGGCGGCAGCCACGATGTCGAGATAAAGCACCCTTTGCGCATGCACTGTGAAAAATCTCCATCGTCGGCACAGGTGATGGCCTGGGCTGTCCGCGCGGACAGTCTGCTGCCGGTCCATGTTGTCATGCTCGGAAGAGGTGAAACAGGGTTGGCCTGCAATTGCCTTTGTCCTGGATGTGGGTCACTTGTCCAGGCAGTGAACGTTGGGCACGCCGCAGCCCACTACCTTAAACCGGGGGTCACACGCCCCTTCTTTCGGCACCACCACACCCCCCAGGGGGAAGGTTGTAAACAGTCTGTCGCGAGATTGGCCACGCTTCACCTGCTGTTTGACCGGGATGAAATTGCACTTCCCGCGCCACGCGCGCTGGGCTTCGTTCAAGGCATTTCAGGTATCGCGTACAAGCAATACGCCGAAGGCCAATCTTTGACCGCTGCGGTCATTGGCAAACAATGGATTGATGCGCACTCCGCGAGCTTGACCCTTGCCGACGGGAAGGTGATTTGTCTGCGACTCTCAAGTTCCACAAGAGTCGATCAGGACATGGAGATGGATGGCGTTCTCACTGTTGATGTCGACGACCCAGATGTCGCTAACTGGTCGCCGGAGCAGATCTTGGCCAAGGTTCAACTGGACGGGTCATGGCTTCGGTGGGTTCGACACTGGGATGATGAGTCACTTGCAGCGCAAGCTCTCCAGAGTGCACATGACGCCGCCGACAATGCCCTTGACACATGGCCTGCAGACCTCAGCATGCCGGAGGGGATGGCCACGATGCAACGCTCTGAGAGCGTTCTTCACTGGGCACTCAAGGAGGCACTGGCAGCAAGCGGACAGATTCACGTGCCCGCCGTTGAAGAAAACTTCACTGCCCGGGACGCATCGGGGAAAACCCACACCGATGGGTACGAATTTCCCGCGCGGACGCTGCAGTTGCAAGGCGTACGACTTGAAGCAGCAATGGGGGACATTGTCCCGGATGTTGTTTGTCGCGCAGTCGATCCAGTCGGTGATCTAGGCATTGAGTGCCTGTTGATTGAGGTGGCAGTCACACATAGAGTGGATTCCGCCAAGCTGCAGAAGATTGTTGATCGTGGCGTCGCATGCTTGGAGGTTGATTCCTCTCGGTTCTCAAGGAGCGGGACCGTCACCCGGGCAGAGTTGCCAAGCCTTCTTCTGCATGATGGCGTTGTTCGATGGCTCCACCACCCCCGGATCCTTCTCGAAGGCAGAGAAGCTCGCGAGCGGCTTTCCAGGCGCGTTCGCGAGGCGAACGAAAAGGAAACGAAACGGACGACGCGGATAGCAGCCATCGAGCGAGTCGACGGCGCAGAGGCTCACCGGTTCTTGCTTGCCGCTCTGCGCGCGTCTTGGTATCGCCATCCCCAGGTGACGCATCAACATCAATCGTTTCATCCGCCGGAAGTGATTGAAGTGCTTCTGCGACGCCTCCCGGTTTCGAGCTCAAGTGATTTGATTTTTGACCACGGTGGATTGGTGTGGATGATCGAGCAGATTCGGGCGGAGGGTCTGGTCCAGAAGCCTGGATCGGCATTTAACTTGCTCATGCGCGCGCGCAGTGCGGGTGCGCTGGGTAGGTACATCACACATTTGCTCATCGCAGCTCGTGTCTATCAACCGCCAATGACCGACGAACAGCAAGGGGCCATCGCCGAACTCAGGTCGCAGGTCTGGACCAGCGTGGAAGGTGGTGAGCTGAAGTTCGCGCGGCCGGCGATCTATGACGCCGTTATCGCCGCCATGTTTCCCGAAATGGGCGATCTTCTCGGAAACGTTGTCGGCACGGAAGGTTATGCGCTGAAAAGAAAGCGTGAGATCGATAAGAAGAGCATGGAGGAGGGGAGGGCCCGAGCAGCTGTCGAAGAGGCACTTGCGCGGGAGCGATCAAGAGCGGAATTCGAACGAGAGCGACGCGACGAATTGAAGCGCGCGATCCTTCACGTGTCGAATGGGAGCTGGCAGCCAGCCCAAGGACATCCCCACGATATTGAGCAGGCCACGCACATCACCAAGCATCTACGGTGCCGGTACGTCGATCGAGAGGAGGTAATTCGAAAGGCCTGGGAGGGCCGGGAAAATGGGGTATCTCTCCCAGACTGGTACCAGTCCCTTGGCCTGAATGATGTCTACGCTGTAGCGGAGGTGGCTTCAATTTTGCGGGAGGCCTATCTGAAACTGTGACGTTCCCGCGAGTGCATCGACCTGGTCGCCGTCGAGCTTCGCATGTGTTCAGTTGATGGGTCTCGACCGCACTTCAGAGCCTGACGATGCGCGCCTATCGCGAGGAAGGTCCAGCTGCGATTATCTCAACTGGCGGCACCTTGAGAAGTTGCAGCGCTTCACTCACCGTGCCTGCCAGCCACTGATCCACGTCAGCCTGCTCGATGGAGATGACGCTGCGCTTGTCCTGATCATCCGGTCCTAGCTTGGGGTCTGGCTTGTGCATCCGCCGCATCAATGGGTGGGCGTCTGCGTTGGCCGTGAGCATGGTGTAGCTCTCGTGTATCTCACCAGATGCTTTATCGGTCCACGTGGCCCAAATACCTGCAAGTCCCCAAGGCTCACTATCCGCACGCCTGAAGCGCCACCATTCGTTCTTGCCGCTTTCCCAATTGGGCTCATCGAACCAGTCGGCAGGGATGATGCAGCGCTGCCCGCGCGCCCAGGGCAGCTTAAAACTGGCTTTCTGTGCGAGTTCCTCGGACCTTGCGTTGTTGGTGGCGTACTTGATGTCTGCGGTTTTGGAGAACCAAGGGATGAGGCCCCAGCGCCCGATCACCAGTTCGCGTGAGTAGCTGGGATCGTCGTTGGCTCGCCTGAGGAAGGCCCCTGGTTTGCGAGGGCCTACAAAGCCCCCTGGCCAGGCGACACTGTTCCTCGGACGCCAGTATTTCTGGATGGCGTCTTCGCGGGTTGATCCGTAGAGATTGCACACACCGGCAGCATACCGCTGGCCAGCCAACCTCACCACCACTGAAACACAAGGGAGGCCTACCGGCCTGAGTCCACCCATCCGCCGTTATCGTGCGGCAGGGCGCGCCCGAGTGCAACCAGGGCATCGAGGATGGTGGGAAGACGCTCCCGCCAGCGGCCCCGGCCGTTGAAACGCTGGGCGAGGGTATCCAGATCCAACGCGCCACCTGCATCGGCCAAAGCATCTGCTACCGCTTTAATCTGGACGGCCAAGCCGGTAGGCCATGGAACTTGGGCCAGAGTGCCCCTCGGCCTGTTGGGTTCTCCTTTGGACGCTGCGCCATCGCCTTCCGTGTCTTCATCCATCTCCATGGATGACTTTGCTTCTGCTTTTGTGTCGCTTTGGAAGTCCGGTCGCAACCAACGGACAGTGCCTGAGGCCTCTTCCGTGGTTCTCTTGGAGTTGAGCTCCACTAAACGCTGAAGCAGCTTGTCGGTGTCTGTGGGCAGGGTCAGGTCGCTCCAGCCATAGGCTGCCAGTACTGCGTGATCGATCTCTTCATGCAGACTGCTGAGAACGCCGATCAGTGCGTGCTCGTGCAGCACCTTTTCTTTGGCGCTCAATGGCTCGCCGCTGCGAAGTTTCTCCAGTACGTTGTAGGTGGAGGTGAGCATCGCATCAGGGTGGGCAGCTTGCTGCCTTTTGCGGTGAGCATCCAGCTGCTCGGCCAGGTCGCGGATGCGCTGCTGCAGCGGGGGGCTCGCGCCGGTGTCATCGCCCGGAAAGGGAAATGCTTCGAAGCAGCGAGACTTCACATAGACGGGGTCATTTCCGACCCCGAGCCACCCACCAGCAGCCAGTGCCCACGCACCGTGAATCCTGCTGGAGAGCACTCCGAGATGGAATGCGTCACTGAGAGCTATCGCCACCAGTTTGTTGTCTGGCAGAACACTGCTATCCAGAAACTGGAAGATGCGATGCTTTGCGGTCTCGACGGTCGCGATGTAGCGTGGCAGCCCCGCGAGCTGTCGACGCATTTCCTGTCTGGGTTTTCCATGTAGCCACCAGTGCTTGGCATAGCCGGCGCCGTCCTTGGTATCGGCCTTGGCATCACGCGTTGGTTTCACGCGGTCGCTAAGCCTCTGGTAGACCAAGGGGAAGCGTTTGCGTACATCGTCCGCGTCCAACCCGTACAAGTCGATGACGAGTACATCGCGAGGCTTGGCCGTAAGGTCGCGGCCATTTCGATATTCCCTGATGTGCTTCTCCAGCCCAGGAACAACGCCGAGACCCAGCACAGTTGCTTCCTCTCGGGTGACGATGAATCCTGCCCCGAACAACTGAACCCCTCGATTGCTCAGATTCACATTGCTGCGCAACGAGCCCGCCGCTGCCACATTGGCACCGACACGGAGGTCAGCATGAAGAAGTCCGAGTTGCTCCGTCAAGAGGACACCTACCTCACCATCTTCGCCGCTGATTTCTTCTGCCACTGTCAGCAAACGTCCTTCCCCGCTCCCAGCTGTACCCACGGTCATAGCTATGCGAACGGCCGCCCCGTTGGTGCTGTCCACCCACGGGTGATCTGGTATCGCAAACAGCAGAGAAACACCATCCAGCGCACTTTGAACAACACGTCGATTAAAAGTCTGGCGCAGGCTGTTTGTGGTTATCAAGCCAAATCGTTGAGCTTTGCCTGTGGCCACTAGACTGGCTGCACGTTGCCACCAGTGCATGACAAAGTCCGCGCTTTCAGGCACCTGGGGCCACGCCTCACGTAGGGCCTCTGTGTAACCATCGCCCAAAGCTCCACGCATCGCGCCCGCACCAATGAATGGGGGATTGCCCACGATGAATTCTGCGGCAGGCCACGCTGCCGGGCGGGCATTGATGTAGCGCCACTGCGCGATTTGTGCCGATTCGTCCGGTACCAGCTCGCCGGTGACTGCGTGCCGCTTGGTAGTTTCTCCATCCCATCGGGTGACGACGACGCCATTGGCATCGACAAGCGGCTCCTTCGTGTCGTAGGAAAGCACCGCGTCTCGGTTCTCGATGTTTCCATAGTCGTGCACCACAGGCTCAGCTACGCTGGCATTGCCGAAGGTCCGGATGTGCCACTGCAGATAGCCGATCCATAGAACCAGCTCTGCTAGCGCAGCAGCACGCTCGTTGAGCTCGATTCCGAGCAACTGCTGCAGATTCACAGTCTCCTTGCCCAGGTCCAGTGCGTCCTGAGTTTCCCCCAGGGCGTCGAGCTGGTTGAGCACTTCACCTTCCAGGCGCTTCAGATGCTCCAGCGTCACGTACAAAAAGTTGGCGCTCCCACACGCAGGATCCAGAACACGCACTGTGCAGAGCCGGTGGTGAAAATCCTTCACTTGCTGTCGGGCCTCGCGCCACTTGGCCCGCACGGCGGCGCTGTGCCGATCCAGGACCACAAAGTCCTTTTTGGTTTTCACCACGGGCGCATTGGCTTCCAACTCGGCAGCTTCATGGGCCAGCAGCAGCGCGGCCGCCTGCGAGTTCGCCCATTCGGCGCGCAAAGGCTCCATCACAGTGGGCAACACCAGCCGCTCGACGTAGGCGCGCGGCGTGTAGTGAGCACCGAGCGCGTGCCGCTCGGCGGGGTCCAGCGCGCGTTCCAGCAGGGTGCCGAAGATGGCTGGCTCGACCTCCCTCCAATTGGACTTTGCAGCTTGAATGAGCAGATCGATCTGTGCGGTGGACAAAAGCAAGCTGTAACCCTCGGCACTTGCCTCCTTGAAAAGCTTTCCGTTGAACCTGAGCACTGGCTTGACGAGGGTCGCGGAGAACCCCCCGTGGTCCATGTCCGACCACAGGATGCGCAACATCTGCTGAAGTCCTGAAGGGTCCTTGCGGTGTGTTTGAAGCAAGCCAAGGAATGCTCCTTGCGGCAGCAGCGCCACGTCTTCCGCGAACATGCTGAACAGGCATCGGGTCAGGTACCCGGCCACGTGTTGGGGGGGATGCCCCGCTTTTTCCAGGGATCGGGCCAGGGAAGCCAGGTGCTGTGATACCTCGCGTGTGACCTGGGCGCTAACGCGCGCGGGGTTGAGGCTGTCGGGGTCGGTCCAGATGCGAAGCAGGCGTTCCCGAATCTCTGGACGGGCAAGGTCAGCGAGTGCGATACGGTGGCTGCGAGGATCTGGGAACGGGACATAAGATCCACCGCTGCGACTGAACTCGGCATAGATCTCGATGACGGTCCCCACGTCGACCACCAGAACGAACGGTGGCCTGCCTTCGGCGGCAGGCAAGGCGCGGGCATACCCCTCACCCTGGCTGCGGGCACGCAGGAGACCATCGTCAAAACCCTTGGTGTGTGTTCCTGCTTTGAGTTTCTTGGCCTCAAGCACGAAGTGGCCACGCCGGTAGCAGTCGATGCGCCCCGCGCTGCTGGAGCCATCGCCATGCAGGAACGTTACAGGGCGCTCGAACATGTAGTCCTGCTCGGGGGAGGGGTGTGGCTTGGGCACACCCAGTAACTCACAAAGGCCCATGACGAAGCTCTGCGCTGTTGACAACTCACTTGCTGTCGCCCCCTGCCAGCTTGCTATGAACTTCTCTATCGCATTGTTTTGGTCCATGGCGAGCGATGATAGAGGCTGCACAGCGGGCAGCGTGTTCTCGGGCCCGGGGGTGTCACAACACTGAGCCTGGTGGTGTCAGGGCAACTCAAGTGCCGGCACCTTGGATACGCTCACCTGCAGCCGGTATTCGAAGAGTTCTACGTCCCGGATGCCCGCACAGGCCAGAATGAGATCCTCAGACATGGAGCGGCAGACAATGATGCCGCGCACGCGCTGGCCAGGCTCTGCGAGTTCCTTGCGGACCCAGTTGACGTAGCGCAGCAGCTGGCCCACCACGCGGTCATAACCCTTTTCGACCTTGAGCTCCAGCACGACAAAGCCGCCCGACTTGTCCTTCGCAAGGATATCGATCCGCCTCCCTCCGCCTGCAGGGTATTCAAAGCCCGATATTTCTTCGTCCTGGAAGAGCGCCAGGCCGGGCTCGATCAGCTGCAGGTTGTCCGCGAGATAGCGCTGCAGGTCTTTCTCGAGCGCGAACTGGGATGATCCAGCGAGAGCTGCGTCGATTGCAACCCCGGCGTCGTCATCTTCCTCGGTGATTGAAATCGTTCCACCGGCGCCGTCCGCGACTTGGACCTTGGCTGCCGGATGCACTGGCGGTGGATCAGAGGCAGGCTCGTACAGCCGATACTCGCGCGAACCGACCTTGAACAACAGATCGTCCGTTGTCCTGGTCGAAGGGTGGTGGAGTCGGCTTCTGTCGTTGGTGGAGGCCTGCACAAGGTGCGCATGGATGCTGCCTGCCTTGAGCTTCGGGTAATGCTCGGCAAACCAAGCGACGGCACGCTGGGCTGCGAACGTCTCGCCGGGTTTCAACGCCCATTCCGCCAGCATGTCTTTGAGCAATGCCCGCGTCGGCCGGTCGTAGATCGTTCGCGCCATCCTGCTTCCCCGTTCCATCGTTGTGTTGCTCTGGATTTAACCAGAGCCGGCGAGCCGTCGGCAGGTGGAATCGCAGGCGGGGTTATTTGGGTGACAAGCCCCATGCGGGGATGCTGTGTGGGGCGGGCCTCACGTTCCGACTCTCAAGGCGCATCGCCGTGAGCTTGGCTGTCATCTCCAGCGTCTTTAGGTCATCGGGATTCGGATTGTCCTGCGGGCTGAACGAGAAGCAGCACAGGGTTCCGTATATCTCACCGTTCTTCAACACGATAGGGGTGCTGATGTGCGTCCCGATGGAGAAAGGCAGCTGGTCAAGCAGTGCGCAAGCGGTGGGGTCTTGACGTGCGTCGGCAATGAAGCGCGGTAAGCGGCCGTCCACCACGCGCTGGCACCAACTCTCCTCCAACAGGTCCGAGCCGCCCACTGCGATCGTGGGCCGGATGCCGGTTGTTTCTACCTGGCGGAAGACGCGGCAGCCGTCGACGAATTCAGAGCAAAAGACAACGTCCATGCCCATGCGATCGCGCAGCGTTTTCAGCACATCAGAAATCGCTGAGTCAAGTGAGTCGTCTGAATGGTCGGCGGTGGCCACCATCAGGTCGGAAATCGTGACGTGCAGGTCAGTGGGCTCGTAACCCAAGTCGTAAACATTCAGCTTCATGGCATTCAACTTTGTCAGGGAACCCCTATTCTCGGATGGGGCATACATCTCCTGTACCCCGTCAACGCAACCGTTTGTGTCGTTTGGCGCGGTTGAGTCACGTGGCCGCGGCGCTAGAGTCAAAGGTTGGTCCACGACTCGGCAAACGTCCAATGCAACCCACTTCTCAAGGCGTTCTCCTGCTTTTGATCCTCGTGCTGTTTTTCACGGCCGCAGGCTTTGCTATTGCTTACGCGTCTGCGAAAGATGAGGGCAAAGCGAGCAAGGACCAGCGTGACAGCCTTGTCGGTGTCGCTCGCGTTACGCAGGATGTGCTGGTTGACATACGCGCTGCTTGGGCGGCGCTGCCTGCGACTGAAGAGGAGGGCGGTGATCTCGTTGAACTCGGCCGGGAAGTGAGTGCTTGTCTGCCCGCACTCTTCAGGAACCTGGGTGGCGCTGCTTCGTTCCAGCACCGAAAACTCACCTCTCAGGACTTCGCAGCTGCAGGCATCCAGGAACAGTTCACCCGCATTGATAAGCTACTACCGGCAAAAGGTGGCGGCGATCTGCCCACCCTTTGGGCCACGAGGAGGTTTGTCGACCTGGTCGCCATGTTGAGATCGGTTCAACTGATGTGCAGCCGGCACCGGCAGACGATGCGCGAGCAAAGTCAGCGTGTTGAGGGAAATCCATTGCTTGCGCTTCTGCGCGACAAGGCTCCAGCCCCTGCCTTGGTGGATGAAGTCAAGCTGCAGCAGCGCCAGACCGCAATCGCCACTGGCCGTGAGGACCCAGATGCGGAGAGCGGGCTGCAGGCCCTTCAAGCTGTGGTCGATGTTCTTTGCTACCGGCGCGACCAGTTGAAGAAGCCGCTGACCCTTGGAGTTCTGGTGCGCGCGATTGGTGGGGGCATGGAGCAGATTTACCGAGAGTGCACGGCGGATGCGGAGGGCCCTGGTGGACAGTGGCGTCCCGAGTACAAAGCGCTTCGGCATTACATCGAATCGCTTCCGGGTTGGGACGGACGCCTCCCTTTCAACCCAGTGACCCGCGCCACCCACAACGCCTATGCAAACAGCGTTTTGCGCGTTTTGCTGCAGGTAGCGTGACCGCGTAGGGAGGCTTTCCCTCCTGTAGAGTTCACGAGGTCGCCACTTCCCGAGCACCAGAGTCCGTCCGCTCGGTGCCTGCATCCATGAAAAAGGTTCTGATCTACGCACTCGATACAGCGATCTTTTTCTTGCTGCTATGGGCGTTTTTCCTTCACGGAATTCCGCGTGAATTTTGGAACATCGTCGGAGTAGTGCTTGTCGCCGGCGGATCTGTGGCTCTCCTGTTCGCTTTCAAGCACCGGGTGGACAGGCGACGCCAAGCTCAAGCGTGCGCAGAACTCGAAACGAAAAAACGGGGGGACGCTGAAATTGAACAAAGGCGCCGTGAACGGGTTGCTGCCGATCGGGAAGCCCGACGCCCGCTGTGTGTTCATTGCGGCAAGCCAACGGTGCCCAGGCATCAGCACAGGCGCACTGATGGAAGCGCAGACATGCGCTATCGGGACAACCCACTGTTGTGCAGCAAATGCGGAGGGCCCTACGAGGTCGTTCGTCCCCGACCGCTTGAAGAAGCGTCGGTAGTTCCCCCACCCACTTCACCCATCGCTGGCAACGAGTAGAGGCGTCGATCAGGCCTTGGTAGGGAACCACTGCCTCAGATCCGCCCACGCGCCATCTTCTGGTTCGATCTGGATGCTGGCTAGAGCGAACAAGCGCGTGTCCAGGTAAGGCACCGGCACTGCCTGACCGGGCACGAGACGGCACAGCAAATCGTCCACGTCAAGATTGATGTGCGTCCTGCATACTGCCGGGCGATGCTCGTATGCGGTGCATGACCCATCCTGGAGGAATGGGCACGGCGATTCGTACCCCTCGGGGTGCACAGGGCGGTGAGTCTCTACGGGCGCGGGCAAACGACCAACTGCACGACCGAGCACGCGGGCCTCGGTGGCGCTCACCTTCACAGGGATGAAGCAGCAGTGATTGCACCCCACACGGCATGCCGAAACGCCGCTGTAGGCGGTGGCCAGCGTGTCTGCAGCGCGGTGGAGCCACATCACACGCTTGGCGGCCGTGGGTGCGCGCACTGACGTGGCCAACAGCCGGTGGACGTTCGGGCGAACTTCTGGGGGCGCACTTGCAGCGGCCCGCGAAGCGTTTTCATGCGCCACCAACAGACGGGCGTTGACCTCAGGAGAAAACGCTTCATTCGGCTGCATCGATTCGCCTGATGTGAGCGCCTTCAAAGCGTTCTCCAAGTTCTTGTGCAGGCCGACATCTGGGTGTACGGTAGATGCATTGGCGCTCAAGGAGCGTCCGATGGTTTCATGCATGTTGAGGGTTGGTGCAGCAGGGAACACAAGTCTGCATGCGGCAGCGAGTTTTTCAAGTGCGGGGCAGGACGAATCTGCATTCAAGGAGAGTTCGAAAAGACTTTTTCGCGCCCCCTCCTTCATGCGATATATTAGCCTCGATAAGAGATGCTTATCGAGACCAATAGTGCCACCAGCCCCGGAGGAGTGTTCCCTCGGTCGGCAGCTCCATTGACCACCTATGCGCCTTCCCACGCTCCAGAAAACGCCCGCGCTTCAGCCGCACGAACTCACGGATGTGACCGCGCAGGCTGTGGCCGACCTCATGCGCGAAGGCGAATCCCAGAACACGCAAGCCAGCTACAGCAGTGCTTTGAGGTACTGGGCTGCTTGGTTCGGCATCCGCTACGGCATCCAGATCAGCCTACCGCTGCCCAGCTCGTGCGTATTGCAGTTCATCGTGGACCACGCTCAACGAATGACGCCCAAGGGCCTGACGCACGAGCTGCCCGCCGAGATCGATGCCATCCTGGTCGACGCCGGCTACAAGGGCAAGCTGGGACCGTTGGCACACAACACGCTGGTGCACCGCCTGGCCGTGTTGTCCAAGGCCCACCAGGTGCGTGAGGTGAAGAACCCCTGCCAAGACCCGAAGGTGCGCGATCTGCTGTCGCGCACGCGCAAGGCCTACGCCAAGCGCGGCGAACTGCCCAGGAAGAAGGACGCGTTGACGAAAGATCCCCTGCAGCTGGTCCTGGCGACGTGCGACGACTCTCTCAAAGGCAAGCGCGACCGGGCGCTGTTGCTGTTCGCCTGGGCCAGTGGTGGACGCCGGCGTTCCGAGGTGGCAGCGGCCGACATGAAGTTCCTCAAGCGCTTGGGTCCCGGTGAGTTCAGCTACGAGCTGGCGTTCTCCAAGACCAACCAGAGCGGTGTTGATCGGCCCGAGAACCACAAGCCGGTGCTGGGAGCCGCCGGCGTCGCGCTGGACGACTGGCTTGCGGTCAGCGGTGTCAGCGAAGGAGCCATTTTTCGCCGCGTGCTCAAGGGTGGGCACGTGGGCGGCGCGCTGTCGGGCGCTTCGGTGCGAGACATCGTCCAGGCACGTTGCATTCAGGCCGGTGTCGAAGGTGACTTCTCAGCACACTCCCTCCGCTCAGGCTTCGTGACCGAAGCTGCGGCACAGAACGTGTCCATCTCCGACACGATGGCCATGACAGGTCATCAGTCTGTTGCGGTGGTGATTGGGTACCAGCGCCGTGGAGCGCTTGCGAGCAACCCGGCGTCTACCCTGCTGGATTAGCGCCGCCTGCAGGGTCACCGATTCGCCGCAGTAAATAGGAACGACATCGGGAAACCCCGGGGGGCATGATGTTTGGGCGGGCTTTTGCGATGGGGATTTCGAACGAGAATGCACGGAGTTATGTCCCTCCACCCTCATGCAGTTGCGCTTCGCTTCGTTCGCTGTGATCAACTTACGGGAGGACTTGCACCTCCGAGAGAGCGCCCGTGCCGGGCGCACCAAAAAA
>NZ_JBLYYB010000057.1:0-34442 GCF_048549895.1 Hydrogenophaga sp.
CGGGTTGAAGGTGATGCTGCGCGCCCAGCCGATGCCCGCGCCCAGCGTGTCGCCGTAGCTGAAACCACCGCAGGCGACCACCCCTTTGAAGTCGGCGAGCTTGGCGCGGCCGGTCTGCAGGTCGGTCATGTGCACGTCGTAGGCCTCGAAGCCGGCCTGGGTGAAGGCGTAGGCCATCTCCACGTGCGAGTTCACGCCCTGCTCGCGCAGGATGGCGACTTTGGGGCGGGTGAGCAAAAGTCCCGTTCGGGCTGAGCCTGTCGAAGCCCCTCTAGCGGTGCTTTCCCGATCGTCCTGAGCTTGTCGAAGGGCAAGCTCAGGGCGAACGGCTGTTTCTGCACTCGGGTCAAAGGTCAACTTCGTGTGCAGGCCCGGGTCTTCGGGGCGTCCGGCTGCGGCGTGCTCGGCATCGGCGCAGGCCGGGTTGTCGCGCTGCTGGTTGATCTTCCAGCTCACGCTGTCCCAGACCTGGTGCAAATCAAACAGGCTGGCCGAGAACACGGCCTTGGTGTCGCGCCACACCTGCAGCTGGCCTTTACCGGCGTCCATCGCGGAAGACACTGGCCGGGTCTTGCCGACGAAGTGGCTGTGTTTGCTCAGGCCGTGCTCGCGCAGGGTCTGCATCACGGCATTGCGGTCGTCGGTTTTCACCTGCAGCAGCACGCCCAGTTCTTCGCTGAACAGCGCCTTGAGCGTGAGCTCCTCGCGCCGCGCGCTGACCTGGCCGGCCCAGTTCTTGGCGTCGCCCATCTCGGCGCGGCTGTCGCTGATGCCGTCGCCTTCGGTCACGAGCAGGTCCACGTTGAGCGCCACGCCCACGTGGCCGGCAAAGGCCATCTCGGCGGCGGCCGCCAGCAGGCCACCGTCGCTGCGGTCGTGGTAGGCGAGTATCTGGCCCTGCGCGCGCAGCGCGTTCACCGCATTGACCAGGTTGACGAGGTCTTGCGCGTCGTCCAGATCCGGCGCTTCGCCACCGCCCTGCCCCAGCACCTGGGCCAGCACGCTGCCGCCCATGCGGTGGCGGCCTTTGCCGAGGTCAACCAGCACCAGCGTGGTGTCTTCCAGCGTGTTGTTCAACTGTGGCGTGAGCGTGCCGCGCACATCGGCCAGCGTGGCGAAGGCGCTCACGATCAGGCTCACCGGCGAGGTCACCTTCTTCGTGTTGCCGCCCTCCGTCCACTGCGTGCGCATGGACAGGCTGTCCTTGCCCACGGGAATCGAAATGCCGAGTGCCGGGCAGAGTTCCATGCCCACGGCTTTCACGGTTTCGTACAGCGCGGCGTCTTCACCGGGTTCGCCGCAGGCGGCCATCCAGTTGGCGGAGAGCTTCACGCGCGGCAGTTCGATGGGCGCGGCCAGCAGGTTGGTGATGGCCTCGGCCACCGCCATGCGGCCCGAGGCGGCGGCGTCCAGCGCGGCCAGCGGCGTGCGCTCGCCCATGCTCATGGCCTCGCCCGCGAAGCCCTGGAAATCGGCCAGGGTCACAGCGCAGTCGGCCACCGGCACCTGCCAGGGGCCGACCATCTGGTCGCGGTGCGACAGGCCGCCCACGGTGCGGTCACCGATGGTGATGAGGAAACGCTTGGAGGCCACGGTGGGGTGGCTGAGCACGTCGATCACGGCCTTTTGCAGGTCCACGCCGGTGAGGTCCAGCGGGGTGGGTGTGCGCGCCACGGTCTTCACGTCGCGGTGCATCTTGGGCGGTTTGCCCAGCAGCACGTTCATGGGCATGTCGACTGCGTTCTGGCTCCCTCCCCCGCTGGGGGGAAAAGTCTCCCCGCGCCCTCCCCCACTGGGGGAGGGGTGGGGTGGGGGCACGCTTGAAGTGGCGTCGTCGGCGCGCGCGCCCCCATCCCTGCCTTCCCCCAGCGGGGGAAGGGGCAAATTCACGTCGCCCAGCACGAGCTGCCGCTCCTCTGTGGCCACGCCAATCACGGCAAACGGGCAGCGTTCGCGCTCGCAGAAAGCCTTGAACGTCTCCAGCGATTCGGGCGCGATCGCCAGCACATACCGCTCCTGACTTTCGTTGCACCAGATTTCCTTGGGCGCCAGGCCACTCTCTTCCAGCGGCACGGCGCGCAGATCAAAGCGCGCACCGCGTCCCGCATCGTTGGTGAGTTCGGGAAAGGCGTTGGAGAGGCCGCCCGCGCCCACGTCGTGGATCGCCAGGATGGGGTTGTTCGCGCCCTGCTGCCAGCAGTGGTTGATGACCTCCTGCGCGCGGCGCTCGATCTCGGGATTGCCGCGCTGCACGGAATCGAAGTCGAGCGAGGCGGCGTTGGTGCCGCTGGCCATGGAGCTGGCCGCGCTGCCGCCCATGCCGATCTTCATGCCCGGGCCGCCGAGCTGGATCAGCAGCGAGCCAGCAGGGAATTCGATCTTCTGCGTCTGGATGGCGTCGATCACGCCCACGCCGCCGGCGATCATGATCGGCTTGTGGTAGCCGCGCTGCACACCGTCCACCGCGAGTTCGTATTCGCGGAAGTAGCCCAGCAGGTTGGGTCGGCCGAACTCGTTGTTGAAGGCCGCGCCGCCCAGCGGGCCCTCGGTCATGATCTGCAGCGGGCTGGCGATGTGCTCGGGCTTGCCACCCGGCTGGTCGGAGAGGCCACCCCAGAGCTTGCCCACCGTGAAGCCGGTGAGACCCGCCTTGGGCTTGGAGCCACGGCCGGTGGCGCCCTCGTCGCGGATCTCGCCGCCCGCGCCGGTGGAGGCACCGGGGAACGGGGAGATGGCGGTCGGGTGGTTGTGGGTTTCCACCTTCATCAGCACGTGGTGGGTGGCGGTCTCGGCCACATAAGCCGGCGAGGCATCGCCGCCCGCGCGCGCCACGAAGCGCTCGACCACGCTGCCTTCCATGATGGACGCGTTGTCCGAGTACGCCACCACCGTGTGCTGCGGCGCGAGCTGGTGCGTGTGGCGGATCATGCCGAACAGGCTCTTGTCTTGCGCCACGCCGTCGATGGTGAACTGCGCGTTGAAGATCTTGTGCCGGCAGTGCTCGCTGTTGGCCTGCGCGAACATCATCAGTTCAACGTCGGTCGGGTTGCGCTTCAAGCCGGTGAAGGCGCTCACCAAATAGTCGATCTCGTCATCGGCCAGGGCCAGGCCCCAGTCGGTGTTCGCGCGCTCCAGCGCACCTCGGCCACCACCGAGCACATCGACCTGCTCCATGGGCGCAGGGTGCAACTCGGTGAACAGGGCCTGCGCCTGGCTGCGGTCGAGCGAGACGTTTTCCGTCATGCGGTCGTGCAGCAGGTCGGCCACGGCTTGCAGTTGCTCGGTGGACAGGCTGGCCTTGCCCAGCAGGCCGCTCTTGAGCTGCAGGCGGAATTCAACCAGCCGCTCGACCCGGTGCAGGGCCAGCCCGCAGTTGTGCGCGATGTCGGTGGCTTTGGAGGCCCAGGGTGAGACCGTGCCCAGGCGCGGCATCACCAGCAGGGCCGGGGCGCCGGCCGCTTCGAGCTTGAGGTGCGCCTCGGTGGCGGGCTCACCGTAGGTCAACAGCTCGCCCACGCGCGCCACGGTGGCCGCATCGGGCTCGCCGTCGAAGGCGGCGAGGTGCACGAAGCGGGCCGAGAGGCCGGTGATCTTGTCGGAGAGGGCTGCCAGGCGGGGCAGGAGTTGCTGGACTTTGAAGTCGCTGATGGCATTGCCGCCATCGAAAGTGCGCAGGTGCAGGGACACGTTGGGAGCCTGAGGTGCGTAGACCCGGGGGGTGGGCGGAGCGCCGATTTTACCCGCGTGGCCCGCCCAGTCATCGCCACCGATACCCTGCGCCGCAGGGGCCGGTGGGATAATCTGCGCCCATGAGCATCACCTACAAAGACGAAGCGGGCATCGAAGGCATGCGGGTGGCTTGCCGCCTGGCCTCCGAAGTGCTGGACTACCTCACGCCGCTGATCCAGCCGGGCGTCACTACGCTGGAGATCGACCGCCTGGCGGCCGAGTTCATGAAGCAGCAGGGCACGGTCTCGGCGACCATCGGCTACCAGCCCAGCGGTTACCCGCCCTACCCCGGCCACCTCTGCACCTCCATCAACCACGTGGTGTGCCACGGCATCCCGAACGAGAAGCCGCTGAAAAAAGGCGACATCCTCAACGTGGACGTGACCGTCATCAAGGACGGCTGGTTTGGCGACAACAGCCGCATGTACATGATCGGTGGCGAGGCGGCCTGTTCGGTGCAGGCCCGCCGGCTGACCCAGGTGACCTATGAGGCCATGTGGAAAGGCATCGTGATGGTCAAACCCGGCGTCCGCCTGGGCGACATCGGTCACGCCATCCAGACCTTCGCCGAAGGCAACGGTTTCTCGGTGGTGCGCGAGTTCTGCGGCCACGGCATCGGCCAGAAGTTCCACGAAGACCCCCAGGTGCTGCACTACGGCCGCCCGGGCACGCTGGAGGAGCTCAAGCCCGGCATGACCTTCACCATCGAGCCGATGATCAACGCGGGCAAGCGCGACATCAAGGAAGCCGGCGACGGCTGGACCATCGTCACGCGCGACCGTTCGCTCTCGGCCCAGTGGGAACATACGGTACTGGTCACAGAAACGGGTTACGAGGTGCTCACGCTCTCGGCCGGCAGCCTGGCACCGCCGGCCTTCGTGACGCCGGCCGCCGCCGTGGCGGCCTGAGCCGATGGACCCGCTCCTGGCGCCTGCGGGCGACATCGGCGCGCTGCGCCAGCGCTACCGTGACGACAAAACCGCTCTCTTTGCACTGCTGCGCGACCAGGGTGCCTCCACCCGGGGCGTGCGCCAGGCGCTGCAACAGCTCTCGCGCCTGACCGACCAGACCTTGCGCGAACTCTGGAGTCGGGCTGGTTTTGGTGCTGGTTTTTCCCTGATTGCCGTGGGCGGCTATGGCCGCGCCGAGCTGTTTCCGTATTCCGACGTGGACGTGCTGGTGCTGCTGCCCGACGGTGCACAGCCCGACGAAGACGCTGAACTCAAGAAGCAGCTCGAAGACTTCATCGGCGCGTGCTGGGACCTCGGCCTGGAGATCGGATCAAGCGTGCGCTCGGTGAGCGACTGCGTGGAAGAGTCGGCCAAAGACGTGACGGTGCAGACCTCCATGCTGGAGAGCCGGCTGATCTGTGGCAGCAAGAGCGCTTTCAACCGGTTGGTCACCCTGCTCGACGAGGTCATGGACCCCAAGGCCTTTTATGTGGCCAAGACGCTGGAAATGCGCCAGCGCCACACCAAATACGAAAACACGCCGTACTCGCTGGAGCCCAATTGCAAGGAGTCGCCCGGTGGCCTGCGCGACTTGCAGATCATTCTCTGGGTGTCCAAGGCAGCAGGCCTGGGCCGCAGTTGGGACGACCTCGCCCGCAGAGGCCTGGCCACGCCGCTGGAGGCACGCCAGATCAAGGCCAACGAGGCCCTGCTCAGCCTGATCCGCGCACGCCTGCACCTGCTGGCCAACCGGCGCGAAGACCGCCTGGTGTTCGATCTGCAGACCGCGGTGGCCGAGTCGTTCGGCTTCAAGGCGCAGGTACCCGCCGTCATCACCGCTGGCCCAACCGGCCAGCCGCACGCAGCCCCCACAGCCAAAGGCACGCGCCGCGCCAGCGAGGCGCTCATGAAGCGCTACTACTGGGCCGCCAAGGCCGTGACCCAGCTCAACCAGATCTTGTTGCTCAACATCCAGGAACGCCTGCAGGACGACATGGCCGGTGTGGACCGCCTGCGTCCGCTGAATGCGCGCTTCTTTGACAAGGGCGGCATGTTGGAGGTGGCCAGCGACGACCTGTACGTGCAGCAACCCCACGCCATCCTGGAGACCTTCCACATCTACCAGACCACGGTGGGCATCAAGGGCTTCTCGGCCCGCACCCTGCGAGCGTTGTACAACGCGCGACCGGTGATGAACGCACGCTTTCGTGCCGACCCGGTCAACCGCGCGCAGTTCCTGCAGATCCTGAAAGAGCCCGAAGGCATCACCCACGCGCTGCGCATGATGAACGAGACCTCGGTGCTGGGGCGCTACCTCTGGGTTTTTCGCCACATCGTGGGCCAGATGCAGCACGACCTGTTTCACGTGTACACCGTGGACCAGCACATCCTGATGGTGCTGCGCAACGTGCGCCGCTTCTTCATTGCCGAGCATTCGCACGAGTACCCGTTCTGCTCGCAACTGGCCGCCGGCTGGGACAAGCCGTGGATCTTCTACATCGCGGCGATCTTTCACGACATCGCCAAGGGCCGCGGCGGCGACCACTCCGACCTGGGCGCCAGGGACGTGCGCACTTTCTGCCGCCAGCACGGAATCGACCGCGAAGACAGCAAGCTGATCGAATTCCTGGTGTCCGAACACCTGACCATGAGCCGCATGGCGCAAAAGGAAGACCTGAGCGACCCCGACGTGATTGCGGCGTTCGCCAAACGCGTGGGCAACGAGCGTTACCTCACCGCGCTGTACCTGCTCACCGTGGCCGACATCCGCGGCACCAGCCCCAAGGTGTGGAACGCCTGGAAAGGCAAGCTGCTGGAGGACCTGTACCGCTACACGCTGCGCGCACTGGGCGGCCGCGCACCCGATCCGGGCGCGGTGATCGAGGCCCGCAAGCGCGAGGCGCTGTCCATGCTGGCGCTGCACGCGCTGCCGCACATGGCGCACAAGGCGCTGTGGGACACGCTGGACGTGAGCTACTTCATGCGCCACCAGGCCGACGAGATCGCCTGGCACACGCGGGTGCTCACACGCCAGATCAACCAGACGGCCACCAAAGCCGCCGCCAAGGTCGCCACCGCAGGCGATGGGGTGGTGGCCGACCGCTGCATCGTGCGTGCCCGCCTCTCGCCCGAAGGCGAAGGTCTGCAGGTGCTGGTGTACGCGCCCGACCAGAACGACCTGTTTGCCCGCATCTGCGGCTATTTCGACAGCTCCAACTTCAGCATCCTCGATGCGCGCGTGCACACCACGCTCACCGGCCATGCGCTTGACACCTTCCAGGTGGTGGCACCCACGCTCTCGGAGCACTACCGCGAACTCATCGCCATGGTCGAGAACAACCTGGCGCAGACCATCGACGAGTGCGGCCCCTTGCCCGCGCCCATGAAAGGCCGGCTCTCGCGCCGGGTCAAGAGTTTCCCGGTCACGCCCCGGGTGGATCTGCGGCCGGACGAGAAGGCCCAGCGCTGGCTGCTGTCGGTCTCGGCCAGCGACCGCGCCGGTCTGCTCTACGGCATTTCACGGGTGCTGGCGCGTTACGACATCAACGTGCAACTGGCCAAGATCACCACGCTGGGTGAACGGGTGGAAGACACCTTCCTGATCTGTGGAGCACAGTTGCAGATGAACAAGCGGCAGATCGAGATCGAGACCGAGTTGCTGGAGACGCTGGAGGGCTGAGGCGCTCAGCAACGCACAGGATTGCGGCAGAAGCGATCCAGTTCCCGCACCGTGGACTGGCGCAACACGGCCTGCTTCGCGTTCGGCCCCACCTCCAGACTCAGCTTCATCTCATACTTTTTGAAGAAGTCGTCGAACAACTCGCCGCCCAGCGTGCCGGTGGCCGTGAGCTGATCGGACTTCGCGTCGTGCTCCAGCAGCACGGCACACAGCGGCTGTTCGGCTGGACCGTCGAGCACCTGGGCACCGCGCGCCGGGTCGTACTGGCTGTGGTCGGCGCAGCAGTGGATGAGGTCGCTGCCCTTGCTCGGTGTCTGCGGGTTCACCGCCGCGCCCTTGCGAAAACTGATGAAGCTCAGGTCTTTGGTGGGGTACACCAGCTTGTGCGCGCAGATGGCTGAGAACGCCACCAGGCTGCGCCGGGGGCCGACGCCGCCAGGCCATTGATACGGCTGCTTGTCGCGCGTGACCAGTTGGGTGGCTGCGGCCGCCTTGCCCAGATCGAGCAGGAACACCGGCGTGGCCTCGAACGGGTAGTGAAAAACATAGTTGGTCTGGGCGCGCAGACTGGCTGCCTTGAGTGGCTTGCCCAGCTCGTCCACCAGCAGCACCCTGCCGTGGCTGCGCGGTTTGGCGTCGGCCGCCCAGGCCGAGCCCGACAGCGCGGTGGTCAACGCGCCCGCACCCAGGGCGCAACTCTCCACGAATTCACGACGATCCATCGGTAGACCCCATGCGTTGAAACAGCGACCACGAACCCGGTTTGCACCGCAGTGAACCGCATGGGCGGTCGTGGTGTCAACCCAGGCGCACAAGTCCCGCTCAAATCCGGGGACAAACCGGCTTTACACAACCGGACGGCAGACGCGAATTTTTTCACGGAAAAGTTTCACTGCCTGCGCGATTTGAATGCGGGTGCATCCAAACCACCGGACCCTGCGTAGTTACTGTACGGGGTATCAAGTTTTGCCCTTTGCGGCACCGAAAAGGAAAGGTCTTCTCATGTATTCCACCCATGCTTTGCGCACCAACACGGCCACCCGATCTGTCGCCACCCATGCGCGTCACGCGCTGGGCATCTTGCTGCTGGGCGCCGGCCTCTGGGCCAGTCAGGGCGTGGCCCGCGCTGCCACCGCCAGCACGGTGGTCGAGGCGGTCCAGTTGCCGGCCTGGGTGGAGCGCAATGGCCAGCGACGTCCGGCCGAGCCCGGGGTGCTGCTGCGCGACAACGACAAGGCCATCACCGCCGGTCATTCGCGGATGCTGCTGCGCATGGCCGATCGCAGCGTGATCAAACTGGGCGAGCAAACCGAATTCCACATCGAAGCCGTGACCCTGCGCCAACCGCAAGCCGCAGGCCCATCGGAACTCTCGGCCACGCTGCGCCTGGTCACCGGCGTGTTTCGTTACGCCACCGACTACGCCAGCAAGGCCCTGGGCAACAAGCGGGAACTCAACCTCAAGATGGCCACCGCCACGGTGGGCATCCGGGGCACCGATTTCTGGAGCATGACCGACGCAGCGCACGACGCCGTGTGCATGTTCGAAGGCAAGGTCGAGGTCGTGCGCGACGCCAAGCCCGGCATCATGCTGGACAAGCCTGGCGCGTTCTGGGCGGTGTTCACCGGCGAGCCGGAAAAGCCCGCTGGCCAGGCCACACCGGACCAGCTCGCCAAGTTCATCAACCAGGCCGAAATGCAGCCTGGCCAGGGCATCCTGTTGCAGGGCGGTCGCTGGCGCACGGTGGCGGGCTTGATGCCCAGCGGTGTTCAGGCCAACGCGCTGCGCGCCAGCCTGCAGACCGCAGGCTACCCGGCCGATGTGGTGGCCAAAGACGGCAAGTTCGAGGTTCGGATCAACCAGCTCGCCACGCGCGAAGATGCTGAAGCCGTGCTCAAGCAACTGCAGGCCAACACCGCACTCGGTGTGACCGATGGTCGTGTGGCATTGGCCACCCGCTGAACAGACAGCGGCCGCCGCGCAGGGCCGCCCCAGGCAAGGCCAGCCGCCCCTGGGGGCAGCGACCCGCGCTACGGCGCAGCGTGGGGGCTCAAAGCTGGAGTTGTGCCCAGGCCTTGTCCAGCCGCTTGACGCTCACGGGCTGCGGCGTGCGCAACTCCTGCGCAAAGAAACTCACGCGCAGCTCTTCCAGCAGCCAGCGCAGCTCCTGCAGGCGCGCGTCCTGCACACCCTTGCGCTCAGCCACCAGACGCCAGAAACGCTGGTCTTGCGGGCGCAACTCGGCCAGCCGGGAGGCGTCGCGCGCAGGGTCGGCCCGCAGTTTGTCCAGCCGCAACTGCACCGCTTTCAAGTAGCGCGGCAGGTGCTGCAGCTGCGCGTAGGGCGTTTGCAGCAAGAACTTCTTGGGCACCAACCGCGCCAGTTGTTGGCCCACGTCGGTGGCCACATCAGCAGCGGGTTTGCTGTCCTTGAGCTTGCGCGCAGCGGCCGCGTATTCGGTGAGGATGGCGCCCGCGCTGCGTGAGATCTCGCTGGCGATCAAGGTCAGGCGCCCTCTGCCCTCGTCCACCCGCTGCTTGAAAGCAGCTTCGTTGGTGGGCAGCGGCTCGGCCAGGAAAGCGCGGTCCAGCGCGAGTTCCAGAATCTGCGTGCGCAGCTCCTCCAGCGTGCCGCCGCCGCCCGACTCCTTGCCCACCTGCATGTAGGCGGCGGCCATGGTCTGCAGGCCGGGCAGGTTTTTCTCCAGGTACTTCAGCGCGTCGCGGATCTGCAGCGCGCACAGGCGGCGCAGGCCTTCGC
Organism: Hydrogenophaga sp.; assembly: GCF_048549895.1. Lineage (GTDB taxonomy): Bacteria > Pseudomonadota > Gammaproteobacteria > Burkholderiales > Burkholderiaceae_C > Hydrogenophaga. The sequence goes on from NZ_JBLYYB010000057.1 coordinate 10,120, forward strand.
GGTGGCGGGCCTTGGCCACATCGGGTTCGTCGAACACCTCCAGGCGCACCGCGTCCCCGTCGTCGATGAGCGCCGGGAATCCGATCAGCGATTGCTGGCCTTTGTGAATCTCCATGAGTTCGGGCAGTTCACCGAAGTCCCAGCGGGTGTGGCGCTGTGCGGCGCTTGCGGGTTTGACCCCCTCTCCCTTTGGGAGAGGCCTGGCCTGTCCTGAGCCTGTCGAAGGAGGGTGAGGGCTTTGTGGGCGCGCCAAGCCCTCACCCTGCCCTCTCCCCGAGGGAGAGGGTGAAGACCGGTCGCCGGCTGCGGCAAGCGAGCCCAGCTTGAGCGAAGCCAGCGCCTGAAAGGCCCCGCGAGCCTGACTGCCCAGCTCGGCCTTCAGCGCCGCCAGGCTGCGGCCCTGGCCCAGCTGGCGGCCGTGTTCGTCCACCACACGCAGGTGCATGAAGTGGTGCGGGCTGAGCATGTCGACCTTGATGTCGTTGCGCTGGATGTCGAGCTGCGTGGCCTCGCGCACGAGTTTGAGCAGCGCGTCCATCAGGTTGCCGGCGCCGAAGGCAGCGGGTTCACACAAGGCCTGCGCAAAGCGCTCGGCCGTGGCCGGCAGCGGGACCAGGCGCGAGCGTGGGCGCTGGTGCAGCGTCTTGAGCAGCGCCAGCAGTTTGTCTTTGAGCATGCCGGGCACCAGCCAGTCGCAGCGGTCGTCGCTGGCCTGGTTCAGCGCAAAGATCGGCAGCGCGACCGACAGGCCGTCGCGCGGGTCGCCGGGCACGTGCAAATACTCGCAGGCGCAGTCCACGCCGCCCAGGCGCAGCGTTTTGGGAAACGCCTGTGTGGTGATGCCCGCCGCCTCGTGGCGCATGAGCTCTTCGCGCGTGAGCAGCAGCAGTTTGGGGTTGCGGCGCACCTCGTCCTGGTACCAGCGCTCGAAGGTGGCGCCGTTGCAGATGTGCGCGGGCAGCTGCTGGTCATAGAAGGCGTAAATGAGCTCGTCGTCGACCAGCACGTCTTGTCGACGCGACTTGTGCTCCAGCTCGGCCACCTGCTGCACCAGCTTCTGGTTGGCGGCCAGGAACGGCAGACGCGTCTCCCAGTCGCCGGCCACCAGCGCTTCGCGGATGAAGATGGCGCGCGCTCCCACCGGGTCCACGCGGCCGTAGTCGGTGCGCCGGTTGTTGTAGACCACCAGGCCGTAGAGCGTGGCGCGCTCCAGCGCCGTCACCTGGGCCGATTTCTTTTCCCAGTGCGGGTCGAGCAACTGCTTCTTGAGCAGGTGCGATCCGACCTGCTCCAGCCACAGCGGCTCGATACCGGCGATGCCGCGGCCGAACAGGCGCGTGGTTTCCACCAGCTCGGCGCAGACGATCCAGCGGCCGGGTTTCTTGCTGAGGTTGGCGCCGGGGTGGCGGTAGAACTTGATGCCGCGCGCGCCCAGGTACCAGTCTTCCGCCTCGCTCTTCTGGCCCACGTTCCCCAACAGCCCGGCCAGCATGGCCAGGTGCAGTTGTTCGTAGCTGGCCGGCGCGGTGTTGATCTGCCACTTGTGTTCGGCCACCACGGTGTGCAGCTGGGTGTGGATGTCGCGCCACTCGCGCACCCGGCGCACGTTGACGAAGTTCTCGCGCAGCAGGTTCTCGTATTGGCGGTGGCTCAGTTTGTGGGAAGCTTCCGTTCGCACTGAGCTTGTCGAAGTGCCCTTCGCGCGCTGGGCTTCGACAGGCTCAGCCCGAACGGTGGAGCGCCCACCCCGGCTGTCCTCAAGCCATTTCCAGAGCTTGAGCGTGCCGCTGAATTCGCTCTTCTTGTCGTCGAATTTGGCGTGCGCCTGGTCGGCCTGCGCCTGTTTGTCGAGCGGGCGGTCGCGCACGTCCTGCACGCTCAGGGCCGAGGCGATCACCATCACCTCGTCGAGTGCACCGCGCTGCTGCGCTTCCAGGATCATGCGGCCCACGCGAGGGTCCAGCGGCAGGCGCGAGAGCGTCTGGCCAATCGATGTGAGCTCGTTGTTGTCGTCCACCGCGCCCAATTCGGCCAGCAACTGGTAGCCGTCAACGATGGCGCGTTTTTGTGGTGCTTCGATGAAGGCGAAGTCTTCCACCGCGCCCAGGCGCAGCGCCTTCATGCGCAGGATCACACCCGCGAGCGAACTGCGCAGGATCTCGGGGTCGGTGAACTTCGGGCGGGCGTTGAAGCCGGCCTCGTCGTAGAGGCGGATGCAGATGCCGTCGGCCACACGGCCGCAGCGCCCGGCGCGCTGGTTGGCCGCGGCTTGGCTGATGGGCTCCACCATGAGTTGCTCCACCTTCTGGCGGAAGCTGTAGCGCTTCACGCGCGCGGTGCCCACATCAATCACGTTGCGGATGCCGGGCACGGTGAGCGAGGTCTCGGCCACGTTGGTCGAGAGCACGATGCGCCGACCGCTATGCTCCTGGAAGATACGGTCCTGCTCGGCCTGCGAGAGCCGCGCGAACAGCGGCAGCACCTCGGCGTTGCGCAGCGTGGGGATGTGGCTCAGGTGCTTGCGCAGGTGGTCGGCGGCTTCGCGGATTTCACGTTCGCCCGGCAGAAAAACGAGGATGTCGCCGCCGGCGGGCCCGCGCCAGAGTTCGTCCACGGCGTCGGTGATCGCGCTGTTGAGGTCGTAGTCGCGGCTCTCTTCAAACGGGCGCCAGCGCACCTCCACCGGGAAGGTGCGGCCCGAGACCATGAGCACCGGCGCTGGCCCACGCTTCGAGGCGAAATACTGCGCGAAGCGGTCTGCGTCGATGGTGGCCGAGGTCACCACCACCTTGAGGTCGGGCCGGCGCGGCAGCAGCTGGCGCAGGTAGCCCAGCAGGAAGTCGATGTTGAGGCTGCGCTCGTGCGCCTCGTCGATGATGATGGTGTCGTAAGCGCGCAGGTCCGGGTCGGTCTGGGTTTCGGCCAGCAGGATGCCGTCGGTCATGAGCTTGACGGAGGCGTCTTTGGAGAGCCGGTCCTGGAAACGCACCTTGAAGCCGACCACGTCGCCCAGCGGTGTTTTCAACTCCTCGGCAATGCGCTTGGCCACGCTGGAGGCTGCAATGCGCCGCGGCTGCGTGTGGCCGATCATCTGGCCGCGCTGCCCGGGTTTGGCGTTGCATTTGCCGCGCCCCATGGCCAGCGCAATCTTCGGAATCTGCGTGGTTTTTCCCGAGCCGGTTTCCCCGCACACGATCACCACCTGGTGCTCGCGCATGGCGGCCTCGATCTCGTGGCGGCGCGCGGACACGGGTAGCGAGTCGGGGAATTCGATGTGCAGGGGCTGGGCCGGGCGGGAGGCGTTGGGGGAATTGACAGCGTCGTTCACGGCGGTATTATCGCAGGGCACAGGTTCACGTGCAGCACGTGTTTTCGTGTTTCTGAACAGGAACCCCTCATGACCAACCTGACCATCTCCCTAGACGAAAACCTGGTGAAGCAGGCCCGGATCAAGGCCATCCAGGAAGGCACCTCGCTGAGCGCCAAAATCCGCGAGTTTGTGGCCAGCTACGCACAGCCCGCTGCAAGCGCCGCGCCCGTGATCATTCCGGCGCTGCCGGTCTCCAAAGCCCGGGGCGGCCTGATGCCGGGCATCAACCCCGACAGCCACCGCTCCATGCTGGACGCCATGGACGCCGACCAGCAGGCTGGCCAGGTTTCATGACGCCCGATGTCAACGTGCTGGTCGCAGCCTTCCGCCCGGACCACCCTCACCACAGCCCCGCCCGCGCCTGGCTGAACGACGCTGTCCAGAAGGCCGCGTTCAAACACACGCCGCTGGTGCTGCTGGGCATGGTGGTCACGGGCTTTTTGCGGGTCACCACCAACCCCAGGGTGTTCAAGCAGATTGACGCACTGGAAGACGTTGTCTCCTTCGTCGACACGCTGCTGGCCTGCCCGGGGGTGGACTACCAGGCCTCGGGTGCCGGCTGGCCTGGCTTTCGCGACCTGTGCCTGAACCGTCAGGCCAACGGCAATCTCGTCTCCGACGCCTGGATCGCCGCCACCGTCTTGCAAGTCGGCGAAACGCTGTGCACTTTCGATCGCGACTTCACGCGCCTGCTGCCTGCCGACAAGCTCCAACTGATCAAAGCCTGACCCAACATGTCCAACGTCTTCAACTTCACCTTCGTCCCCTGGTTCCGCTCGGTCGCGCCCTACATCCACAAGCACCGCGGCAACACGCTGGTGGTAGGCATCGCGGGTGAGGCCATCGCTGCCGGCAAGCTGCAAAACGTGGCGCAAGACCTCGCGCTCATCCAGAGCATGGGCGTGGAGATCGTGCTGGTGCACGGTTTCCGCCCGCAGGTCAACGAACAACTGCGCGCCAAGGGCCACGAACCCAAGTACTCGCACGGCATGCGCATCACCGACTCGGTGGCACTGGATTGCGCGCAAGAGGCCGCCGGCCAGCTGCGCTACGAGATCGAAGCCGCCTTCAGCCAGGGCCTGCCCAACACGCCCATGGCAGGGGCCACGGTGCGTGTGATCTCGGGCAACTTCATCACCGCGCGCCCGGTGGGTTTGATGGATGGCGTGGACTTCCAGCACTCGGGTCTGGTGCGCAAGGTCGACACCGAAGGCATCCAGCGCACGCTGGACATGGGCGCGCTGGTGCTGCTCTCGCCGTTCGGTTTTTCGCCCACCGGCGAGGCCTTCAACCTCACCATGGAAGACGTGGCGACCTCGGTGGCCATTGCGCTGCAGGCCGACAAACTGATGTTCCTCACCGAAGTGCCCGGCCTGCGCACCGACCTGGCCGACCCCGAGAGCGACATCGACACCGAGATTCCGCTGGCCGACGCCAAGAAGCTGCTCGCCAGCCTGCCCGCGCCCACCCAACCCACAGACCCGGCGTTTTATCTGCAGCACTGCATCCGCGCCTGCGAAGGCGGCGTGGAGCGCAGCCACATCCTGCCGTTTGCGGTGGACGGTGCGCTGCTGCTGGAGATCTACACGCACGACGGCTTCGGCACCATGGTGGTGGACGAAAAACTGGAAAGCGTGCGCGAAGCCACCATGGACGACGTGAGCGGCATCGTGGCGCTGATCGAACCGTTCGAGAAAGACGGCACGCTGGTCAAGCGCGACCGCACCGAGATCGAACGCGACGCCGGCAACTACACCATCATCGAACACGACGGCGTGATCTTCGGCTGCGCCGCGCTCTACCCCTACCCGGAAGCGCGCACCGGCGAGATGGCTGCGCTCACCGTGTCGCCCGACACGCAGAGCCAGGGCGACGGCGAACGGCTGCTCAAACGCATTGAAGTGCGGGCCAAGGCCCAAGGCCTGCAAAGCATCTTTGTGCTCACCACCCGCACCATGCACTGGTTCATCAAGCGTGGTTTCGTGCAGGTCAACGCCGACTGGCTGCCCGAGGCCCGCAAACGCAAATACAACTGGGACCGCAAGAGCCAGGTGCTGGTGAAAAAGCTGGGCTGACCGCTCAGCCTGGGTTCAAGCCGGTGCGCGTTTGAGCCAGAGCGCGAGCGCTGCCAGCGCGATGGCGCTGAAGCTGAGGAACGACCAGTTCGCGATCGACAGGCCCAGAAAGGTCCAGTCGATCACCGAGCAGTCGCCGCTGCCGCGGAAGATCATGGGAATGGCGCGGCGCAGCGGGAAGGATTCGATCATCCCGAAGAAGTCGCGACCACAACTCATGATTTCAGGGGGGTACCACTGCAACCAGCTTTGCCGCGCGGCCACGCCGGCGCCGAACACGGCAAACACCGCCATCACACCCACTCCGCCCCACAAGGCCCTGCGGCTGCGCAGGAGCGCCGTGATGCCGGCTGCCAGTGCCACCGCAATCAGCGCGTAACGCTGCACGATGCACATGGGGCAAGGCTCCAGCCCCACCACGTGCTGCAGGTACAGGCCAAACGCCAGCATGCCGATGCACACCAGGGCGATCAGGCCCAGGAGCTGGCGGGGAAAACGCTCAAGAAGCGAAGGGCTGACGGTCGGGATGGTGGTGATCAAGGCAAGACCTGTGGTGGAAAAGAACTCCGGAACAGAGCGGAGCAGCCCGGGTCAAGTTCCAGCGAACGCGCGCTCAATGACGAAGGCGCCGGGGCGGCTGGTGTTGCCCTCTTCAAACCCCAGCTTTTCGGCCAGCGCTTTCAGGTCGCGCAGCATCTCGGGGCTGCCGCAGATCATGATGCGGTCCTCCGCCGGGTTCAGCATGGGAATGCCCAGGTCTTTGGCGACCTGGCCCTCGGCCAGCAGTTGCGGAATGCGACCCTGGTGCACGAACGGTTCGCGCGTGACCGTGGGGTAGTACAGAAGCTTCTGCTGCACCATCTCGCCCAGGAACTCGTCGTGGGTCAGGGTGTCGCTGAGGTACTCGCGGTAGGCGAGTTCCTTGACCTGGCGCACGCCGTGGATCAACACCACCTGTTCGTAGCGCTCGTAGGTCTCGGGATCGCGGATGACGCTGAGGAACGGCGCCAGGCCGGTGCCGGTGGCCAGCAAATACAGGCGCTTGCCGGGCAGCAAATAGTCGATCAGCAAGGTGCCGGTGGGCTTGCGACCGACGATGATGGTGTCACCCACCTGGATGTGCTGCAGGCGCGAGGTGAGCGGGCCGTCGGGCACCTTGATGCTCAGGAACTCGAGGTGGTCGGCGTAATTGGGGCTGACGATGCTGTAGGCGCGCAGCAGCGGCTTGTCGTTCACGCGCAGGCCGATCATGGTGAAGTGGCCGTTGGAGAACCGCAGCGACGCGTCGCGCGTGGTGGTGAAGCTGAACAGCCGATCGGTCCAATGGTGAACGCTGAGCACGCGCTCTTCCTGAAATGCACTCATGAGGGGTCCTGTGGAGGCGAAGGGGTCTATTGTAAAAAGGCGCCGAGGCAACAAGCCCAGCAAGGGCTTGTGCTCAACCGGGCATGCTGGCTGCGGCCCTGGGGACTTTGCGGTCGATCAAAGGTTGCTACAGTCGCCCTCTGCCGCACGAAGCCCGCATCATGCCGGCCTTCGCAAGACACTGGAACGAATAAATTCTTCCATTCGATATAACCAAATCATCTGACCCACACCCAAGGACACCCCATGGCACGCACCGTCAACTGCATCAAGCTCGGCAAGGAAGCCGAAGGTCTGGACTTTCCGCCCTACCCGGGCGAGCTGGGCAAGCGCATCTATGAAAGCGTGAGCAAGGAAGCCTGGGCCGCCTGGCTCAAGCACCAGACCATGCTGCTGAACGAAAACCGCCTGAACCTGGCCGACGCCCGCGCCCGCCAGTACCTCGCCCGCCAGATGGAAAAACACTTCTTCGGCGAAGGCGCCGACGCGGCGGCCGGCTACGTGCCGCCACCTGCGGCCTGATCCCGCTGTCTCTGCGCTTGCATGCCTGAAGCCCGGCGCCACGCCCTGGTGATCGGCGCTGGTCTGGCAGGTGCGGCGGCCTGCTCGGCCCTGGCACGCCGGGGCTGGCGCGTCACACTGCTTGACGCTGCGGATGGTCCAGCCAGCGGCGCATCGAGCCTGCCCGTGGGCATGCTCAGCCCCCACGTCACACGCTCGCCCACGCCACTGTCGCGCCTGTCGGCGCTGGGCGTGGCCGACACCCTGGCCGAACTGCGGCGCCTCGTGCCCGAAGGCGCGGGCTGGCAAGCCTGCGAGGTCGACAACCTTGGCCACGATCCGGGCCGCTGGCCGGCGGCGCTGGTGCGACCCTCTTCGCTGGTGCGGGCCTGGCTGAACGAAGCTGCTGCCCTCGACGCGCTGACCTGTGTGTGGAACGCACGGGTCCACCGGCTGCGTGTTCAGAACAACAGCGGCCTGTCCTCCACAGCGCTCTGGGAGGTGTGGGACGACCAAGGACGCCCGCTGGCCGAGGCCCCCGTGGTCATCGTCGCGGCGGCGCTGGGCAGCGTCGGCCTGCTCACCGGCGACGCAGGGCTGCTGGAAGACGATGACCTGCCGCTGCGCCCGGTGCAGGGTCAGATGAGCCTGGCGGCGCTGGAGGGGACGCCCCTGGCCGAGCGGCCTCAGCGCAACGACGGTGTGTTTGTGCCGCGTTACCAGGACTCCGGTTTGCCGCCGCGATGGCCCGAGACGATCTGGACCATGGGTTCCACCTACGAGCGCGGGTTGACACACACCGACGTGAGCCCGCAGGCCCATGAGCGCAATGCCCAAAGCCTCCAGGCCATCCAGCCGGCGGCGGCCGAACACCTGAGAGCTGCCCTGACCCAGGGCCGCTTGTTGGGTTGGGCGCAGGTGCGTTGCGCCTCGCTTGACCGGCTGCCGATGGTGGGCGCCGCGCCCGACACCGCTGCACTGCGCACCCTCATGGCCTCGGGGCAACGCCCGCGCGTGCGGTTGGCGGATGTGCCTCGGCGGCCGGGACTCCACCTGCTCAGCGCCCTGGGTTCGAGAGGAATCACCCTGGCCCACTGGTGCGCAGAACAACTGGCCGCACAGCTGGCGGGCGAACCTTCAGCGGCAGCGCCAGATCTGCTGGAGGCGCTCGACCCGGCGCGGTTTGCCCTCAAACACCTGCGCCGCCAGGGCGGCGCACGGCAGCGGCCTACAGCAGGTTGAGCCAGACGGAGATTTCTGGCGGCTGGATCGGGCGCGCCAGCAGCGCCGAAATGCCCGCACGCTGGGCGTTGCGCCGGACGCGTCGCCGGCTCCACCATCCCGCCAGCGGGCTGGCCAGCTCGCTGGTGGCCAAGGTCAGGGCCTTGGGGTTGTGCTCGGCAAACAGCCGCATGAGCAACCACACGTCCAGTTGTGGATCGTCCAGATTGAACACACCGCAGATGTAGTCGTTGCGGGCGATGATGGCGATGGCGGCCTCGGTGGTGGTCACCTCGTCCACCTGAGCCACCCCCGCCAGAGCCAGGCGGGTGCGCAGGTAGGTGCGCTCCTGCTCGTCGGCGCCCACCACCAAAGCGCGGCGTACCCCGATCACGTCTTCGCCAAAGGCCGGGTCCAGCGGTGCGGGCGCCGTCACATCCAGATCGAGCAGGCCCGAATCGGCCTGCTTGGCGGCGTAAACGGCATCCAGATCGTGCAGCACCGCAGCCCAGTCGATCGGACGGTCCATCACACGCCAGGCATGTTCGGGTGCGTCCCTGCCGATCCAGATGAGGCGCTGACCGGACGGCATTTCCTTGGCGTGCGACAACACCGCCTCGGCACTTTCGCCGTCCACCAGCGCCACCTCCGACACACCCTTGGGCACAGCCACACCGGGTGCGGTCAGGGGCACATACGGTGCATAAGACAGGTCTCGCGATTGGGACAGGCGGAACACGGTGTTCAAAGCATGGCGCTCCACGTCGGAGAAGCCCACCACGCTGACCAGAACACGCTGTTTTTGCATGAAGGTCATGTTACGTCAGCGCTTCGTTGCCCCAAGCGCCCTGAGTCGCGCCGATCAGCACCTTGTGCGATGCCACACACCGGAACTTCTATATTCGTGTGAGGCATACCCCCATGAAGAAAAAATCGTTTGGGATATATGCGCGGCTCCGTACAGTCGCGTCCATGCCTGACATTGCCTTCATCCTGGCCGGATTCGCCGTGGGACTCATCGTGGGTCTCACCGGTGTGGGTGGCGGTTCGCTCATGACGCCCATCCTGATCTTCTTCTTCGGCGTCAAACCCTACCTCGCTGTCGGGACCGACCTGCTGTTCGCGGCCTTCACCAAGATGGGCGGCACCGTGAGCCTGGCACGCCAGAAACTGGTGCCTTGGCGCGTGGTGGGCCAACTTTGCGCGGGCAGCATCCCTGCTGCGCTGATCACGCTGGGCTCCTTGCACCAGTTGGGTCCGGCCAGCCCCCTCGTGCAATCGCTCATGACCAGCACCCTGGGCGTGGCCCTGCTGCTCACCGCCGCGGCCATGCTCTACAAGGCCGCTCGCGGCAAACAGCTGCCCCGCACCCTGGCAGTTGGTCAACTCGAAAACGCCACACACGCGCGCCACTGGAGCCTGCCGGTGCTGTTCGGCGCCGTCATCGGCACCCTGGTCACGCTCACCTCGGTGGGCGCCGGTGCCATCGGCGTGTCGGTCCTGCTGCTCCTGTTTCCGTTGCTGCCGCTGCCGCGCATCGTGGCTGCCGACATCGCCTACGCCGTGCCGCTCACGCTCGTGGCCGGCCTGGGCCATGCCAGCATGGGCTCGGTCGACTGGCCGCTGCTGGGCAAGCTGCTCGCAGGCTCGCTGCCCGGCATCTGGCTCGGCACCCGCCTGATGCGCCACACGCCTGAGCGCCTGGTGCGCTCCGCACTCTCGGTGTTGCTGGCGTACGCCGGCCTGAAATTGATCGCTCTTTGACATTCACCGCCCACGACGATGTACCAATACTCCGACTTTGACCGCCAGTTCGTTCAATTGCGCGCTGCCCAGTACCGCGACCAGCTCACCCGCTGGCAAGCCGGGACGCTGGGCGACGACGAGTTCAAGCCACTGCGTCTGCAGAACGGCTGGTACGTGCAGCGCTTCGCACCCATGCTTCGTGTGGCGGTGCCGTATGGCGAAATCAACAGCGCCCAGCTCAAGGTGCTGGCGAAAATCGCGCGCGATTTCGACCACAAGGAAGAGCACGACGTGTCGAAGGCCAACGCCGGCCTCTCGGAAGTGCCCACCCTGCCCGACCGCTGCGGCCACTTCACCACGCGCCAGAACGTGCAATACAACTGGATCCCGCTCTCGCGCTCGGCCGACGTGATGGACCTGCTGGCCAGCGTGAACCTGCACGGCATCCAGACCAGCGGCAACTGCATCCGCAACATCACCACCGACGCGCTGGCCGGCATCGCGGCCGACGAGGTCGCCGACCCGCGGCCCTTCGCCGAAATCATGCGCCAGTGGAGCACCCTGCACCCCGAGTTCGCCTTTTTGCCGCGCAAGTTCAAGGTGGCCATCACCGGCGCGCGCGAAGACCGCGCCGCCACAGCCTGGCACGACGTCGGTCTGCGCCTGCTGCGCAATGTGGCCGGCGAGCTGGGCTTCCAGGTGCGCGTGGGCGGTGGCATGGGCCGCACGCCCATCATCGGCAGCGTGATCCGCGAGTTCCTGCCCTGGAACCAGATCCTCAACTACCTCGAAGCCGTGGTGCGCGCCTACAACCGTTTTGGTCGCCGCGACAACATCTACAAGGCCCGCATCAAGATTCTGGTGAAGGCCGAGGGCCAGGCCTACACCGACCAGGTGGAAGCCGAGTACCGCGACATTCTTGAGAAAGACGGCGCGCCACACACCATCAGCCAGGCCGAACTCGACCGAGTGAGTGCGTTCTTCGTGCCGCCGCAGCTCAACTGCGACCGCAAGAGCGCCGACGCGAAGATCGCCCACATCCTCAAGGCCGCCGCCGAAGACGACATGGAGTTCAGCCGCTGGCTCACACAAAACGTGAAGCCGCATCAGAACCCCGACCTGCGCGCGGTCACCTTGTCGTTCAAGCGCTTCGGCCAGGCACCGGGCGACGCCACGGCCGAACAGCTGGAGCGCGCCGCCGACCTGGCCGAGCGCTTCTCGGCCGGCGAAGCCCGCGTGACGCACGAGCAGAACCTGTTGCTGCCCTGGGTGCGCTGCGACCAGTTGCCCGAGCTGTGGCGCGAAGCGCGCCGCCTGGGCTTGGCCAAGCCCAACATCGGTCTGCTGACCGACATGATCGCCTGCCCCGGTGGCGATTTCTGCGATCTGGCCAACGCGCGTTCGCTGCCGCTGGCCCAAGCCATTCTGGGCCGCTACAAAGACCTCGACGAACTGCACGACCTGGGCGAGATCGACCTGCACATCAGCGGCTGCATCAACAGTTGCGGCCACCACCACAGCGGGCACATCGGCATTCTGGGCGTCGACAAGGACGGCCAGGAGTGGTACCAGGTCACGCTCGGTGGCTCGGACGGCACGCGGCTGTCGGGCGAGTCCACCCCGGGCAAGGTGATCGGCCCGTCGTTCGCTGCGAGCGAAGTTCCCGACGTGATCGAAGCCCTGCTCGACACCTACCGCGCGCAGCGCACCGGCACCGAGACCTTCGTGGCCACGCTGCGCCGCACCGGCGCCGATCCGTTCAAGACCGCTGCGAACGCAGTGCGCACGAGCACGGCCCGCGCCACCGCCTGAGGACAGACCCATGAGCCAGACCCTCCAACTTTTCAGCGCAGACGCCTTTGTGCCCACCGAAGCAGAGGCGCAGCGCCTCTCGCTCGCCAACGACGCCGACCCGCGCGAAGCCGACCTCAGCGGCATCACCGTGATCGAACTGCACTTCCCCAAGTTCAGCGATGGTCGCGCGTTCAGCCAGGCTTTCCTGCTGCACCGCCGTCTGGGCTTCACAGGACAGATTCGAGCCACCGGTGATGTGCTGGTCGACCAATTGGTGCAGATGCAGCGCAGTGGCTTCACCCAGGCCGTGCTGCGCGCCGACCAGAACCTGGCCCACGGCCAGTCGCTGCTGGCGCACTACCCCGCTTTCTACCAAGGCGATGCCGTGCACACAGCGCCCCACTTTGCCGCCGCTTGAAGGTCGCCGCCATGAAAGCCCTCGACCTCTACAACAAGCCCTCCAGCGACTTTGCCGCCAAGGTGGAACGCAGCATCGCGCTGCTGCGCGAAACCGCCGCGAGTCACCCCCGGCTGACCCAGGCGTCCAGCCTGGGCGCCGAAGACATGGTGGTCACCCACCTGATGAGTCTCGCTGGCATCGACGCCAGCGTCTTCGTGCTGGAGACCGGCAAGCTGCACGCCGAAACGCTCGCCCTGATCCCGAAGATCGAACAACGCTACGGCATCAGCGTGCAGGTGTTTCGTCCCAAGCAGGAGTCGGTGATCCACTTCGTGCGCAAGAACGGCGAAGAGGCGATGTACCAGAGCATCGAGCTGCGCAAGGCCTGCTGCGACATCCGCAAGATGGAGCCGCTCGCTCGCGCCTTGGCTGGCCACGACGGCTGGATCACCGGCCTGCGCCGCGAACAGTCGAACGCACGCGCGGAGGTGGGTGAGGTCATCCAGGAAACCGAGCGCGTCAAGGTCAGCCCCATCGTCGAATGGACCTGGGGCGATGTGTGGCACTTCATCGGCCTGCACGGCCTGGACTACAACGCCCTGCACGACCAGTTTTTCCCCAGCATCGGCTGCGCGCCCTGCACACGCGCCATCAGCGTCGGCGAAGATTTTCGCGCCGGCCGCTGGTGGTGGGAGCAGGAAAGCGCCAAGGAATGCGGGCTGCACGTGCAGCCCGCCACCTCCCCTCTCGTGTCCTCACTCGAACGGACCCCTTCATGAACGCCCGCACCGAAACCGCCGTGATCCAGACCGCCCTGCAACACGCCAGTGACCACCACCTGAGCAACGCCCACCTGGACGCGCTGGAAGAAGAAACCATCTTCATCCTGCGCGAGGTGGCTGCCGCCTTCGAGCGCCCGACCCTGCTGTTCTCCGGCGGCAAGGACTCGCTGGTCATGCTCAAGTGCGCCGAGAAGGCCTTTGGAGCGGGCCGCATCCCCTACCCGCTGCTGATGATCGACACCGGCCACAACTTCCCCGAGGTGACCGACTTCCGCGACCTGCGCGCGAAGGAACTGGGCGCCGAACTGATCGTACGCAGCGTTGAAGACTCCATGGCGCGCGGCACCGTTCGCCTGGCCCACGAAGGCGAGAGCCGCAACGTGCACCAGTCGGTCACGCTGCTCGAAGCCATTGAAGAATTCCGCTTCGACGCGCTGATTGGCGGCGCGCGCCGCGACGAGGAAAAGGCCCGCGCCAAGGAGCGCATCTTTTCCCACCGCGACAGCTTCGGCCAGTGGCAGCCCAAGGCCCAGCGCCCCGAGCTCTGGACCCTGTTCAACACCCGGCTGCAGCCCGGTGAGCACTTCCGCGTGTTCCCGATCAGCAACTGGACCGAGCTCGACGTGTGGCAGTACATCGCCCGCGAAAACATCGCCCTGCCCTCGATCTACTACACGCACCAGCGCGAGGTGGTGGACCGCCGCGGCCTGCTGGTGCCGGTGACTGGACTCACGCCACCGCGCGACGGCGAAACCGTGCAGGTGCGCGACGTGCGCTTCCGCACCGTGGGCGACATCACCTGCACCTGCCCGGTGGAGAGCCTGGCCGCCACGGCCGATGACATCGTGATCGAGACACTGGCCGCTGAAGTGAGCGAGCGCGGCGCCACGCGCATGGACGACAAGACGTCCGACGCCTCCATGGAAAAACGCAAGAAAGACGGGTACTTCTGATGACCACCACCTCCACCCCAACCGAGCCCGTCGAAGCCCTGTTGCATGACACCCGCTCCGCCCTGCGCCTCATCACCTGCGGCAGCGTCGATGACGGCAAAAGCACACTGATCGGCCGTCTGCTGGTCGACAGCAAGGCCGTGCTGCAAGACCACCTGGCCGGCGTGCAGCGGCATGGTCAGACCGACCTCGCGCTGTTGACCGACGGTCTCTCGGCCGAGCGCGAACAAGGCATCACCATCGACGTGGCCTACCGCTACTTCAGCACCGAAGCGCGCAAGTTCATCATCGGTGATGCACCCGGCCACGAGCAGTACACGCGCAACATGGTGACCGCCGCCTCGAGCGCCGACGCTGCCGTGGTGCTGGTCGACGCCACCAAACTGGCCTGGGCCGACGCCGCGCTCAAGCTACTGCCCCAAACGCGCCGCCACAGCCTGTTGCTCAAGCTGCTGCGCGTGCCTTCGGTGGTGTTCGCCATCAACAAGCTCGACGCGGTGGAAGACAGCACCGTCGCGTTCGAACACATCGGCGCCGCACTGCGCACCTTCGCCGCGCAGGCCGGGATTCCGGTCACGGCCGTGGTGCCCGTCTCGGCACTCAAGGGCTGGAACGTGGTCGACGCCAGCGCAGAAGCCGGCTGGTGCGGCTACAGCGGCCCCACGCTGCTGGAAATTCTGGAAGGCCTGCCGGTCACACCGGCCGACAGCTCTTTGCCCTTCGCCTTCGCTGTGCAGTGGGTGGAGAAGTTCAGCAGCTCGGCCGACACCTCACAAGGCCGCCGCGTGTTCTGGGGCCGCGTGGCCACCGGCGGTGTGCAGGCCGGTCAAACCGTGCGCATCATGCCCAACGGCCAGACGGCGGTGGTTGCCCAGGTGCTCAACCATGTTCGCAACCCGGAGGCCGTGCTCGCCGGCCACAGCGCCGGCATCGTGCTCGACCGCGAAGTCGACGTGTCGCGCGGCGACTGGTTGCTGGCAGAAGACGCCGACGGCTCGCTGCCCGGCAGCCGCGAGATCCGCGCCACTGTGGCCTGGCTCGACGACGAGACCTTGGTGCCCGGCCGCGTGTACTGGGCGCTGCACGGCCACCGCTGGGTCAAGGCCAAAATCAAGCGCATCGTGCACCGCCTGGACATCCACACCCTGGCCGAAGAAGACGCCACGCAGCTGGAGCCCAACGCGATCGGCCACATCGAACTGTCGCTGCAGGAGCCGCTGGTCACGCTGCCGTTTGCCTATTCCCGCGCCTTGGGTTCGCTGGTGCTCGTGGACACCGCCAGCCACCGCACGGCGGGCGCGCTGCTGGTGCAATGAGCTTCACGCGAAAGCGCTTGCGACCCGCATCCCCTTAACTTGTGTCCCGGCAAGGGCCATGGCCCGGCCCGCCCTTGCCGGAAACCCTAAAATCACGGCTTCCACCGATTCCCAAGACCACCATGACCCACGTTGTCACCGAAGCCTGCATCCGCTGCAAATACACCGACTGTGTCGACGTCTGCCCTGTGGACTGCTTCCGCGAAGGCCCCAATTTCCTCACCATCGACCCGGACGAATGCATCGACTGTGCGGTCTGCATTCCCGAATGCCCGGTGAGCGCCATCTACGCCGAAGAAGACCTGCCCAAAGACCAGCTCCACATGACCCAGCTCAACGCCGACCTCGCGCAGTTGCCGGGCTGGAAAAGCATCACCAAACGCAAGGCCCCGCTGGCCGACGCCGACGACTGGAAAGACCGCACCGGCAAACTGCCCGAGCTGCTGCGCTGAGCGGCATGGCGCACGACGGTCCCATGGAAGCCGATGCGGTCGTCATCGGCGCTGGCCCGGTGGGCCTGTTCCAGGTGTTCGAGCTGGGCCTGCTGGAGATCAAGGCCCATGTGATCGACGCGCTGCCGTTTCCCGGTGGCCAGCCCGCCGAGTTGTACCCCGACAAGCCGATCTACGACATTCCGGCCATCCCGGTTTGCACTGGGCAGGAACTGGTCAACAACCTGCTCAAACAGATCGAGCCCTTCGGCGCCACCTTCCACCTCGGGCAGGAGGTGAGCACCGTTGAACAGCAAGCCGATGGCCGCTTCTTCGTGGCCACCGCCCAAGGCACACGCTTGCTGACCAAGACCTTGTTCATCGCGGCCGGCGTCGGTGCGTTCCAGCCGCGCGCGCTCAAGCTCGACGGCATCGAGGCGTTCGATGACAAACAACTCTTCTACCGGGGCACCTCTCCTGACACGTGGGTAGGTCGCAACGTCGTCATTCTGGGCAACGGCGATACAGCGCTGGAGTGGGCAGCGACCTGTGCGACGCAAGGCCCCAACAAAGCAGACAGCGTCACCCTGATCCACCGGCGCGATGCGTTTCAGGCGACCCCCGCAAACATCGCGCGCATGCGCGAACTCTGCGAGCGCAACGAGATGCGCTTCATGGTCGGTCAGCCCACAGGCTTTGAGTCCGAGGGCGGTCGCCTCACCGCCTTGCAGGTCACCGATCCACAAGCGCAGACCCACACCGTGCCGCTGGATGTGCTGCTGGTCTTCCTGGGCTTGTCACCCAAGCTCGGACCCATCGCCGACTGGGGCCTGGACATCGAGCGCAAACAAGTCGTGGTGGACACCGAAAAGTTTTCCACCAGCGTGCCCGGCATCTTCGCGGTGGGCGACATCAACACCTACCCCGGCAAGAAGAAGCTCATCCTTTCGGGCTTTCACGAGGCCACGCTCGCGGCCTTCGGTGCGGCGCCCTTCGTGTTCCCCGACAAGAAGGTGCTGCTTCAGTACACGACCACCAGCACGCAGCTGCACCGGGTGCTTGGCGTCACGCCCCCTGCGTTCGACTGAACACGAGATATTTTTCGCAACGCCGGCTTCAGGTCGAAAAACGAAAATTTCAATGCTATAATTCGAGGCTGTTCCCTGATAGCTCAGTCGGTAGAGCGACGGACTGTTAATCCGCAGGTCCCTGGTTCGAGTCCAGGTCGGGGAGCCACCCAACATCCACTCAAAGGCCTTCTTGCGAAGGCCTTTGTTGTTTCTGTCTGCCTTGTTCCATGCGCCTCACGAGCCTTCAGCTGATCCGCATCACCTTCTGGTGCAGTGCAATCGTGCTGGCCATTGCTTCTCTGGTGCCGTTGGATCTGCTGCCTCGACAAGCGGCAACCATCTGGGACAAGGGGCAACATGCTGTCGGCTTTGGCTGGTTGGCCCTGGTGGGCTTGCTCGCCTACCGCCACAAGCCCTGGACCATGCTCATCGCCCTGCTGGTATACGGCGGCGCCATCGAGCTGCTGCAGGCCGCCACGGGCTGGCGCTACGGCGAATGGCTCGACTTCCTGGCCGATGGCATCGGTGTCTTGATCGGCGTATCCCTCTGGCTTCTTGCGCGGCGTCTCTCAACACCGCAGACCTGAGGCCCGCCGCACAATAGCGGCATGTCACACGCACCACCGAACCGCGCCTTGCCCTGGCTGGAGCCCGGCCAGGCGTTTCCGCCGGTGGAAACGGCGTGGGGCGCAGGTGATCCCGCACCAGGCCTGTTGGCCGCGGGTGGTGTGCTCGATGTGCCCTCCCTCATCGCGGCTTATTCGCGCGGCATCTTTCCCTGGTTCAGCGCCGGCCAGCCCATTCTGTGGTGGAGCACCGACCCGCGCATGGTGCTGCAGACGCAGGCGTTCCGTCTGCACCGGTCGCTGCGCAAGTCGATCCAGAAGCTGCGCCTCGAAGGCCGGCTCGACATTCGCTTTGACCACGATTTCGAACGCGTGATCCGCGCCTGCGCACACACGCCGCGCGACGGTCAGGACGGTACCTGGATCCTGCCCGCCATGGTGCAGGCCTACACACGGTTGCACCACGCCGGCGTGGCGCACAGCGTGGAAAACTGGATCGATGGTGAGCTGGCCGGCGGCTTGTATTGCATCAACCTCGGCGGCATGGTCTACGGCGAATCCATGTTCAGTCGCCAGAGCGATGCGTCCAAGATCGCGCTGGCTGCGCTCGTGGCCTTCTGCCGGGCCAAAGACCTGCCCTTGATCGATTGCCAGCAGAACACGCCGCACCTGGCCAGCCTGGGCGGGCAATTGATGCCGCGAGCAGCCTTCTGCCGACACGTGGGCGAGGCCATGTCGCGCCCCGCGCCCCGGTGGGAATTCGAACCCATATACTGGCAAAACGTCATCCCTGAACACCCTCGGCCAGCGTGACACACCTCAAAGAACTCCCGCTCCAGGCACTGCAGTTTTACGCCACGGCGCCCTACCCCTGCAGCTACCTGCCGGGACACCAGGCCCGATCGCAGGTGGCCACGCCCAGCCACCTCATCCACAACGACGCCTACTCGGACCTGGTCACGCACGGCTTTCGCCGCAGCGGCATGTTCACCTACCGCCCCTACTGCGACGGCTGCCAGGCGTGTGTGCCCTTGCGCGTGCCGGTCAGCAGTTTCAAACCCAGCCGCAGCCAGCGCAGGTCGAAGTTGCAGCATGCGCACCTGCAGACGCGCGTGCTCAAGCTGTGTTTTGTGCCCGAGCACTACCAGCTGTATCTGCGCTACCAGAACAGCCGCCACGCCGGTGGCGGCATGGACCACGACAGCATCGACCAGTACACCCAGTTCCTGCTGCAGAGCCGGGTCAACTCACGGTTGATCGAATTCCACGAGCCCGGCGTCGATGGCCAGCCCTCTCGCCTGAAGATGGTGTCCATCGTCGATGTGCTCAACGATGGCCTCTCGGCGGTCTACACCTTCTACGAACCCGATGACAAGGCCAGCTACGGCACCTACAGCGTGTTGTGGCAGATCGAGCAGGCCCGGGCGCTGGACCTGCCCCACATCTACCTGGGTTACTGGATCGCCCAGAGCGGCAAGATGAGCTACAAGGCCGGCTTCCAGCCGCACGAGCTGCTGCTGGACGGGCGCTGGGTTCCCGGCGCCTGAGCCGCCCGGATCGGTACGCGTGACGCGTGCACAACACGGCCTCCGATTTCACTTCGTAAAATTTCGGTCACACTTGCGCCATGACCAAACGCTCCGACTCCCTCCCCGCCACGCCCACGGTCCAGGTGATTGAACGCATGTTCAACCTGCTGGAAGTGCTCGCCTCCAAAGAAGAGCCGGTGTCGCTGAAAGAAATCAGCGAAAAGACCGGGCTGCACCCGTCCACGGCGCACCGCATCCTCAACGACCTGACCATCGGCCGTTTCGTGGACCGCCCGGAAGCTGGCAGCTACCGGCTCGGCATGCGGCTGCTGGAGTTGGGCAATCTGGTGAAGGCGCGCCTGAGCGTGCGCGATGCGGCCTTGCTGCCCATGCGAGAGCTGCACAAACAGATCCAGCAACCGGTCAACCTGAGCGTGCGCCAGGGCGACGAGATCGTGTATGTCGAGCGGGCCTACAGCGAACGATCCGGCATGCAGGTGGTGCGCGCCATTGGCGGTCGTGCGCCTCTGCACCTCACGTCGGTGGGCAAACTCTTCTTGGCCGACGACGAACCCCAGCGCGTGCGCGCCTACGCCACGCGCACCGGTCTGGCGGGCAACACGCGCAACAGCCTCACCCAACTGCCGAGCCTGGAGCGCGAACTCGCGCAGTGCCGGCAAGCCGGTCTGGCCCGGGACAACGAGGAGCTGGAACTGGGCGTACGCTGCATGGCCGCCGGTATTTACGACGACCAGAACAAGCTGGTGGCCGGTTTGTCGATTTCGGCACCGGCGGACCGCATCGACGAAAGCTGGGTGCCCAAGCTCAGGAGCACCGCCGCCGAGATCTCTTCTGCGCTGGGGTGTTCGCGTCCCGCGGGATTGCCAGGCCGCTGAAGCGCCCAGCGCCAAAACAAAACGGTCCGCACAGGACCGTTTTTCATGGAAAGACGAAAGGCTTGATCAGCCTTGTGGGCGAACCACGGGGCGTGCCATTTCAGTCTGCACTTCCACCCAACGGCGCACGCGCTCGGCATCTTGCAGGCGGCTGAGCTTGCCGGCCGAATCCAGAAACACCATGATCAGTTGGCGACCAGCCACTTTGGCCTGCATCACCAGGCAGCGCCCGGCTTCGGAGATGTAGCCCGTTTTCTGCAGACCGATTTCCCACTCCGGGTTCTTGATCAGCCGATTGGAATTGTTGTAGTGCAGCGTGCGACGACCCAGCTCCACTTCGTGACCGGGCGACGTGGACAAGCTGCGCAGTATGGGTCGGTCGTGCGCCACCGACACCAGTGTGGCGAGATCTCGCGCACTGGACTGATTCAGGCTCGACAAGCCCGTTGGTTCAACGTAGCGCGTGTCGGTCATGCCGAGCTGCCTGGCTTTGGAATTCATCAAGCGCACGAACTCGCTCAAGCCGCCTGGGTAGGTGCGGCCCAGCGCATTGGCCGCCCGGTTCTCGCTCGACATCAACGCCAGATGCATCATTTCGCCACGCGACAAGGTGCTGCCCACCGCCAGGCGCGAGCTGCTGCCCTTGTGCGTGTCCACATCGTCCTGGGTGATGGTGAGGGGTTCGTCCATGTCCAGGTTCGCATCGGCGATGACCAGACCGGTCATGAGCTTGGTGAGCGAAGCGATCGGCAACACAGCTGCATCGTTTTTGCTGAACAGCACTTCGTTGGTTTCCTGATCGATCACCAGCGCGACGCTGGAGTTGAGGTCGAGGCGGTCGTTGCTGGTGCGCAAGCCCAGTTGCTCACCCATGGAGAGCCGAGCCGGTGCAACCACCCGCACCACCGCAGCCTTCGCATTTTTCCGGGCCTGGGTTTGTGCGGCCAACTGCCGAGCCGTGGGCTTCTTGCCCGATGCCATCTGCACCTTGACGCGCGTTGAACTTTTCTTCGCCAGCACCGTTTTTTTGGTGGTGGTCCTGGCCGCAGTCACCTTGCGGGTGGAGGTCTTGGCTGACGCGGATGGGCGTTTGACTGGAGCTTTGGCAGACGCTGATTTCTGGGCCTTGGCGATCTTGGCCGGGCTGGTGGCCGCGCTTGCCATCAGGGGCAGAACACTCGCACCCACCCAAGCAGCCACGGTGG
The DNA here is from genome assembly GCF_048549895.1 of Hydrogenophaga sp. Classification (GTDB taxonomy): domain Bacteria; phylum Pseudomonadota; class Gammaproteobacteria; order Burkholderiales; family Burkholderiaceae_C; genus Hydrogenophaga. The sequence goes on from NZ_JBLYYB010000057.1 coordinate 31,340, forward strand.
CCGCCAGAACCAATTTTCGAATGCGAACAACGCCTTGGATCATCACTTCACTCCAGCGACAAGAATCGCGCTGAAGTGAAGTATATGCATATGGAAAAAAACTAGCAATATCAATCGCTTGGGAAATTCTCTTAAATGATCGGTAGAACAGATGCTACTTTTGGTGTCATTTCTGAAGATCAGAACACAGAACATCCCAAGTTCTTGATTTTCCTCAACTTTATCCTTGCGCTGCCACCCGGTCGAACTTGCTGTGGAGCTTGTTCAGGGCGCTCAGATACGCCTTCGCAGAAGCCACAACGATGTCCGGATCCGCTCCAACGCCGTTGACCACCCGCCCACCGTGCTGCAAACGCACCGTGACTTCGCCCTGGCTCTCGGTCGAGCCACTCGTGATGGCATTGACCGAATACAGAACCAGCTCGGCACCACTCTTGACATGGTTTTCAATCGCTTTCAGCGAAGCATCCACCGGGCCGTTGCCGTCGCTCTCGACCCGAACTTCCTGACCATCTGCCGTGAACACCACGCTCGCATGCGGACGTTCCCCGGTTTCACTGCGCTGCTTGAGCGAAACCAGACCGTACTGCTCCTTCTCCGCCGTCACGCTCTCGTCGCTGCACAGCGCCAGAATGTCCTCATCGAAGATCTCGCTTTTGCGATCGGCCAGCTCCTTGAAGGCAGCAAATGCGGTGTTGATCTCGCCTTCAGACTCCATCTCGATGCCCAGATCCTGCAAGCGCTGCTTGAACGCATTGCGGCCACTGAGCTTGCCCAGCACGATCTTGTTGGCCGCCCATCCCACGTCTTCGGCCCGCATGATTTCGTAGGTGTCGCGCGCTTTGAGCACACCGTCCTGGTGGATGCCGCTGGCGTGCGCAAACGCGTTGGCGCCCACCACCGCCTTATTGGGCTGCACCACAAAACCGGTGGTCTGGCTCACCATGCGGCTGGCCGGCACGATCTGCGTGGCGTCCACGCCCACATCCAAACCGAAGTAGTCGCGACGCGTGCGCACCGCCATCACGATTTCTTCAAGCGAGCAGTTGCCCGCACGCTCGCCCAACCCGTTGATGGTGCACTCCACCTGGCGCGCGCCGCCGATTTTCACGCCCGCCAAGGAGTTGGCGACCGCCATACCCAAATCGTTGTGACAATGCACAGACCAGATCGCCTTGTCGGAATTGGGAATGCGTTCACGCAAGGTGCGAATGAAGTCACCATACAGTTCCGGCACCGCATACCCCACGGTGTCCGGGATGTTGAGCGTGGTGGCGCCTTCCTTGATCACGGCTTCCAACACACGGCACAGGTAGTCCACGTCGCTGCGGTAGCCGTCTTCAGGGCTGAACTCGATGTCGTCCACCAGGTTGCGCGCAAAACGTACCGACTGTTTGGCTTGCTCCAGCACCTGCTCGGGCGTCATGCGCAGCTTCTTCTCCATGTGCAGCGCACTGGTGGCGATGAAGGTGTGGATGCGGGCCCGGTGCGCGCCCTTGAGGGCCTCGGCAGCACGCGCGATGTCGCGGTCATTGGCGCGGGCCAGCGAACACACGGTGGAATCCTTGATCACATCGGCGATGGCCTTGACGGACTCGAAGTCCCCATTGGAGCTGGCCGCAAAACCGGCTTCAATGACATCGACCTTCAGGCGTTCCAGCTGGCGCGCAATGCGCAGCTTCTCGTCCTTCGTCATGGACGCGCCGGGCGACTGTTCGCCGTCGCGCAAGGTGGTGTCAAAAATGATCAGTTTGTCGCTCATCTCAATGCTCCAGTGGGATGCCTCGTGGGCAGCGCTTCAAAAAAACCCGCAGTCCAAAACAAAAACGGCCCGCTGCGGGTGCAAACGGGCCGTTGTAGGGGAATCGCTCTCGCGTTACCGAACCTGCCCGTGACGGACACCCAGTAGTAGCGAAAACGAAAATTTGAACATGCGTTGCAATGTAGCACAAAGCCCTCTCAGCGGGCCATTGGCAAAGGTGATCGGGTCGATGCGCAACTCAGTCGTCGTGCAGGCCGCGCTCGTCGGGCTCGTCGGTGGAAGTGCTGATCACGCTGGTCGGGCGGCCCTTGGCCTTGCGCCAGAAATACACCGCATAGCCCGACAAGCCGTAGACCACAAACAGCGCGAACAGCACCGTGGGTGGGTGGATGTTGATGACTGCAATGGCCAGTGCCACCAGCACGATGGCCGCAAACGGCACGCTCTTGCGCAGGTTCAGTTCCTTGAAGCTGTAGAACGGCACATTCGTCACCATGGTCAGGCCGGTGTAGAGCGTGAGGGCGAACATGAACCAGGTCACGTCTTGCGGCGGGATTTCAAGCTCCGTCATCAGCCAGATGAAGCCCGCCACCAGTGCAGCGGCGGCGGGTGAAGGCAGCCCCTGAAAGTAACGCTTGTCCACCACACCGGTGTTGACGTTGAAGCGCGCCAGGCGAAGCGCTGCGCAGGCGCAGTAAACGAAGGCAGCGATCCAACCCCATCGGCCCAGATCGCGCAGGGTCCACTCATAAGCGATGAGCGCAGGCGCGGCGCCGAAAGACACCATGTCGGAGAGCGAATCCATCTGCTCGCCAAACGCGCTTTGCGTGTTGGTCATGCGGGCCACGCGGCCATCGAGGCTGTCGAGCACCATGGCCACGAAGATACCCACGGTGGCGAGGTCGTAGCGCCCGTTCATGGCCATCACCACCGAATAGAAACCGCCGAACAAGGCGGCCAGCGTGATCATGTTGGGCACCATGTAGATGCCCTTGGAACGCTTGGGCCGGTCTTCGTGGTGGGTGTGCTGGGGATCGGTGCCGTCGTGCATGAGGTGTGTTTGAAAGGATGCCCGAAGACACCCTTGCATGGTGCAAAGTTGCAGTGTAAGGCAGTGCCAAGGCTTGCAGAAACGACAAAGGCCACCGAAGTGGCCTTTGGAGGGTCGCTCGCGAATGCGAGCGGTCGCGCATCAGTTGCGCGTCTGGTCCACCAGCTTGTTCTTGGCGATCCAGGGCATCATGGCGCGCAGCTGGGCACCCACCACCTCGATCTGGTGGTCGGCGGTCAGGCGGCGGCGGGCCGTCATGCTCGGGTAGTTGGTGCGGCCTTCCGAGATGA
>NZ_JBLYYB010000058.1:0-10093 GCF_048549895.1 Hydrogenophaga sp.
ACCATGGACATGGTGTCAAGCGGGTACGCCTCGAGTGGCTGCTTGCGCCGATTGAGTTCTGGCTCGATCAAGGCAGCGTTGACCACCGGCGTCGACTGGTTTCCGATCAAAGCGCTGGTGAGCTTTTCGATGCTGAAAGGCGGTGTCAAACGCTCTCCAGCGTAGGCCTGTGGCTCAAACTTCGTGGGGGAGGGAATGGGTTTGACCGAAGGCTTGATGCTGTTTCGCTCGTTCTGCATCCAGACCTGCAATTCATCCTGGCCAGACGAGGTGCAAGCTGACAAAACCAAAGCGAAGGCGACCAAAAATGAACAGCTCGTAAATCTTAGGGAAGTCACTGCTTTGCTCCCTGTGCTTTTTGCTGAAGTGCAATTTCTTCCTGATCCAGATAGCGGAAGGTTTTGGCGATGCAGTCCATCGTCAGAACGCCTTCGCGGCCTGCCACCGGCGTCAAGGACAGGTTGTTCAAGGTGACGATGCGCGACAGGTTCGCGATGTCTGCCGCGAACAATCCGATGTCGTGGTAAGTGCCCGTCACCCGCACCGTGATGGGCAATTCAGCGTAGTACTCCTTCACGCTGACCGCACCGGGGCGAAACAACTCGAATTGCAGACTTCGCCCCAGACCTGCCTGGTTGATGTCTGACAGCAAGGCATCCATTTCTGCTTTGCTGGGCAGTTGCTTCTCAAGCTGGGTGACGTATTGCTGCACTTGCTCCAGTTGCTTGCGAAGGGCATCGAGGTTGACCGCTTGGACTGCTTTCTTTTTGTAGTCGTCGCGAAGTTGCTGCTCTCGGGCTTTCTCGGCAATCAATTCCTCATCGGAATCTTTCAGCCAGGCAAACCACAAACCGGCAATGACTGCCAGGCACACCGCCACGAACAACAGGTTGCGCGGCAGACCCGGCCATTGCGAGGGGTCATTGGGATCAAGGCCCGTGAACTGGCTGCGAAGTTTGTCCTGGACTGCCTTGAAGTCCACGTTGATGCTGGGCGTTTTTGCCATGGTGCGTGCCCTGTGATCAGACTTTGCCTGCAGCGGCTGGGGCACCGGCCGGGGCCGCCCCAGCTTCAGCAGCAGGGCGTTTGAGTGAAACGCGAATGGAGAAGTTGAAGACGCGTCGCTGCTCTCGGCTGGCAAGAGCCACGCTGGAAGACACAATCTCGATCAAATCCGGCCGTCCGAGCCACTGGCTGTTGTTGGACAGGTTGCGCAACAGGTCAGACACCCGTTCCTGAGATTGCGCCACCCCATTCAGCAGCACACTCTGGTTCTCGTGCTTCATGGACCGCAGGTAGATGCCATCTGGCAACTGCGTGACCAACTCGTCCAACAAATGCACAGGAATGTTGCGGTCGCTCTGCAAATCCTCCACGGCGGTTTGCCTGGCGCGCAGGGATGCAATTTCCCTCTGCAAACCAGCGATGTCCTTGATCTCGGCATCGAGTCGGGTGATCTCGGCTTGCAAGAACGCGTTTCGTTCCTGCTGGGAAGCTATTTGTCCCTGGTACCACGTGAACACGGCACCACAAACGATGCCGCCCAACAACGCGGACAGGCCCAGCTGGGTAAAGAATTGTTCCTTCTGACGCTTTCGGGCCGCCTCTCTGTGAGGCAGCAGGTTGATCAAGATCATTGGTAGAACCTCCGCAGGGCCAACCCGGTTGACGTCAGGTACGAAGGTGCTTCTCGCGAAATCTTGCGTGCCTGAATGGAGGCTGCCATTTCCATGGCATCGAAGGGATTGATGACCATGCAGGCAAAAGACGTCTGGTGCGTGACGGCTTCTGTCAAACCGGGCAGTGCGGCACTGCCGCCAGCCAGCAGGATGTGATCAACCTTGTTGTAAGGCGTGCTGGTGAAGAAGAACTGCAACGCACGGCCAACCTCTTGTGCCATGCTTTCAATGAAGGGGTCCAGAACCGCCGCACGGTAGTCGTCGGGCAAATCACCTGAGCGCTTCTTGGCTTCTGCTTCGTCGGCAGAAAAGCCGTACTGCCGAACAATCAGTTGCGTGAGCTGTGCTCCGCCAAACGCCTGATCCCGCTCATACAGAACGTCGTCATTGCGCATGACCTGCATGCTGGTCGTCAGTGCGCCCACTTCAAAAAGCGCCACCAGCGAATCGATGCCTTGGTTGGGCAGCGTTTCAATGACCCGCCCCGCCGCCATGCGCGAAGCGTAGGACTCCACATCCATGACAACCGGCTTGAGCCCGGCCGCCTCGGCCAGGCCTTGCCGGTCCGACACTTTTTCCTTGCGCGACGCGGCGATCAAAACCTCCACATCCCCCACCGAATTGGCGCTGGGACCAATCACGCAAAAGTCCAGACTGACTTCGTCGAGTGAGAAGGGGATGTACTGGTTGGCTTCGGATTCGACCTGCGCCTCAAGCTCTTTGTCGGACAAGCCACCTGGCAGGATGATTTTTTTGGTGATCACCGCCGAAGCCGGCAGCGCCAACGCGACGTTCTTGGTCTTGCTGCCACTCTTGCGAACGACTCGCCGAACGGCTTCGGCCACCTCATCGAATTTCTCGATGTTGCCATCGGTGATCCAGCCACGCTCGAGCGGCTCCATGGCGCAACGCTCCAGCACCAGATCACCCGATCGGTTGCGGGACAGTTCAACCAGTTTGACGCTCGACGAGCTCACGTCAATGCCCAACAAGGGCGCCGGTTCCCGGCTGAATAACGATCCCAATGAGATCAAGGTGACCCCCAGATATGATGACGCCGCAGTGCGTCAGACTTAAGAATTCACTTGAATGCTAGCAGCGAGACCTTTGTCCAGCAAAGAAATTTTGCCTTTGAGACAAGTCGAAACGTTGTCAAAACCATACGTGTTCCCGCTTCGCTGTCGACCCTTTGACGGGGCTTTGATCTTCGACATGTACAACGACTCACAATATGTGGACCGCGCCAACCAGGGCCGCCAAGCGCCATTTTTATAATCAGGGTTTGAGGCCTTGATCGACCGCATGCCCAACCAAGATACCCCCACCCCTTCCACAACTTCCGAGCCAGTATCTGCGGGCCGCACAGCACTGATCTGGATGGGACGCTTGGTGGTGGCTGTGGCCGGACTGGCGGCTGCGGGTGTTGTAAGTGTGTTGATGGCCGTGGGCATCGCGTTGGCTGTGGCCTACCCGAACCTCCCCGATGTGACCGGTCTCGCCGATTACCGACCCAAGCTGCCGCTTCGTGTGTTGACCGCTGAAGGTCAGTTGATTGGTGAGTTTGGCGAAGAGCGCCGCAACCTGCTCACGATCAACGAGATCCCCGAGGTCATGAAGAACGCGGTGCTGGCCATTGAGGACGCGCGCTTCTTCGAACACAGTGGTGTGGACTACCGGGGCATGATTCGCGCCGCGTTGGCCAACCTGCGCCAGGCCAAGAGCCAGGGTGCTTCGACGATCACCATGCAGGTCGCGCGCAACGTGTACCTGTCTGCAGAGAAGAGCTACACGCGCAAGATCTACGAGGTGCTGCTGACGTTCAAGCTTGAGCACATGCTCACCAAGGAGCAGATCCTCGAGATCTACATGAACCAGATCTTCCTGGGACAGCGAGCCTATGGGTTCTCGTCGGCAGCCCAGATTTACTTCGGCAAGGCGCTCAAGGATGTGACTGTGGCCGAGGCGGCCATGCTGGCGGGATTGCCCCAAGCGCCTTCCGCCTACAACCCGATCCGCAATCCGCGACGAGCCCGTGCCCGCCAATTGCACATCATCGACCGCATGGTCGAGAACGGCTTCATCACGGCCGAGCAGGCCGAGGAGGCCAAGTCCGAGGAGTTGAAGCTGCGTCCAGTGGGCAGCGCCACCCAGGTTCATGCCGAGTTCGTGGCTGAAATGGTCCGGCAGTCCATCGTTTCGCAATACGGCGAAGAGGCCTACACGCGTGGACTGGTGGTCACGACCTCCCTCAAGCAAGCGGAGCAGCTGGCGGCCTACCGGGCTGTGCGCCAGGGCGTGCTGGATTACGAGCGTCGCCAGATCTACCGGGGACCGGAGTTGTTCATCGACCTGCCATCTGACAAAGCCGCGCTTGACGAAGCCGTGGACGATGCGCTCACGGAGCGCCCCGACAACGACGACCTGCTCTCTGCCGTCGTTCTGGAAGCAGGGCCCAAGCGTGTTGTTGCGGTCCGCCAGGACGGTGAGCCTTTCGAGATCACGGGCGAGGGTCTCAAACCGGTGCAATCCGGCTTGTCCGACAAGGCCGGGCCCAACATCAAGATTCGCCCCGGAGCGGTGATCCGGGTGGTGCAGACCAACAACAAGGCATGGCGCATCACGCAGTTGCCCGACGTTGAGTCGGCCTTTGTCGCCATGGACCCACGCACCGGCAAGGTGATTGCGTTGGTCGGTGGCTTCGATTTTCAGAAGAGCAAGTTCAACCACGTGACCCAGGCCTGGCGCCAACCCGGGTCCAGCTTCAAGCCTTTCATTTATTCGGCTGCGCTGGAAAAAGGGCTCACGCCCATGACCGTGGTCAACGACGCACCGCTGTTCTACAGCGCAGACGCGACCGGAGGCAAGCCGTGGGAGCCCAAGAACTACGACGGGCAGTTCGAGGGACCGATGTCGGTGCGCCGCGCACTGGCCAAGTCCAAAAACATGGTGTCGATCCGTGTGCTTCAGTTGGTCGGCACCCAAAGCGCTCAGCAGTGGGTGGGGCGTTTCGGTTTCGACATCGACAAACACCCGCCCTACCTCACCATGGCCCTCGGTGCGGGCTCGGTCACGCCCATGCAGATGGCGGTGGGTTACGGGGTGTTTGCCAACGGCGGCTACCGGGTGTCCCCGACGCTGATCACCCGGGTCGCCGATCACAAGGGCAAGGTGATTTACGAGGCGCCCGAGCCGACGCTCACCGAAAGCCAGCGCGCCATCGAACCGCGCAACGCTTTCATCATGAACAGCCTGCTGCAGGAAATCACCCGAACGGGCACAGCGGCGAGGGCACAGGCCACCCTGAAGCGAACCGATGTGTTTGGCAAAACCGGCACCACCAACGATTCCGTCGACGCGTGGTTCGTGGGCTACCAGCCCACGCTGGTGGCGGCCGCCTGGGTGGGCTACGACACGCCGCGCAACCTGGGCAGTCGGGAAACAGGTGGTGGTTTGAGCTTGCCGATCTGGATTTCCTTCATGTCACAGGCGCTCAAAGACGTGCCTGTGGCGTCATACGCACCTCCGCCCGGCGTGATCAACGTCGGCGGTGAGTGGTACTTCGAGGAGTTTGGTCCAGGCAACGGCGTTCATGGCCTGGGCTTGCAAGATCCCTGGCCCGGCGCGGCCCCCGTCGCAATCGATCCAACCGTTTCGCAGCCCGCACCGACACCCATACCGCCGGTTGAAGACCGGCGCGGCATCCTCGATCTGTTCAGGAACTGAAGCTCAGCGCCTGACCGGATTGTTCAGAGGCGAATCGGGAGAGGTGGGCGAAAAACTCACCCTGGCCTTTGGTGTCCATCCAGGCCACTCCATCGTGGCGGTAGTGAAAACCGCCGGCGCGGGCGGCCAACCAGACTTCCTGCAACGGTTTTTGCAGGTTGACGATGATCTGGCTGCCGTTGGCAAACGTCATCGTGATCATGCCGCCCACGCGCTGGTTGTCGACATCCGCGTCGGTTTGATCGTTGATGCGATCGCAGGCCAGTTCAATCGACCTCAGCAGCGATTCCGCCAGGTCTTGGTACTCGGTGTCGGTCATTACAATGGGTGCATGTTGAGAACGACACGCATTCTAGGCCGCGCCCCTTCAAACACCCGGGTTGTGGGCATGGTGCTGAGCCTGTTGTTGCTGTCGGCTTGTGGTCAAAAGGGGCCTCTGTACCTGCCCACGTCAAACACAACGCCAGCCAACGCAAACACCACCCAGAACGCACCGCTGCCCAACGCGCCTGCACCGCGCTGAACCACGACACCGGCTCTGCTGCCGGCAGGTGCGCTACCTCCAACCGATTCCCAGCACCAGCATGACCACCCTGCCCGGCCAGCCGCCCATGAACCTGCCCCCCTTCATTTCGCACCAGGCGGGCGAGCTCGTGATGGAAGGCGTGTCCCTACAACAGCTGGCCAAACAACACGGAACGCCGCTGTTCGTCTACAGCCGCGCCGCCATGCTGGACGCGCTGGCCGCCTACCAGCGCGGGCTGGCTGGGCGATCGCACCAGATCTGCTACGCCATGAAAGCCAACTCCACGCTGGGCATCCTGCAGACGCTGGTGCGCGCGGGTTGTGGGCTCGACATCGTCTCGGGTGGCGAACTTGAACGCGCGCTGGCTGCGGGCGTCGACCCAGCCAAGGTGATTTTCTCGGGCGTGGGCAAGACGCGTACCGAAATGAAGCGCGCGCTGGAAGTGGGCATCGGCTGCTTCAACGTGGAGAGCCGCGCCGAGCTGGACGTGCTTGACGAGGTGGCGCGCAGCATGGGACAACGAGCGCCGGTGAGCGTGCGCGTGAACCCCAACGTGGACGCGCAAACCCACCCCTACATTTCCACCGGCCTCAAGGGCAACAAGTTCGGCATCGCACACGAAGACGTGGTGGATACCTACCGGCACGCCGCTGCGTGCGCTGGCCTGCGCGTGGTCGGCATCGACTGCCACATCGGCTCGCAGATCACGCAGACCGGGCCTTACCTCGACGCCATGGACCGGGTGCTCGATCTGGTGCAGAGCATCGAGGCTGCGGGCGTGCCGATCGAGCACATCGATTTCGGTGGTGGACTGGGCATCGACTACCACGGCGACACGCCACCGCAAGCCGATGCCTTGTGGCAGCAACTGTTGCAGCGCCTGGACGAACGCGGCTTTGGCGACCGCAAGATCGTCATCGAACCCGGTCGCTCGCTGGTGGGCAACGCGGGCGTGTGCCTCACCGAAGTGCTTTACCAGAAGCCAGGCGAACAAAAGAATTTCCTGATCGTGGACGCGGCCATGAACGACCTGCCGCGCCCCGCCATGTACCAGGCCTTCCACCGCATCGTGGAGGTGATCCCTCGCGCCGATGCGCCCACCACCTGGGACGTGGTGGGACCGGTGTGCGAAAGCGGCGACTGGCTGGGTCGCGACCGCACATTGGCTGCGCAGACGGGTGATCTGCTGGCGGTGCTCTCGGCGGGTGCTTACTGCATGAGCATGGCCAGCAACTACAACACGCGAGGTCGGGCGGCCGAGCTGCTGGTGGATGGCAACACCGCCACGCTCATCAGGGCACGCGAATCGGCGGCCGATCAACTGCGCCTGGAAACCTTGCTGCCGCCGGCCTGAGCTGTTGTTTCAGACGGCGCGCGGTTTTGACAGCCGCCGCCAGAGGCGCCAGCCCAGCAACACTGCGAACAGCGCCGCGTACACCGCGACTTCGGCAAAGTCGTTTTTGCCGCTGCGCATCCAGAAAAAGTGCAGCACGGCCAGGCCAGCGATGGCGTACACCGCGCGGTGCAGCATCTGCCAGCGCTTTGCGCCCATGGCACGGATGGCGCGGTTGAACGAGGTGGCGGCCAGCGCCAGCAAGAGCAGCCAGCCCAGAAAGCCCACCAGGATGAACGGGCGCTTGATCACGTCGTCCACGATGCCCGGTACGCTGAATTCCATGTCGAACCACGCGTAGGCCAGCAGGTGCATGCAGGCGTAGAAAAACACAAACAGCCCCACCATGCGGCGCAGCCGCGCCAGCGCCACCCAGCCGGTCACCGTGCGCAGCGGCGTGATGGCCAGCACCAGCACGAGGAAGCGGATGGTCCAGTCGCCCAGCGAGCGGATCAAGGCCTCGGCCGGGTTGGCGCCGAGCTGGTTGGCAAACGCCGCCCAGACCAGCCAGGCCAGCGGCAGCAAGGCCAGCACAAACCCCATGGGCTTCGCCGCGCGGTGACCGAGCCAGCGGTTGATGCGCGAGCCCGCCGGGCGCGATCCGGCCGGCAGCCCTGGCGCGCGGATGGCTTCCATCAGAAGAACTTGCGCAGGTCCATGCCCGCGTAGAGCTGACCCACCTGCGGCTCGTAGCCATTGAACATCTGCGTCTGGCGGCGCTTGGCGAACAGGCCACCCTCCTCGCCGATGCGTCGCTCGGTCGCCTGACTCCAGCGCGGGTGGGACACCTGCGGGTTCACGTTCGAATAGAAACCGTACTCCTGCGGCGCCGCGCGGTTCCACGCTGTGCGCGGTTCCTTGTCGGTGAAGCGGATCTTGACGATCGACTTGCCGCTCTTGAAACCGTACTTCCACGGCACCACCAAGCGCACCGGCGCACCGTTCTGGTTGGGCAACACCTCGCCGTACATGCCGAAGGTCAGCAGTGTGAGCGGGTGCATGGCTTCGTCCAGCCGCAGACCTTCTACGTACGGCCACTCCAACACGTTCGAATTCAAGCCAGGCATCTGCTTGTTGTCGGCCAGCGTCACAAACTCAACGAACTTCGCACTGCCCTGCGGCTGCACCTGTTTGATGAGTTCGGCCATCGAATAACCCACCCACGGCACCACCATCGACCAGCCTTCCACACAACGCAGGCGGTAAATGCGCTCTTCCATCGGGCTGAGCTTGAGCAAGGCGTCCAGGTCAAAGGTGCCGGGCTTGTTCACCAGGCCTTCCACCGCCACCGTCCAGGGCCGTGGCTTGAGCGACTTGGCATAGACCGCCGGGTCGGCCTTGTCGGTGCTGAACTCGTAGTAGTTGTTGTAGGTGCTGGCGTCGCTGTAGGGGGTGAGCTTCTCCACCGTGGTGGCACCAGGCACGGAAGACGCCTTGCCGGGGAGCGCAGAGAGCTTGCCCGGCTTGGGCGTCGGGCCGGCTGGTTGGGCCGTCGCTTCAGTCGCGATCAGCGAAACCGCACCTCCCACCGTCGCTGCGGTGAACGCGCTGCGCTGCAGCCACTGCCGGCGGTTCTGGTAGGCCGCCTTGGGCGTGATGTCGCTCGGGAAGGGGTGGTTGAAGCCGTCTTGGGCAGTGCGGATGAGCATGGGGCGGTCCTGACCTGTGCAACGCCCCGCGCAGAAGATGCCGCGCAGGACTTGCCGTGAGTCGTGGGACAGCCGCGATTCTTACAAAGTTCCGGGCCAGACCGCGCTGGCCTGCCCACTTGACCCCGCCGAAGGGATCAGAGTTCGCCGTAGCTGTGCAGGCCCGAGAGGAACATGTTCACGCCGAGAAACGCGAAGGTCGTGACCGCGAGACCCACCAGCGCCCACCAGGCCGCCACGGTGCCGCGCAGACCCTTCATGAGGCGCATGTGCAACCACGCCGCGTAGTTCAGCCAGACAATCAGCGCCCAGGTTTCCTTCGGGTCCCAGCTCCAGTAACCACCCCAGGCCTCGGCCGCCCACAGGGCGCCCAGCACGGTGGCGATGGTGAAGAAAGCGAAGCCCACGGCGATGGCTTTGTACATCACGTCGTCCAGCACCTCGAAGCTGGGCAGGCGCTCGGCGATGCGTTTGCGCCCGAACATGATGGTCGCCACGATGAGCGCCGACACGCCGAAGTAAACGAACCAGTAGCTGCCGCCCTTCTCGGCCGCCGACTGGCGGAACACGATGGGCTCCAGACACAGCACCAAACCCAGAATCCACAGCGGCGCGAGCTTGTACCAGCGGGTTTCGTTGGCGCTTTGTTTGATGAGGTATGCGAAGGCGAGCATGGCCGCGATGGCAAAGGTGCCGTAGCCGATGAAGTTGGCGGGCACGTGCAGCTTCATCCACCAGCTTTGCAGCGCGGGCACCAGTGGCTGGATTTCATGGGCTTCGCGAATCACGGTGTACCAGAGCAGGAAGCCCACAGCCGCACTCACCACCAGCATCACGAACGCGCCCATGCGTCGGGTTTTGTACTGGTCTTCGTAATACAGATAGAAAGCGGCGGTCATCCAGCAGAACAACACGAACACTTCGTAGAGGTTGCTCACCGGGATGTGGCCGATGTCCGGACCGATCTGATGGCTTTCGTACCAGCGCACCATGGTGCCGATGAGCGCCAACGTCACGGCCACCCAGGCCAGACGCGAGCCCAACAGCTCAAAGGTGTCACCGGCACGGGTGAACATGCCCATCCAGTAAAACGCGGTGCTCATGAAGAACAACATGCTCATCC